>JBBQAY010000001.1:0-119234 GCA_038316965.1 Candidatus Nanopelagicales bacterium
GGTGCTGGTCTCCGCCTGGTCGTCGTCCCCCGCGGCGGCTGCCGGCTTCCTGGTTGCCTTCTACCTGCTGCTGATCGGCAGCAAGGTGGCGCTGGCAGCGCTGGTCGCCGGCGGACGCCGACGCCTCGACGACCGCAGCCTGCGCACCGCCCACCGCCTGGCCGGAGGCCTGCTGGTGCTCACCGGAGTCCTGCTCGTCGTCGAGTTCGCCCCGGCCCTGGTCACGGGCTGACGGATCGGGTCAGGGGGTTTCGGCGGCCAGGGCGGCGTAGCCGGGCTTGACGACGTCCTCGATGAGGGCGAGGCGCTCGTCGAACGGGATGAACGCCGACTTCAGCGCGTTGATCGTGACCCAACGCATCTCCTCGAGCCCCCAGCCGAAGGCCTCGGACAGCGCCAGGAACTCGCGCGACATCGACGTACCCGACATCAGCCGGTTGTCGGTGTTGACCGTGACCCGGAAGCGCAGCCGCGAGAGCAGCCCGATGGGGTGCTCGGCGTACGACGGTGCCGCACCCGTCTGGATGTTGGACGTCGGGCACATCTCGAGCGGGATGCGCTGGTCGCGGACGTACCGCGCCAACCGGCCGAGGGTGGCCGTGCCGTCGGGCGCCACGGTGATGTCGTCGACGATGCGTACGCCGTGCCCGAGCCGGTCGCAGCCGCAGAAGGCCACGGCCTCGTGGATGGACGGGAGCCCGAAGGCCTCGCCCGCGTGGATCGTGATGTGGCACGACTCGCCGCGCAGGTAGTCGAAGGCGTCCTGATGGCGGGACGGCGGGAAGCCCGCCTCGGCTCCGGCGATGTCGAAGCCGACGACGCCGGTGTCGCGGTAGACCACGACGAGGTCGGCGATCTCGCGGGAGCGCGCAGCCGTCCGCATCGCGGTGAGCAAGGTGCCGACGCGGATGCGGTGACCGGACGCGGCTGCCGCCGCCTCACCCTCGCGGAAGCCGGCCAGCACCGCCTCGACCACGTCCGTGAGCGACAGCCCCTGCTCGACGTGCAGCTCGGGGGCGAAGCGGATCTCGGCGTAGACGACGCCGTCCGCGGCGAGGTCCTGCGCGCACTCGGACGCGACCCGGGCCAGGGCCGACGGCGTCTGCATCACGCCGACCGTGTGCGCGAACGTCTCGAGGTAGCGCACCAGGGAGCCGGAGTCGGCCGCCTCGACGAACCAGCGGCCGAGCTCGTCGGCGTCGGTGCTGGGCAGCTTGTCGTAGCCCGACTCAGCCGCGAGGTCGATGATCGTCTGCGGACGCAGACCCCCGTCGAGGTGGTCGTGCAGCAGCGCCTTCGGGGCACGGCGGACGACGTCGGCGGGCAGTACGGCGCCCGCGCCCACGGAGTGGTCGCGGGGGGACGGAGAAGGGTGGACGGGTCCGGTCTCGACGCTCATCCCCGCACGCTAGCGCCCCCGAGGGTCGATCGGTGACCTCACGACGACCGTGCGGCGAACTCTGCCCGACGCCGCCACAACGCCGCCCGAGCCGTGCTCGACGACCGGGCGGCGAACTCTGCCCGACACCGCCACAGGGCCGCCGCCGCGGCCGCCCTGGCGGGGCTCGGCAGGGGAAACTGCCTGCGAGGGGCTCAACCTCGCCCCGGGACTGCCGAAGACACCCATATGGAGCAGACCGCCGCCTCCCGGCTTCAGGAGCATGTCGAGATCATCCGCCCCGCCGCGGTGCTCGAAAGCCGTGTCGCGACCCAGGTGCTCAACCACCTGCGCGAGCAGGACGTCTCCCTCGGGGGCGTGTGGAACGCGTCCGCCTCCGTGTGGCAGCGCTACGACCAGCCCTGGAACGGCGTCGGCGGCACGCGTGGCACGTCCGTCCTGCTCGGCACGGTCGCGGTCATGTACGACACCCCGGTCCGCCACGAGGTCACCATCTACCGCGTCACCGTCACCCCGGCGGGCCAGGAGCGCAGCATGACGGTCGAGCTGCTCTGCAACGACGCGCTGCAGGTCGCCGGTCTCACGCTCGCTGCCTGCCCCCGGGCCGAGGTCAGCAACATGCCGCGCACGGACCCGTTCAAGGCCAGGGTCCCCGGCCAGTAGCGGTCAGTCCTCGCGGTTGACGAGCTCCGGGGCGAACGCCGGGAGGCACACCGCGACGTACTCCGCGCCGGCATCTGAGGTCGCGTAGCGGATCCGCTCACCTGCGTGCGTGATCACAGCCTGTCCGGCGTGCACCTCCAGGACGCCGCCGTCGTGCTCCACGACCACCGTGCCCTTCAGCACGATCGTGATCTCGTCGAACTCCGGCGTCTGCGCCGGCTCCTCCCAGCCCGCGGGCGCCACCATGTGCGCGACGGACACCGACTCGGAGCCGGTACGCACGCGGCCGACGTACTCGTCGATCGTCTTGCCACCGGGCACGGGGATACGGGTCGGGGCGTCGATCACGAGAGGCACGTCAGGCCCCGATCTGGTCGATGACCAGCGGCAGGCGGTCGACGACCGAGCCGGGGTCGCCGATCTCGATCCCGCCGACGAGGTCGGCGAGTGCGGGCCCGAAGCGGTCGACGTCGTCGGCATGCAACGTGAGCAGAGCCTGGCCGGCGACGACAGCATCGCCGGGCTTGGCGTGCATCTCGATGCCTGCGCCCGCGCTGACCGGGTCCTCCTTGCGGGCGCGACCGGCGCCGAGGCGCCAGGCGGAGACGCCCACCGCCAGTGCGTCGAGGCGGGTGAGCACACCCGACCGCTCGGCCGTGACGATGTGCTGCTCGGCCGCGACGGGCAGAGCTGCGTCGGGGTCACCGCCCTGGGCCGAGATCATCGCGCGCCAGGCGTCCATCGCCCGTCCGTCGCGCAGCACGTCGGCAGGGTCGGGCCCGTGGACGCCGGCGAGCTCGAGCATGGTGCGCGCGAGCACGAGGGTGAGCTCGACGACGTCGGCCGGACCGCCTCCGGCCAGCACCTCGACCGACTCACGCACCTCGAGCGCGTTGCCCGCCGTGAGCCCGAGCGGGGTGTCCATCGCGGTGAGGAGCGCGCGCGTGCGAACGCCGGCGTCCTCGCCGAGTGCCACCATCCGCTCGGCCAGTGCTCGGGCGCGCGCCTCGTCCTTCATGAACGCACCTGACCCGACCTTGACGTCGAGCACCAGCGCACCCGTGCCCTCGGCGATCTTCTTGCTCATGATGCTGCTGGCGATCAGCGGGATCGCCTCGACGGTGCCGGTGACGTCGCGCAGGGCATACAGCTTCTTGTCGGCGGGCGCCAGGCCGTCGCCGGCTGCGCAGATGACGGCTCCGACGTCGCGCAGGACCGTCAGCATCTCCTCGTTCGTGAGCGAGGCGCGCCAGCCCGGGATCGACTCGAGCTTGTCGAGCGTGCCTCCCGTGTGCCCGAGGCCGCGGCCCGAGAGCTGCGGAACTGCGGCGCCGCAGGCAGCGACCAGCGGGGCGAGCGGGAGGGTGATCTTGTCGCCGACGCCACCGGTCGAGTGCTTGTCGGCCGTCGGACGACCCACGGAGCTGAAGTCCATGCGCTCGCCGCTGGCGATCATCGCGGCGGTCCAGCGGGCGATCTCCCGCGGCGTCATGTCGTTGAGCAGGATCGCCATCGCGAGCGAGGACATCTGCTCGTCGGCGACGACGCCGCGCGTGTAGGCGTCGACCACCCAGTCGATCTGCTCGTCGGTGAGCTCGCGCTTGTCGCGCTTGGCGACGATGACGTCGACCGCCGCGAACTTCTCAGCCATAGGACTCACCTGTCACGTGCGAGAGGTCGGAGACACCGAAGGCCTGGGGCAGCACCTCGGTCATCGGGAGGACGCCGAGCGGGGTGGCGACGAGGCACTCGGGGCCGCCGTTCTCCCACAGCAGCTGGCGGCAGCGGCCGCAGGGCATGAGCGGGTCGCCGTTCGCATCGACGCACGCGACGGCGACGAGACGACCCCCGCCGGTGGCGTGCAGCGACGAGACCATGCCGCACTCGGCGCAGAGGGCGACGCCGTACGCCGCGTTCTCGACGTTGCAGCCGACCACGACGCGGCCGTCGTCGACCAGGCCCGCGACACCCACACGGAACCTGCTGTACGGCGCGTAGGCGCGCTGCATGACCTCGACCGCGGCCTGGGTGAGGCGCGGCCAGTCGACCTCGGGCACGGCCTAGTGCTCCTCGCCCTTGAGATACGGCTTGCCGTCGGCGGCCGGCATTCGTAGGCGTTGAGATGCCAACGACAGCACGAGCAGCGTTGCGACGTACGGCGTCACGAACGCGACCTGAGGGGCGACGTCGTCGGTCGTGGCGTACCAGGCGAACACGCCGAGGGCCATGACGATCGAGATCGCGCCGCTGATGGTCTTGCGCTTCACGAGGAGCCAGATGCCGTAGCCGACCAGCAGGATCGAGGTGAGCAGGAGCAGCGCGTGCACCGCTCCTCCACCGCGCAGCTGAAGCGCGTCGGTGTAGCCGAACAGGCCGGCACCCGCAGCGAGGCCGCCCGGGCGCCAGTTGCCGAAGATCATCGCCGCGAGACCGATGTAGCCGCGTCCGGCGGTCTGACCCTCGCGGTAGATCTGCGCGGCCACGATCGTGAGGTAGGCGCCGCCGAGGCCGGCGAAGGCGCCCGACATCACCACGGCGATGTACTTGTACTTGCGGACGTTCACGCCCAGCGTCGCGGCGGCGTACGGCGCCTCGCCGCACGAGCGGAGACGCAGGCCGAACGCCGTGCGCCACAGGACGAAGAACGACCCGATGAGCGCGAGGATCGCGAGGATCGTGATGTAGCTGACGTTCGTCGTGATGCCTGCGATGACGCCGGCGAGGTCGCTGATGAGGAACCAGCCCTTGTCGGCGACGCCTTCGGCTGCGTCCGAGATCCCCGGCAGCGTGATCGACCCCATCGTGTCGATGCGCGGCGACTGGGTGGCGCCACCGCCCGGCACGCCCTGGAAGAGCTCTGCCGCGAGGAACTGCGTGAGGCCGACCGCGAGGATGTTGATCGCGACACCGCTCACGATCTGGTCGACGGCGAAGGTGACCGTCGCGACGGCGTGCAGCAGGCCGCCCAGGGCGCCGAAGGCGATCGCCACTCCGAGGCCCGCCCAGGGACCCCACTGGTAGCCGGCCCAGCCGGCGCCGAACGTCCCGAGGATCATCATGCCCTCGAGTCCGATGTTGACCACGCCCGAGCGCTCCGACCAGAGGCCGCCGAGACCGGCCATGGCGATCGGCACCGAGAGGCCGAGGGCGGCCGCGACGGTGCCTGCGGAGGTGAGGTTGGTGACGCCGGTGATGATGCGGACGGTCGAGAGCAACAGGAGCAGCACCGAGGCGAGGTAGAGCAGGCGGAGGCCCTTGCTGGCCGGGAGCCGACGTGCGCGCGGCGGCTCGGCCACCGCCTCGGTGGGGGTGACGGTGTCGGCGCTCATGCCACGGCCTCCTTCTCCGCGACCTCGGTCACGAGCTGACGTCCGACGTCCTGGGCCACGGCCCGGATGCGGTAACGGCGTACGAGCTCGTAGGCGATGACCACCGAGAGCACGATCACGCCCTGCATGATGAGGACGGTCTGCTTGGGGATGCCCTGGAACTCGAGGCTGTTCGAGGTGTTGTCGAGGAACGCCCACAGCAGCGCGCCGAAGGCGATGCCGATCGGCGAGTTGCGCCCGAGCAGCGCGATCGCGATGCCCGTGAAGCCGAGCCCGGTCGGGAAGTCGAGGCTGTAGGTGTGCGACGACCCGAGCAGCTGCGGCATGCCCACGAGACCTGCGACGGCGCCCGAGAGCAGCATCGCGTAGACGACCATGCGGCCGACGTTGACGCCGGAGGCGACGGCGGCGGGCTCGGACGAGCCGGTCGCACGCAGGTCGAAGCCGAAGCGGGTGCGGTTGAGCAGGAACCAGTAGCCGAGGCCCACCAGGGCGGCGACGAGGATGAAGCCGTACACCTCGTTCTTCGTCCCGGGGATGATGGCCATGCCCGGGACCTGGCCGGACTCGGGGATCGGCTTGGTGCCGATGTTGTTCGACCCGGCGACCGACTCCGCCAGGCGTCCTGGCGTCAGCAGGAACGCGACCAATCCCGTGGCGATGAAGTTGAGCATGATCGTCGAGATGACCTCGCTGACGCCGCGGGTCACCTTGAGGAGGCCGGCGATGCCGGCCCAGAAGGCGCCGACGAGCATCGCGACACCGACGATGAGCCCGACGTGCAGGACGGGCGGAAGCACGACCGCGCCACCGACGGCAGCAGCCAGCATGGCGGCGAGGCGGTACTGGCCGTCGACACCGATGTTGAACAGGTTCATCTTGAAGCCGATAGCGACCGCGACCGCCGAGAAGTAGTAGGTGGTCGCGGAGTTCAGGATGTTGACCTGGATGCGGGGCTTGGTGAGCCCCTCGAGCATCGTGGTGAAGGCGGTGATCGGGTTGTTCCCCGCCGCGACGAGCACCACGGACGTGACGACGAGCGCGAAGACGATCGCGAGCAGGGGCGCGGCGACCGCAAGGCCCATGCGGTTGAGGCTGAAGCGTCCGGACATCAGGCTGCACCCTCCGCGCCGGTCATGGCCGAGCCGAGCTGCTCGGGCGTGACGGTGGCGGGGTCGGCGTCGGCGACGAGCTTGCCGCGGAGCATCACCTTGATGGAGTCGGACAGGCCGATGAGCTCGTCGAGGTCGGCCGAGATGAGGAGCACCGCAAGACCCTTCGAGCGGGCCTCCCGCAGGAGGTCCCAGATGGCCGCCTGGGCGCCGACGTCGACGCCGCGGGTGGGGTGGGAGGCGATGAGCACCGACGGGCTGCTGCTCATCTCCCGGCCGACGATGAGCTTCTGCTGATTACCGCCCGAGAGTGCGGACGCGAGCACGTCGATCGAGGGGGTTCGGACGTCGTACTCGTCGACGATCCGCTGGGTGTCGGTGCGGGCGCCCTTGACGTCGATGAGCGCGCCCTTGCTGTTCGGCGGCTGCGTCTGGTGCCCCAGCATCCGGTTCTCCCAGAGCGGTGACTCCAGCAGCAGCCCGTGCCGGATGCGGTCCTCGGCGATGTAGGCGATGCCCGACTCGCGCCGACGGCGGGTGCTCCAGGCGGTGATGTCGTCGCCGGCGAGGTGCACGCTGCCGGACGTCGCCTTGCGCATGCCCATCACCGTCTCGACGAGCTCGGCCTGGCCGTTCCCCTCGACGCCGGCGATGCCGAGCACCTCGCCGCGGTGGATGGTGAACGAGACGTCGGACAGCAGCGCTCGGCCGCCGCGGTCGACGAGGGTGAGGCCCTCGATCACGATCTCCTCGACGTCGGTGACGGTCGACTCGCGCGTCTCCGGCGTCGGGAGCTCGCTGCCGACCATGAGCTCGGCGAGCTGGCGGGCAGTGACGTCGGCGGGGAGCACGGAGGCGACGGTGGTGCCGCGGCGGATGACGGTGATCTCGTCGGCGACCTTGAGCACCTCGTCGAGCTTGTGCGAGATGAAGAGGATCGCGAGGCCCTCGCTCTTGAGCTCGCGGAGCGCGTCGAACAGCTCGTCGACCTCCTGCGGCACCAGCACGGCGGTGGGCTCGTCGAGGATGAGGGTGCGCGCCCCGCGGTAGAGGACCTTGAGGATCTCGACGCGCTGGCGCTCGCCGACACCGAGGTCCTCGACGAGGGAGTCGGGGGTGACATCGAGGCCGTAGCGGTCGGAGATATCCAGGATGCGAGTACGGGCGAGGTCGTAGTCGAGGCGGATACCGCGCTTGGGCTCGCTGCCGAGCACGACGTTCTCGAGGACAGACAGGTTGTCGGCAAGCTGGAAGTGCTGGTGCACCATGCCCACGCCGCGTGCGATGGCATCGCTGGGGCTGGTGAGCGCGACCTGCTCGCCGTCGAGGGTGATGGTGCCGCTGTCGGGGCGGTGCATGCCGTACAGCGTCTTCATGAGCGTGGACTTGCCCGCGCCGTTCTCCCCGACGATCGCGTGCACGGTCCCTCGGCGCACACGGAGGTTGATGTCCTTGTTGGCGACCACACCGGGGAACGTCTTGGTGATGTCCCGCAGCTCGACCGCGAGCGGGGCGGTTCCTGGGCCGGGGTCAGACAGGGTGCTGATGGCTGCTCACTCCTTGACGGATCAGCGGGCGTGGCCGGCAGACCGTGGGAACGACGCCGGGCCCGACCCGCACGCTACACGCACGGATCGGGCCCGGTCCGGTGATCGTGGGGTGCGTCAGCGACGCACCCCACGATCAGCCGAGAGGCGTACTCAGGACGACGGCACCGTGATGGTCCCGGCGATGATCTGCGCCTTGAGCTCCTCCGCCTTCGCCGTGTAGTCGGCGACCGCGTCGTTGCTGTCGGAGTAGCCCACGCCGTCGACCTTGAGGTCGAAGGTCTGGACCCCGGTGAGCACCGAGCCGTCCACGGCCGACTTGATGAAGGAGTACACCGCGACGTCGACGCGCTTGAGCATCGAGGTCAGGATGACGTCCTTCACGCTGGCGTCAGCGGTGAGGTACTGGTCGCTGTCGACGCCGATCGCCCAGGCCTTGGCAGCCTTGGCGGCCTCGAAGACACCGCCGCCGGAGCCGCCGGCCGCGGCGTACACCACGTCGGCACCGCCGTCGAACATGCCCTGCGCCGCGACCTTGCCCTTGGCCGGGTCGCCGAAGCCGGAGAAGTCCGGCGGCTCGGTGAGGTACTTGACCTGCACCTTGATGTTCGGGTTGACGGCCTTGGCGCCCGCCTCGAAGCCCTTCTCGAACTTCACGATGAGGGGGACGTTGACACCGCCGATGAAGCCGACGTTGCCGGTCTTGGAGGCCTGCGCCGCGATCGCACCGACGAGGAACGATCCCTCGTTCTCGGCGAACACGAGGCTGGTGACGTTCTTGTTGGCCTCGGACAGCGAGCCGTCGTCGACGATGCCGAACTGGACCTCGGGGAACAGCGGCGCAACCTTGCCGAGCGCCACGGCATAGGCGAAGCCCACCGCGATGATCGGGTTGTAGCCGGCCTCGGCGAGCGTCGTGAGTCGCTCCTCCTTCTGGGCGTCGGTCTCTCCGCCGGTCGCCTCGAGCTCCTTGATCTCGATGCCGAACTCGCTCTTCGCCTGGTCGAGACCGGCAGCGGCCGAGTCGTTGAACGACTGGTCGCCGCGGCCACCGATGTCGTAGGCCAGACCGACCTTGATGTCGGACGCGGGCGCCGACGACGACGCCGCGGCGGTGTCGGTGGGGGCTGCGGTGCTGCTCGTGCCGCCGCTGCTGCTGCTGCCGCACGCCGCGAGGGCGAGCGTGCTGGCCGCGAGCAGCGCGGCAATCTTCAGGCCCTTGTACAAGGGGGTCTCCTTCTTCCTGACGCCGGGCGGCCTTGCCCGAGCGATGCACTCTCGACCCTAGTGGTGGAAGGCACCGGGAAGATAAGGCTCCCCCATCATCCCGGGGCTTCCGAAACCGATCCGTGACCCAGGTGAACACCGCGACACGCGAATGTCACGGCGGCAGGTCGTTCGGGACCGAAACGGTCTAGACCAGAGGCGCCTCAGAACACGTCCGCCGGGACGTACAGGCCCCATACCTCGCGGAGCGCATCCGAGGCCTCACCGACGGTGGCGTGCGCACGGAGCGCGTCGCGCAGCGGGTAGAGGACGTTGTCGGTCCCCGTCGCGGCGGCGCGCACCGCGGCCAGGGCGCGGTCCACGGCGTCCCGGTCGCGCTCGGCCCGCAGCTTCTCGAGCCGGGCGACCTGCTCGCCCTCGATCGCCGGGTCGACGCGGAGGGGCTCGTAGTGCTCCTCCTCCTCGACGGTGAAGCGGTTGACCCCGACCACGACGCGCTCGCCGGAGTCGATCTGCTGCGACACGGCGTAGGCCGACCGCTCGATCTCCCCCTTCTGGAAGCCGCGCTCGATCGCAGCGACAGCGCCGCCCATGTCCTCGATCTGGCGCATCAGCTCGAGCGCTGCCGCTTCGACCTCGTCGGTCAGCGACTCCACGACGTACGACCCGGCGAAGGGGTCGACGGTCGCGGTGACGTCCGACTCGTACGCCAGCACCTGCTGCGTGCGCAGCGCGAGCCGGGCTGCCTTCGCGGACGGAAGAGCAATCGCCTCGTCGAAGGAGTTGGTGTGCAGGGACTGCGTTCCGCCGAGCACTGCCCCGAGGCCCTGGATGGCGACGCGCACGAGGTTGACCTCGGGCTGCTGGGCGGTGAGCTGAACGCCGGCGGTCTGGGTGTGGAAGCGCAGCATCAGGCTCTTGGGATTCTGGGCTCCGAACTCCTCGCGCATGATGTGCGCCCAGATGCGCCGGGCCGCGCGGAACTTGGCGACCTCCTCGAGCAGCGTCGTCCGCGCCACGAAGAAGAAGGCCAGCCGCGGCGCGAACTCGTCGACGTCCATCCCTGTGGCCACGGCCGCGCGCACGTACTCGATGCCGTCCGCGAGGGTGAAGGCGATCTCCTGCGCGGGCGTCGCCCCAGCCTCGGCCATGTGGTAGCCGGAGATCGAGATGGTGTTCCAGCGCGGGATCTCCGCGCGGCAGTAGCTGAAGATGTCGGTGATGAGTCGCAGCGACTCGGCCGGGGGGTAGATGTAGGTGCCGCGCGCGATGTACTCCTTGAGCACGTCGTTCTGGATCGTGCCCGTGAGCGCGGACGCCGGCACGCCCTGCTCCTCCGCGACCAGCTGGTACAGCAGCAGCAGGACTGCGGCGGGAGCGTTGATGGTCATCGACGTCGAGACCTCGCCGAGGGGGATGCCGCCGAACAGCACCCGCATGTCCTCGATCGAGTCGATCGCGACGCCGACCTTGCCGACCTCGCCGTGGGCGAGCGGGTGGTCGGAGTCGTAGCCCATCTGAGTCGGCAGGTCGAAGGCCACCGAGAGGCCGTTCGTGCCGGCCGCGATGAGCTGCTGGTAGCGCTCGTTGGACTCGGCCGCGGTGCCGAAGCCGGCGTACTGACGCATGGTCCAGGGCTTGCCGGTGTACATCGTGGGATACACGCCCCGCGTGAACGGGTACGAGCCGGGCTCCCCCAGCTTGTCCTGCGGCGCCCAGCCCTGGAGGGAGTCAGGGCCGTAGACGGGCTCGAACGGGAGTCCGGACTCGGTGTGACGCGACATGAGGGGCCCTTTCGCTCGACCTCGGCCCACGCTAGCGGCGGGACGTACCGCCACGGGTGTCGGGCGGCGAGGTGTGAGCCCCCGCACAGGCGCCCTCACGACCGCCTGCCCGCGGGGACGAAACGGACAGAGCACCACACCGACGGGGCTACAGTCGTCCGATGCTGGCACCGAACCGACTCCGCGCAGCCGCGCTCGCCCTCGCGGCCGCCCTCGCGATGTCGCTGCAGGGCGCGCTCGCGAGCCCCGCCGGCGCCACGGACTCAGCCATCCTCGGCGGCGACCAGCTCGCGGGGTACGGAATCCGCGTCAACCTCGCGGCCGACGCGTCCCCCCTGCCGTCCGTCTCGGCGAAGTCGTGGGTGCTCGCGGACCTCACCACCGGCGAGATCCTCGCCTCGAAGGGCGCCCACCGCCAGGGAAGGCCCGCCAGCACCCTGAAGACGCTCACGGCCCTCACCCTCATGCCGGTCCTCGACAAGGACGCGGAGCACACCGTGACGTGGAAGGAGGCGTCGGCTGACGGTGGCCGCGTCGGCATCGTGCCCGACGCGACGTACACCAACTGGGACCTCTGGCACGGTCTCCTGCTTCCCAGCGGCAACGACGCCGCCGCCGCCCTCGCCGGCTCCCACGGCGGCATGAAGAAGACGATCACCGACATGCAGGCCGTCGCCGCGTCCATCCAGGCGGCCGACACCGTGGTCCGCAACCCCAGCGGGCTCGACGCCGACGGCCAGCTCACCAGCGCCTACGACCTCGCCCTCATCGCCCGCGCGGCCATGGAGCTCGAGGACTTCCGCAGCGTCACGTCCTCCATCAGCTACGACTTCCCGGGCCGACCCACCAGCAAGGACAAGAAGCGCTCGACGTACAAGATCTACACGCAGAACCGCCTGCTGCTGCACGGCTTCCCGGGGGCGGTGGGTGGCAAGACCGGCTACACCACCCTCGCGGGCCGCACGTTCTGGGGTGCCGCCGAGCGCAACGGCCACCTGCTCGTGGTGACGCTGCTGCAGGTGCAGGAGCGCACGGAGCAGGCAGCGAAGGACCTCCTCAGCTGGGGCTTCGCGAACCGCACGAAGGTGACGCCGGTCGGCGTCCTGGTCGACCCGCTCCCCGAGGGCGGCGAGATCGTGCCGCCGACGCCGTCGGCCGAGCCGCAGCCGGACTCGACATCGGTGGCCGGTGGCGCAGGCAGCGTGACGACCACGGCGACCAGCGGACGGTCGACCCTGCTCGTCGCTGCGGTGGTAGCGGTGGGCGTGATCGCCCTGGCGTTCCTGTGGCTCAGGTCCCGACGTCGTCGACCGCCGCTCACCTCCGCAGGGATGCCCGACCTCACGGCGCCGGCCGTTCCTGAACCGCCTGTCGCGCTGCCGCCCGAGGCCGTCGTGATCGCGGAGCCCGAGGTGGTGGCACCGGTCGTGACACCCGTACCGCCACCCGCCGCCGCACCGACCACGAGCGGCAACGTCAAGATCGTGCGGCCGCCTCAGCCCTGAGGCTCGCCCAGCGCGAACCTCGTCCGCACCTGCCAGACACCGTCGGCGCCGTGCACGTAGAGGCAGAACTCGCGAGCCTCGAAGTGCGCGTCGAAGCCGGCCAGGGCGTCGTACGCCTCGTCGAGCACCCCGCCGGGCAGGTCGTGGGCCACGGTGACGTGCGGGTGGTAGGGGAAGTCGAGCTCGCGGTCGAGCACACCAGCGCGGACTCCTCGCTCGAGGCGTTCGCAGCCGCCGATCCCCGCGGCCAGGGCCACGAAGACTACGGGCGAGATCGGGCGGAACGTGCCGCTCCCCCGAAGGTGCACGGAGAACGCTGCGGCGCCTGCCGCCGCCCCGGCGAGGTGCGCCTCCGCCGCGGCCAGGTCTGCCTCGCCGACCGACGTCGGGGGCAGCAGCGTGATGTGCGCAGGTATCGCCTGGGCCTGGGGGTCGCCGAACGAGGTTCGCCAGCGCTCGAGCTCGGCGCCGAAGGGATCGGGCACGGGCACAGCGACGCCGATGCGCACCCGGGCCCCAGTCACGGGCGAGACCTTAGACCCGGTTTCAGCGGACGGCGACGAACCCGAGCCTGTCGTACACGGTGGCGAGCGTCTCGGCTGCGACGACCTGGGCCTTGGCGGCGCCGGCACCCATCAGACGCGTGAGCTCTGCCGGGTCGGACTGCAGCTCGGTGACGCGCGCCGCGAAGGGCTGAGCGAAGGCGACGACGGCGTCTGCCGCATCACCCTTGAGGGCGCCGTACCCCTTGCCGTCGTAGTCGGCGACGAGCGACTCGGCGCTGCGACCGGTGAAAGCACCCAGGATCGTGAGCAGGTTCGAGACTCCCGGCTTGTTGTCCGGGTCGAACCGCACCTCGGTCTCGCTGTCGGTGACGGCGGACTTGAGCCGCTTCGTGATCACCTTCGCGTCGTCGAGGAGGAAGACGGCGCCGTTCGGCAGGGACTTGCTCATCTTCGCGGTCGGGTCCTGCAGGTCCAGGATCTTCGCGGTGTCCTTGACGATGAACGGCTTCGGGACCGTGAAGGTCGCGCCGTAGCGGCTGTTGAACCGCTGGGCGAGGTCGCGCGTGAGCTCGAGGTGCTGGCGCTGGTCCTCGCCGATCGGCACGGCGTCGGCCTGGTAGATGAGGATGTCGGCGACCTGCAGGATCGGGTAGGTGAACAGGCCGACCGAGGCGTGGTCGCTGCCGCCGCGGGAGGACTTGTCCTTGAACTGCGTCATGCGGCTGGCCTCACCGAAGCCGGTGATGCACTGCATCACCCAGGCAAGCTGCGCGTGCTCGGGCACCTGGCTCTGCACGAACAGCGTCGCGCGGTCGGGATCGACGCCGGCGGCGAGCAGCTGGGCGTAGGCGAGCAGGGTGTTGGACCGCAGCTCCTTCGGGTCCTGCTCGACGGTGATGGCGTGCAGGTCGACCACGCAGTAGAACGCGTCATGGTCGTCCTGCATGGATACCCATTGCTTGACCGCGCCCAGGTAGTTGCCGAGCTGGAACGAGCCAGCGGTGGGCTGGATGCCGGACAGGACGCGGGAGGTCATGCCCCGGATTCTTCCATCGCACCGTCGGTGCTCCGCGCGCCGGTTTCCGCCGGCGTGACCGAAGGCTCCTCCGCGGTGCCCTCGGGGCGACGCAGGGTGACGCGGATGCGGGACGCACGGCGGCCGTCGAGCTCGGTGACGGTGAGGGTGCGTCCGTCGACGGTGACGCTCTCACCGATCTCGGGAAGGTGACCCAGGTCGGCCATGACGAATCCGGCAACCGTCTCGTACGGACCCTCTGGGAGCTCGAAGCCGACCTCGTCGGCGAAGTCCTCGATGTTGAGGAGTCCGTCGACCTCGATCTCCCCGCCGATCCGAAGCTCGGGCCGCTCCGCGAGGTCGTACTCGTCGCGGATGTCGCCGACGAGCTCCTCGACGAGATCCTCGAGGGTGACGATTCCGGCGGTGCCGCCGTACTCGTCGACGACGATCGCGAGATGCGCACCCGCAGCACGCATCTCGAACATGGCCGGCAGCACCCGCTTGCTGCCCGGGAGCATGAGGACCTCACGCGTGAGGTCGCCGACCCGGATGCCGCGGTCGCTGACCTCGGGGTCGAGGATGTCGCGGATGTGCACGAAGCCGACGATGTCGTCCTGCGAGTCGCGGTAGACGGGATAGCGGGAGTGCGGCATCGAGGAGACGACCCTCGCAGCCTTGTACGTCGGGGTGCTCGCGTCGATGAAGTCGACCTCCGTGCGCGGCACCATCACCTCGCGCACCTCGCGCTCGCCCGCCTCGAACACGTCGTCGATGAGCTCACGCTCCTGAGCGGTCAACGAGGACTGCGCGGCGAGGATCCCGCGGAGCTCGTCCTCGCTGATGTCCTCCTTGTTGGCGTTGGGGTCCCCGCCCAGAGCCCGGACGAGGAGGTCGGTCGAGACCGAGAGCAGCCAGATGAACGGGCGGCTGATGCGGGCGAGCCAGTCGACCATGCCCGCAACAGCGACGGCGATGGTCTCGGCCCGCTGCAGGCCGATGCGCTTCGGCGTGAGCTCGCCGACCACCAGGGAGATGTAGACGAGCAGCACCGTGACGATGACGAATGCGACAGCGTCGGCGGCGCTCTGGCCAAGACCCCAGCCGACCAGGACGGGCGAGATCTGCGGCGACATGCGCGAGGCGCCGAACCCGGCCGACAGGAAGCCGGCCATGGTCACGCCGACCTGGACGGCGGCGAGGAACCGGTTGGGGTCCTGCACGAGGTCGGCGAGGCGCTTGCCCCGCTTGCCGCGCTCGGCCGCGATCCGCTGCACCTGGCTGTCGCGCAGGGACACGAGCGCGATCTCCGCCGCGGCGAAGAACCCGCCGATGAGGGTGAAGATGAGGACGACGCCGAGGTTGACGAGGAACTCGCTCACCGGTCGTGCCCCCCGAGGTCAGCGCACGCCGACGCCCGGCGTCTGCCGGCGCGTTCGTGCGCGTCGTCCATGTCGTGATCCTAGGCGCACGGGCGTCCCGGGCCCGACACGACGGAGGGGCGGGCCCGCGCAATGTCAACAGGAACGAACAAGGACTGTTGTGACCTGTTCGGGACTGTTGACTTCAGCGGGAGGCCCAGGGGAGGCTGTCTCCGTGACTCCCGCGTGGGCCGGCCTCGCATTCGGCGGCGACTACAACCCCGAGCAGTGGCCCCGTGAGGTGTGGGCCGAGGACCACCTGCGCATGTCCGAGGCCGGGATCACCTTCGCCAGCGTCGGCATCTTCTCCTGGGCGCACCTCGAGCCCGAGCCCGGCCGCTACGAGCTCGACTGGCTCGCCGACGTCCTCGACGGCCTGCACGCCGCTGGCGTCCGCGTCGACCTCGCCACGGCGACGGCGTCGCCACCTCCCTGGCTCGCCCGGCTGCACCCGGAGTCGCTGCCCGTCGACCATGACGGCCGCACCCGCTGGCCCGGCGCCCGCCAGGCCTACTGCCCGTCCTCGACGGCCTGGCGCGAGCGGGCGCTCGCCCTCGTCGAGCAGATCGCCGGGCGCTTCGGCAGCCACCCTGCTCTGGCCCTGTGGCACATCGGCAACGAGTACGGCTGCCACACCTCCCGCTGCTACTGCGACGTCTGCGCGGCCGGCTTCCGCACGTGGCTGCTCGAGCGGTACGACGACCTCGATGGGATCAATCACGCCTGGGGCACGGCCTTCTGGAGCCAGCGCTACTCCGACGTCGAGGAGATCCTGCCGCCGCGCCTCACCCCGGACGGTGCCTGGGCCAACCCCACCCAGCAGCTCGACTTCCGTCGCTTCGCCTCGGACCTCCTGCTCAGCGAGTACCTCGCCGAGCGCGACGTGCTGCGCCGACTGTCGCCAGGTGTGCCGGTCACCACGAACTTCATGGTGATGACGCGTTTCAACCAGCTCGACTACTGGCGCTGGGCCGAGGAGGTCGACCTCGTCTCGACCGACTACTACCCGGACTTCGCCGATCCCCACACGCACGTCGAGGCGGCGCTGAGTGCCGACCTCACCCGCGGCCTCGCGGGCGGGGCGCCGTGGCTGCTCATGGAGACGAGCCCGAGCGCCGTCAACTGGCAGCCCCGCAACACCGCCAAGCCCGCAGGGAAGCTGCGCCTCGACGCCGTCCAGCAGGTCGCGCGCGGCGCCGACGGCTTCGCGGTCTTCCAGATCCGCCAGAGCGTCGCGGGAGCCGAGAAGTTCCACTCCGGCCTCATCCCGCACGCCGGCACCGACACCCGGCTGTGGCGCGAGGTGGTCGAGCTCGGTGACCTGCTCGGTCGTCTCGGCGAGGTCGCAGGCAGCCGCGTCGAGGCCGACGTCGCCCTCGTCTGGGGCTACGAGTCGTGGTGGGCGAGCGAGCTCGACAGCCACCCGTCGGTCGACGTCCGCTACCCCGACCGTGCGCGCGCCTTCCACCACGCCCTGTGGGACCTGGGCGTCACCGCCGACCTCGTCCGACCCGGCGCAGACCTGAGCGGCTACAAGGCCGTGGTGGTGCCCACGCTCTACCTGGCGGACGACGCGGCCGCGGAGGCTGTGCGCTCGTACGTCGCCTCCGGCGGGCACCTGGTCGTGACCTACTTCTCCGGCATCGTCGACGAGAACGACCACGTGCGACCAGGCGGCTATCCCGGCGCGTTCAAGGACGTCCTCGGTATCCACGTCGAGGAGTTCGCACCGCTGCGCGAGGGCGACTCCGTGGCGCTCGACGACGGTGGCCGCGGCGACGTCTGGACCGAGCACCTGCACCTGCGCGGCGCCGAGGCCGTCTCGTCGTACGTCGACGGCCCGCTGCCTGGGGTCCCGGCCGTCACGCGCAACGAGCACGGCGACGGTGTGGCGTGGTACGTCGCGACCCGCACGGACCCGGCCACCACCGCATCGGTGGTGCGCCGTCTCGTGCAGGAGTCGGGCGCGGCTGCCGTGACGAGCACCTCGCCCGGGCTCGAGGTCGTGCGGAGGAGCTCAGAGGACGCAGCGTGGCTGTTCGTCCTCAACCACACCGGTTCGGCCGCCTCCGTGCACGCGCACGGTCACGACCTCGTCAGCGACTCCGACGTCGACGGCGCGCTCGTGATCCCCGCAGGTGGCGTGGCCGTCGTGCGCGAGAGCCGGGTCGCCCGATGAATCCGCTCGCGTCCCAGCGCCAGGCCGTGATCCTGGACGAGGTCGAACGGCTCGGCGCCGTACGCGTCAGCAGTCTCGTGGCGCGGCTCGGCGTCTCGGACATGACCGTGCGGCGCGACCTCGACGCGCTCGCACGGCGCGGCCTCGTCGTGAAGGTCCATGGCGGCGCCACGTCGGTGGGTGGCCGGAGCATCGACGAGCCCGGCTTCGAGGCCAAGCAGGTCAGGGCGCAGACCGAGAAGGATGCGATCGCCCACGTGGCGGCCGAGATGGTCACCCCCGGAAGCGCCGTCGGCATCTCGGCCGGAACCACCACCTGGACCCTCGCGCACCTGTTGCGCGACATCCCGGGGATCACCGTCGTCACCAACTCGATGCGGGTGGCCGACGTCGTGCTCTCGAGCGGCCGGTCGGACCAGACCGTCGTCCTCACGGGCGGGATCCGGACCCCCTCGGACGCGCTCGTCGGCCCTGTCGCGGTCGAGGCCCTGCGCACGCTGCACCTCGACGTCGTCTTCCTCGGCGTGCACGGCATGGATGAGCGTGGCTTCACCACTCCGAACCTCATGGAGAGCGAGACCGACCGCGCCCTCGTCGAGGCCGGCCGACAGCTTGTCGTGGTCGCAGACCACTCCAAGTGGGGCGTCGTCGGGCTGTCGACGATCGTGCCCCTGTCCGACGCAGATGTCCTCATCACCGATGACGCCCTGGCGCCCCTGGCCCGCGAGGTGCTCGCGGGCCAGGTCGGTGAACTCGTGATCGCGCGGGTGCCTGTCGCCCGGGCCGGGGAGCGGTGAGCATGCGACGCACTGTGGTCAACCTCGCGGACGGACGCGAGCTCATCCACTTCGACCAGGACGGCGCACCTGAGCGGTCGCAGGTCGACACCCGCCCCCTCGAGCCGCGCGGCGACGTGCCGCAGCTGAGGCACGACCCCCTGCTCGACGAGTGGGTCTCGGTCGCGGCGCACCGTATGGGCCGCACGTTCCTCCCCTCCGCCAGCGACTGCCCCCTGTGCGCGTCGCGGCCCGGCTACCCCACCGAGATCCCGAGCGACGACTACGACGTCGTCGTGTTCGAGAACCGGTTCCCGTCGTTCGTCGGGCCGCCGGAGGTGTTCGACAGCGGACGGCTGTTCGAGCACCACGCGGCCTGGGGCAGGTGCGAGGTCGTGTGCTTCACCTCCGAGCACGAAGGCTCGTTCGCCGCACTCGACGTCGACCGTGCCCGCCTCGTCGTGGAGGCGTGGGCAGACCGCACGGCCGCGCTGTCGGCGACTCCGGGCGTGGAGCAGGTGTTCGTCTTCGAGAACCGGGGCGAGGCCATCGGAGTCACGATGCGCCACCCCCACGGCCAGATCTACGCCTACCCGTTCGTCACGCCGCGCACCCGGGTCCAGCTCGAGTCGGTACGCCGGCATCACGAGCTCACCGGCCGCAACCTCTACGACGACGTCGTGGCAGCCGAGCTCGCCGACGGCCGGCGCGTGATCGCGGAGTCCGAGCACTGGGTGTCGTTCGTGCCGTTCGCCTCCCGCTGGCCAGTCGAGGCCCACCTCTACCCGCGCAGACGGGTGCCCGACCTCGCTGCGCTGACGGCCGAGGAGCGGGACGAGCTCGCGGTGGTCTACCTCGACCTGCTGCGGCGCGGTGACGCCTTCTTCGGCATCCCGTTGCCGTACATCGCAGCCTGGCACCAGGCCCCGGTCGTGCAGCAGCGCGCCGACGGCGCCCTGCATCTCGAGCTGTTCTCCGTGCAGCGCAGCGTCGACAAGCTCAAGTACCTCGCCGGCTCGGAGTCCGCGATGGGCGCGTTCGTCAACGACCGCGAGCCCGAGTCGATCGCAGCGCGCCTACGTGAGGTCGCCGGATCGTGAGCACCGAGGCCTTCACCGCCGCCTTCGGACGCGAGCCTGAGGTGGGCTGGCGCTCGCCGGGGCGCGTCAACCTCATCGGCGAGCACACCGACTACAACGACGGCTTCGTGCTGCCGCTCGCGATTCCGCGTGACGCCCGCGTCCACGCCGCGCGTCGCGAGGACCGGGTCCTGCGCATCGTCTCGGCGGAGCAGGGCGACCTGGCTGCGGAGGTCGACCTCGGGTCACTCGCTCCCGGATCGGTGGACGGCTGGGCGGCTTACGCGGCAGGCACGGCGTGGGCCCTCGCAGGCCACGGCGTCGACGTGCCGGGAGCCGACCTGCTCGTCGAGGGCGACGTGCCGCGTGGTGCCGGGCTGTCGTCCTCGGCAGCGCTCGAGTGCGCCGTGGCCGGAGCGCTGCTCCACCTCGCCGACGCCGACCTCGACCTCGCGACGATCGCGCTGCTGGCCCAGCGGGCCGAGAACGACTTCGTCGGTGTGCCGTGCGGCGTCATGGACCAGTTCGCGTCCACCCACGGACGCGCCGGCCACCTGCTGCTGCTCGACACGAGGTCGCTCGAGCCGCGGCACATCCCGTTCGACCTCGCGGCCGAGGGGCTCACCCTCGTCGTGATCGACACGCGCGCTCCGCATCGCCTCGTCGACGGCGAGTACGCCGCCCGCAGAGCCTCGTGCCAGCAGGCATCGGTGCTGCTCGGCGTCCCGTCGCTGCGCGAGGTCGACGACCTCGGCTCCGCGATGTCGATGCTGGACGACGACGTGCTGCAGCGTCGGGTGCGCCACGTGGTCACCGAGAACCAGCGCGTGCTCGACGTCGTCGCGCTGCTCGAGGCAGGCGAGGTCAGTGGCATCGGCCCCCTGCTCACGGCCTCGCACGAGTCGCTGCGCGACGACTACGAGGTGTCGAGCCCTGAGCTCGACGTCGCCGTCGAGGCCGCGCTGCGGGCCGGCGCGTACGGAGCGAGGATGACCGGTGGCGGCTTCGGCGGCTCGGCCATCGCCCTCGTGGAGACCGACGAGGTCGACGGCCTCAGGAAGATCGTGCGCGCGGCGTTCGCCGACGCGCAGCTCGACGAGCCGGCGTTCCTCGACGCCGTGCCCGTCGACGGATATGGGAGGCTCGCATGACGACCAGGGGACGGCTCGACGCGGCGTACCGCGAGGAGTCGTGGGCGCGGATGCGGTCCGGCGTCGACGTCCTGGTGGTCGGCGGCGGTGTGACCGGCGCAGGCGTGGCGCTCGACGCCGCGCTGCGCGGCCTGTCGGTCGGCCTCGTCGAGCAGCGGGACTTCGCCGCCGGTACGTCGTCGCGCTCGTCCAAGCTCGTGCATGGCGGCCTGCGCTACCTCGAGCAGCTCAACTTCGGCCTCGTACGGGAGGCTCTGCGCGAGCGCGCGCTGCTGCTCGACCACCTGGCACCTCACCTCGTCACGCCGCTGCCCTTCCTCTACCCGCTCGCGCACAAGGTGTGGGAGCGCCCGTACGTCGGCGCCGGGCTCACCCTGTACGACACCCTCGGCGGCCTGCAGCCCTCCGTGCCGCGGCACTCGCACCTCACGAAGTCCGCGGCGCTCAAGGCCTTCCCGTCGCTGCGACCCGAGCTCATCGCGGGCGCAATCCGCTACCACGACGCGCAGGTCGACGACGCCCGGCACACCCTCGAGCTCGCCCGCACGGCGGCCGCGCACGGTGCGTCGCTCGTGTCTGCTGCGCGCGTCACCGAGATCGTCCGCGAGGGCGATCGCGTCGTCGGCGCGAAGGTGACCGACGCCATGACCGGTGAGTCGCACGACATCCCCGCGAAGGTCGTGGTCAACGCGACCGGTGTCTGGGCCGGGCGCACCGAGCAGCTCGCCGGTGTCGAGAGCCCGATCCGGATGCGGCCGTCCAAGGGCGTGCACATCATCGTGCCGAAGGATCGCATCGACGCCTCGCTCGCCCTCATCACCAAGACCGCCACGTCCGTGCTGTTCATCCTGCCGTGGGGCCGCTCGTGGGTGATCGGCACGACCGACACCGCCTGGCACCACGACCTCTCGCACCCGTCGGCCACGCACAAGGACCTGCACTACCTGCTCGACATGGCCAACGCCGCTCTCACCAGCGATCTCACCGAGTCCGACGTCATCGGCCTGTACGCCGGGCTGCGCCCGCTGGTCGACACCGAGGGCCTGTCCGAGTCGGAGATCTCGCGCGAGCACACCGTGCGTCGTCCGCTTCCCGGGCTCGTCACGATCGCCGGCGGCAAGTACACGACGTACCGCGTCATGGCCGAGGACACCGTGGACGCATGCGCGCCGGACCTCTTCCCCGACGACCCGCAGCAGCTGCCCGCCTCCACCACCGCCGACGTCCCGCTCGTCGGAGCGTGCGAGCCCGTCGAGTACCTCGCCGAGATCGCCGGCTCCCCCGGCACCGAGAACCTCAGCGCGGAGCACCTGCACCGGCTCGCCCACCGCTACGGCCGTCTGCTGCCCGAGCTGCTCCTGCACGTCGACGACGAGCCCGAGCTGGCGCAGGAGGTGCCCGGTGGAGCCGGCACGCTCGCGGTGGAGATCGTGCACGCCGCCACGCACGAGGGGGCGCTGCACATCGACGACGTCCTGACCAGGCGCACCCGTCTCTACCTCGAGGCAGGAGACCGCGGCCTCGTCGCGGCCCGCCATGCCGCGCGACTCATGGGCGACGTGCTCGGCTGGGACGACGCCACCAAGGACGCCGAGGTCACCCGCTACCAGATGCGCGTGGCTGCCGAGCTCGAGGCGCAGGCAGCGCCGGACGACGACGCAGCAGCCGCGATCCGCGAGCGCGTCCAGGACCCCCGCATCGCGCGCTAGCGCCTCTCGTCCTGGGCCTCAGGCGAGGATCGCGGTCAGCCGGGTGACGAAGGCGGTCTCGGAGTCGGTGAGCTTCTCGCCGCCGCCCATGAACCCGTCGCCGAGCCGCTCGACCACCGCCGTGGCTGCGGCGGTCAGCACCTCGCGGAGCTGCACGAACTCCTCGGTCGACACGCGGGCACGCGCCACGGATGCACTGTCCTCGATCTGCCCGACGAGCGTCTCGACCACGTCGGCGAGACTGGTCGGCGTGTCCTGCTCCTGCCCCGCCTTGGTCCCGGCCTTGGCGGCCTCGACGCCTTCGCGAAGCGCCTGCAGCAGGACGTTGTCCGGGTAGCGCGCCGCACCGGCCACGAGCGCCTCGCCGCCGGCCTTCATCTCCCGGATCGACGGCATCATCTTCCCGTCGGAGAGGCTCGCCGCCATGATCACCAGGCTGGGCAGGGCTGTGGCAGCAGCCCACTGCTCGTCGGTGAACTGCTCTCGCGTGGTCACGGGCGCTCCTCGGCGTCGGTGCGGACCGTCCGGTCAGACGTTGCCGGGCTCGATGCCCGAAGCCATCGTGAGGACCAGGCACACCACGGTGACGACTCCGACGACGCCCGCGACGACCACGGCACTACGGCCTGTGCCTCGGCGCAGGGACGTCACCCCGGCGTCGGTGCGCTCGCGGCGGCCGCTCTCGTGCAGCCAGGTCAAGGTCACCCATGTGGCGAGAGCGCCGTAGAGGCAGACCTCGGCCCACTCCTGGATCACGATGAGGGCGGAGATGTCGGCCGTGAACAGCAGCCGCTGGGTGCGGAAGCCCAGGACGACGAGGAAGCTCGTGGCCAGGAAGATCGGCGGCGTGAAGACACGCCAGGCGGCCCCGCGCAGCCGCGCCGGCTGCCAGCGCACCAGGAACGGCAGCACCACTCCGATGAAGGCGATCGTCGCCTGTGCGATGCGGAAGAGCCGCTCGATCGGGATGCCCCCGGCGTCGTCGATGTTGTGGATGTTCGACTCGCCCTGGCGGTTGCCGCCGACCTCCCCGGCCAGGCCGAGGACCCGCTGGCCCCAGGAGATCTCCTCGCCCGCGAGGAAGAGGGTGCCCAGCACGATCACGAGCAGGAAGCCGCCGGTCAACCAGTGACGTCGGCGCAGGGCCGCAACCGCACCGAGCAGCGACACAGCGGCGGTGAACAGCAGCAGGAAGAACTGCAGCCACTCGACCGCGTGGTCCTCGCGCAGCAGCCAGTAGTAGAGATCGCGGGCGACGACGTAGAGCACCATGAAGACGACAAGGCCGACGAACGGTGCCCAGAACGCCGACCAGGCGACGCGCGACGACAGACCTTCGCCCGCGGCGTCCCTCTCGAGATTGGCCCGAAATCCCTGCACAGCGCTCTGTCCACCCGTCACAGCGTCAGGGTGCCATGACGACCCCGCTGCGGGCGTCTGACTCACCGAAGTGGGCTAGGAGAACGTGATGGTGAGCGGGGCGTGGTCGCTCCAGCGCTCGGCGTACGACGCTGCCTTGCCGACCTCGGCCTTAACCGCTCGAGTCGCGAGACCCGGGGTGGCCAGGGCGTAGTCGATCCGCCAGCCACCGTCGGTGTCGAAGCCGCGTCCGCGCCACGACCACCAGGTGTAGGGCCCCGGCCCGTCACCGCCGAGAGCCCGACCGAGATCGGTCCACGAGTGCTCGGCGAACCAGCGGCTGAGGTAGGCGCGCTCGTCCTCGAGGAAGCCGGCCTTGCTGCGGTTGCCCTTCCAGTTCTTGATGTCCACCTCGGCGTGGGCCACGTTGAGGTCGCCGCAGACGATGGCCTGCGCGCCGCCCTTGCGAGCCGCGGCCTTTCCCAGCTCGAGCATCCGCGCCTCGACGGCGTCGAGGAAGCGGTACTTCTCCGACTGCCGTGCCTCGTCGGTCGCCTCGCCCGTGTGGACGTAGACGCTGGCGACGACCACCTTGCCCACGGCCGTGTCGACCTCGACCTCGACGTACCGGCCGCATCCCGCGAACTCGTCCGGCCCGACCGCGAGGCGCACCTTGCGCTGAGGGGCAGCGGTGAGGACGGCGACTCCGGCGCGACCCTTGGCCTCGGCCTCGGTGTGCGCCCCGTGGAGGTGACCGAGGCCACCCTCGCCGAGCACCTCCGCGAGCTGGTCGTCCGAGGCGCGAACTTCCTGAAGGCACACGACGTCGGCGTTCGCGGCCGCGAGCCACGCGACGCCGCCTCGGCGGGCGGCGGCACGGATGCCGTTGACGTTGGCGGTGACGACGGTGAGCACGTCGTCATCCAATCAGCCTGCACCGACCTCGGCGCGCGCGCCGGTCGGCTGACGCAGCAGAGCAAGACCCACACCGATCGCGACCAGCGCACCGGCCGCGGACACCGGGATGCCGTACGCCGTGTGCGTCGAGGTCGGGAAGCCGGAGAACCCGGAACCGGCCACAGCCAGAAGGCCTGCGCCGACCAGTGCGGCCCCCGCCCCGGCCCGCCAGGGCGAGTCGCTCGGTCGTCCGGACGCCCCGTCGAACCAGGGTAGCCGCAGGAACTCGACCGGCCACAGCCAACGGACCACGACGTAGAGCACGGCGGCGAACCCGATGGTCGACGGCACGAGCCAGCCCCAGTAGTTGAGGCCTTCGGGCACGATGTTGCCGCCCTCGATGCGTACGGGCAGGTCGAGATCGAGCGCATGCAGCAGAGACAGCCAGCCGACGAGCACGAGCATGTGCCAGAGGTACACGGTCATCGCGAACAGCGCCGCGCGCGTGGTCGCGGCGAAGGCACGCGGCGTCGCGAACCGCACGCGAAGCCACGGTGCCAGCAGCACGAAGCCACCGAACAGCACCAGCGCGTGCATGACGAGCACGATCGTCGGTGGGGCCATGTTGGAGAACTTCTCGGTCGGGATGCCGACGAGCGACGTCGGGTACCACGCGAGGAACTGGGAGAGCACGACGTTCACCGTGAGGCCGAGCCCGACGCACGCCCACGCCGCGCGGCGGGTGACGCCCGCGCGGTACCAGTAGCCGAGCTGATGGACGAGCACCCACGCGACGATCATGTTGAGGGCGCCGGCCGTCTCGACGAAGTTGAGCCGCACGACGTCGACGAGGACGACGACCACCGCGAGCGCCAGGAGCGTGCGGACGCCGGCACGCTTCCACCATGCGCTGGTCACCGGCGTCAGCGCCGTCACGGGGATGTAGAGCGCCAGGAACCAGAGCGGGCCGGTGATGCCCTGGACGAGCGGGTCGGTGACCTCGCGGCGGACAAGCACGGTGACGACCGTGAAGATGACCGCGAGCGCGAGCAGGTAGACCACGGTCGGGCGCATGAGCCGGCGGGTGCGGTTCCACAGCCACTGGTTGTACGAACCGTCGAACCGCTCGTAGCTGCGCTGGTTGACCGCCCCGCCGGCGACGAAGAACAGCGGCATGACCTGCAGCAGCCACGTGACGTAGGGCCAGGGCTGGCCCGAGGTGAGCGTGTTGGCCGACGCCGGGACTCCGTCGTCCCACAGCAGGATCAGCATGAGGAAGTGGCCGAGCACGACGACGAGCAGCGACCATGCGCGTACGACGTCCAGCGCCAGGTCGCGCGAGGCGGCATCCGGGACCGGCGGCACCGGGGGCAGGGGCGGGAAGACGCGCATGCGGGGGCTCCTACAGGTCCTTCTTCAGCCGCAGCGAGTAGGCGTCGTACCCCAGGCGCTCGAAGAACGTCTGCGCCGCCGAGTTCTGGGCCGAGGTCTCGAGGCGTACGCCGTCGAGCCCGCGCCTGGTCGCGGCGGCCTCTGCGGCGTGGAACAGCGCGCGGCCGACACCGCTGCGGCGCCGCTCGGGGAGCACTGCCACCTGCTCGACGTAGAGCACGCGCATCTCGGCCGTGAACGGGTTGGCCGGGCGGTGCAGCTCCTCGCCGTAGAGGAAGCCGACCGGGTGCCCACCGCGCTCGGCGACCAGCACGAGCGCCGTCGGATCGCCGACCTTGTGCAGGAAGAAGTCCTCGGCCGCCCGTGGATCAGGCACGAGGTACTCGGACGCCGACCAGTCGTGGTGCATCTGCTGCACGGCCTGGTTGAGCGCGGCGAGCGCCGGCGCGTCCATGCGCCGGGCCACCTGCACGTGCAGCCGCTCGAGATGCGTGCTCACGCGTCGATCCTCGCACTGGGTGGCACCCGGATGCGGGACGACGAGAGCCCCCGGATCGATGCCGGGGGCTCTCGTCGTACGTGCGAACGGTCAGGCCATGGCCTTCTGGAGGTTCTCGTCGATCGCGTCGAGGAAGGCCTCGGTGGTGAGGTACGGCGCGTCCGAGCCGATGAGCAGGGCGAGGTCCTTGGTCATCTTGCCCTCCTCCACGGTCTCGATGCAGACGCGCTCGAGGGTCTCGGCGAACTGCGTGACCTCCGGCGTGCCATCCATCTTGCCGCGGTACGACAGGCCCTGGGTCCAGGCGAAGATCGAGGCGATCGGGTTGGTCGAGGTGGGCTTGCCCTGCTGGTGCTGGCGGTAGTGACGCGTCACCGTGCCGTGGGCTGCCTCGGCCTCGACCGTCTTGCCGTCGGGGGTCATGAGCACCGAGGTCATGAGGCCGAGCGAGCCGAAACCCTGTGCGACGGTGTCGCTCTGGACGTCGCCGTCGTAGTTCTTGCAGGCCCAGACGTAGCCGCCCTCCCACTTCATGGCCGCAGCGACCATGTCGTCGATGAGACGGTGCTCGTAGGTGATGCCGGCGGCGTCGAACTCCGCCTTGAACTCGGCCTCGAAGACCTCCGCGAACAGGTCCTTGAACCGACCGTCGTACGCCTTGAGGATCGTGTTCTTGGTCGACAGGTACACCGGCAGGCCGCGGTCGAGGCCGTAGCGCATCGAGGCGCGCGCGAAGTCGCGGATCGAGTCGTCAAGGTTGTACATCGCCATCGCGACGCCGCCGCCCGGGTAGTCGAACACCTCGACCTCGGTGGGCTCGCTGCCGTCCTCGGGGACGAAGGACAGCGTCAGCTTGCCCTTGCCCTTGATGACCATGTCGGTGGCGCGGTACTGGTCGCCGAAGGCGTGACGGCCGATGATGATCGGCTTGGTCCAGCCGGGCACGAGACGCGGGATGTTCGAGATGACGATCGGCTCGCGGAAGATGACGCCGCCGAGGATGTTGCGGATCGTGCCGTTGGGCGACTTCCACATCTTCTTGAGGCCGAACTCCTCGACGCGCGCCTCGTCCGGCGTGATCGTCGCGCACTTCACGCCGACGCCGTACTGCTTGATGGCGTTGGCGGAGTCGATCGTCACCTGGTCGTCGGTGGCATCCCGGTTCTCGACGGAGAGGTCGTAGTACTTCAGGTCGACGTCGAGGTACGGGAGGATCAGCTTGTCCTTGATGAACTGCCAGATGATCCGCGTCATCTCGTCGCCGTCGAGCTCGACGACGGGATTGACGACCTTGATCTTCGCCACGGGGTGCTCCTGCTTCTGGGGGTCGGTCGAGCTGGTCAGATGAGGCCGAGCGCGCGCACGGCGTCGCGCTCCTCGACGAGCTCGGCGACCGAGGCGTCGATCTTGCTGCGGGAGAAGTCGCTGATCTCGAGGCCCTGGACGATCTCCCACTCGCCACCGTTGGTGGTGACGGGGAACGTG
The DNA here is from genome assembly GCA_038316965.1 of Candidatus Nanopelagicales bacterium. Taxonomy (GTDB): domain Bacteria; phylum Actinomycetota; class Actinomycetes; order S36-B12; family CAIYMF01; genus Longivirga. The sequence continues at coordinate 28,035 of JBBQAY010000001.1, forward strand.
GAGATGATGCCCTCGGGGACGCCGTACGAGCCGTCGGACGCGATCGCGGCCGACACCCAGTCGCCCTCGGGCGTGCCGTTGACCCACGAGTAGACGTGGTCGATCGCGGCGTTGGCGGCCGATGCGGCAGAGGAAGCGCCACGGGCCTCGATGATCGCCGCTCCGCGCTTGGCGACGGTCGGGATGAAGTCGTTCTCGAGCCAGGCCTGGTCGTCGACGACCTCGGCGGCGTTCCGGCCGTTGATCTTCGCGTTGAAGATGTCGGGGTACTGGGTCGCCGAGTGGTTGCCCCAGATCGTGAGGTTCGTGATGTCGTTCACCGTGACGCCGGCCTTCTTGGCGAGCTGGGTCTTGGCGCGGTTGTGGTCGAGGCGGGTCATCGCGGTGAAGCGGCTCGCCGGCACGTCGGGCGCGTGCGAGGCGGCGATGAGCGCGTTGGTGTTGGCCGGGTTGCCGACGACGAGGATGCGGACGTCGTCCGCCGCACCGGCGTTGATGGCCTCGCCCTGGGGCTTGAAGATGCCGCCGTTGGCCGAGAGCAGGTCGCCGCGCTCCATGCCCGCGGTGCGCGGACGGGCGCCGACGAGGAGGGCGACGTTGACGCCGTCGAAGGCAGCGCGGGCGTCGTCGGTGATGTCGATGCCGGCGAGCAGCGGGAAGGCGCAGTCGTCGAGCTCCATCGCGGTGCCTGCAGCGGCCTTGAGCGCCGGTGTGATCTCGAGCAGGCGCAGGCGCACGGGGGTGTCCGTGCCGAGCAGGTGGCCCGATGCGATGCGGAAGAGGAGCGCGTAGCCGATCTGGCCGGCAGCTCCGGTGACGGTGACGGTGACGGGGGTACGGGCCATGGGGCGCTCTCCTTGTCGTCGGCTCCGGGGCGTCCTCGACCCGGCTCCGGTTGGATATCTCGTCATCAAGACATCTGGGGAGAGCGTAGTCCCTCCCCGGGGTTCATGTGGTGGGCGGGGGCACCCACAGCGAGAGGACGCCGACCCCCACGGCGAGCACGGAGAGGACGGCGACGTCGATGCGCCTGGAGCGCACGTGGAGCATGCCGGCGTCCCGCTCGGGCAGGAGCAGGCGGAGGAACAGGGCTAGCGCGACGCCGAAGGACAGCACCACGGTCCCCCGGCGGAAGTGACCCGAGGCGACGACGGCGAGACCCGCGAGGACCACGGCGAGCACAACCGCGATCGGCCACTCCCGGAACCGGCGCTGGCCCTGCTCGCCCGCGGCATCCTCGGGAGGCTGCACAGGGGCTTCGGGGCCGGCGTCGGAGGTCATCGCGAGGCGAGCCCTGCCTGGCGCTCGGCGGCCTCGACCACGTTGAGCAGGAGCATCGCCCGCGTCATCGGCCCGACCCCGCCGGGCATCGGTGCCACGAATCCGGCCACCTCACGCACGTCGGGGTGGACGTCGCCGACGAGACCTGAGTCGGTGCGCGTGATGCCGACGTCGAGGACGGCTGCACCAGGCTTGACCATGTCGGCGGTGATCAGGTGCGCGACGCCGGCCGCCGCCACGACGATGTCGGCTCCGCGGGTGTGCACTGCGACGTCGCGGGTGCCCGTGTGGCACAGGGTCACGGTCGCGTTCTCGCTCTTGCGGGTCAGGAGCAGGCCGAGCGGGCGTCCGACCGTGATGCCGCGGCCGACGACGACGACCTCGGCACCGTTGATCGGCACGTCGTACCGGCGCAGCAGCTCGACGATGCCGCGCGGCGTGCACGGCAGCGGGGCCGGGATGTTGAGCACGAGTCGGCCGAGGTTGGTGGGGTGGAGGCCGTCGGCGTCCTTGCCCGGGTCGATCAGCTCGAGCGCGCGGGCCTCGTCGAGGCCCTTCGGCAGCGGAAGCTGCACGATGTAGCCGGTGCAGGTCGGGTCCTCGTTGAGGGTGAGGATCGCCTCGTCGACCTGCTGCTGAGAGGCGTCGGCCGGGAGGTCGACGCGGTGCGAGGTGATGCCCACCTCGGCGCAGTCGCGGTGCTTTCCGGCGACGTACGAGCGGCTGCCGGGGTCGTCACCGACGAGCACGGTGCCGAGGCCGGGCACGACGCCGGCCGCCGCCAGCCGCGCCACGCGGGCCGCGAGCTCGGACTTGATCGCTGCCGCTGTGGCCTTGCCGTCGAGGATCGTCGCCGTCACACCGGCATCCTGTCACGCGTCGGCGACCGCCTCGGCGGGGAAGGCGTCCTTGAACGTGAAGGCCCCCGGCGACGGGCCCTGAGCCGTCAGGAGGTCGAGCCGATCCCTGGCCTCGTCCAGGGTCGGCACATGGCCCGCCTGCACCCACCAGAGCACGGCATACGGCGTGTCCATCGGCGTGAAGAAGGCACGGCGCTGGCGCATGATCTCGATGTGGCCGGGCGCGAAGACGTACTCGCGCAGCGACTCGACGTCGGTCCAGACGCTCATGTTGACGATCATGTCCTCGCCCCACGGGCGCAGGTCGGTGGCGTTGCCGGACTCGGACTCCTGAAGGCGCCACACGAAACCAGGTGCCGCGTCGGCCTCGGCGTTGATCGCCCACAGGTTCGACACGAACGGGATCAGTGCGGGGTGATCGAGCGGGACGCGGAGCCGCGCCACGTTGAGCTGGGCGAGGTGGCGGTCGGGCATGCGCCCAGGCTGCCATGGCCCCCGACCCGCGGCGCGTGGATTCAGCGCAGGAGGAGGTTGAGGCCGGCGAGCGCGGTCGAGGCGAGCACGAGCCACTCGAACTGGCGCTGCTGGATCCGCCTTATGAGCTCGCGGCCGAGCCAGGCACCGACCACGACGAACGGCGCCACGAGCAGCGCGATGCGAGCGCCGTCCCAGGTGAGCAGGCCGAGGCCGAGCGACAGCGGCACCTTGGTGACGTTGATGAGGAAGAACAGCCACGTGGTGGTGCCGAGGAACGCGAGCATCTCGAGGCGGACGCCGAGCAGATAGATGGACATCACCGCTCCCCCGGCATTGGCGATCATGCTGGTGAAGCCGGACGCCGCCCCCGCCGCGATCGTCACCGGGCGAGGCAGAGCCCGCACCTCGTCCTGGTGCTCGGCACGCCTGCGCACCCACAGGTGGAGGGCGACCAGCAGCAGGAGCACGCTGCCGATCGTCCGCTTCAGCCCGCCGTCGCCCACCTGGGAGAGGAACACGACGCCGACGACGATGCCGGACAGCACCGGCAGTGCGAGCCGACGCAGCGTCGGCCAGTGCGCGTGGCTGCGGTAGGCGAGCAGCGCGAAGACGTCGCCGACAAGGAAGAGCAGCAGCACCGAGCCCGTGGACTGCCGCGCGGGCAGCACCGAGGCGAACAGCCCCACGGTGATGAGCCCCGTACCGCTGATGCCGGTCTTGGAGAAGCCCGCGCACACCGCACCGATCGCGAGCGCGACCCAGCCGAGGGTCCCGAGGTCGGCACTCATGCGGCCAGCCTCCCGTACGGCGACCAGCGCCCCTGGCTCAGACCAGGATCCGGGTGGGTGACTCGAGCAGACCGATGAACGCCCGCATCCACTCCGCCGCCGCCGCGCCGTCCACCGGGCGGTGGTCGACCGAGAGGGTCACGTGCATCACGGTGCCCACGGCGAGCGTGCCGTCGAGGACCACGGGCTCCTGGCGGGCGGCGCCGACGGCGAGGATCGAGGCCTGTGGCGGGTTGATGATGGCCGCGAAGTCCTCGGTGCCGAACATGCCGAGGTTGCTCACGCTGATCGTGCCGCCCTCGAGCTCGCTCTGCTGCAGGCGCTTGTCCTTGGCGCGTGCCGCGAGGTCGGCGGTGGTCGTCGCGAGCTCGCCGAGCGAGAGCCGGTCGACGCCCCGCACGACCGGGGTGACGAGCCCACTCTCGGTGGCGACGGCGATCGCGACGTCGACGCGGGAGAAGTGGCGGATCGCGTCGCCGGTCCAGATGACGTTGAGCGAGGGCACGAGCGTGTGCGCCTTGCCGACCGCCTTCACGACGAGGTCGTTCACCGACACCTTGATGTCGCCGCCGTCGTTGATCTCCTTGCGCAGGGCGAGGAGACGGTCGACCCGGGCGGAGCCGCGCACGTAGAAGTGCGGTGCGGTGGTCTTGCTCTCGGTGAGGCGCGCCGCGATGGCGTTGCGCAGGCGGGAGTTCGGCTCGTCGACGTACTCGGCGTCACCCGTGACGACTACTGGCTTCGGCACGGGGGCGGGAGCCGCGCCGACGGACTTCGGGGCTGTGGCGGGAGCCGCCGCGAGGGTGGCCTCGACGTCGCGGCGACGGATGCGACCGCCGGGGCCGGTGCCCTCGAGCGAGGCGAGATCGACGCCGGCGTCGCGCGCGATCCTGCGCGCGAGCGGGCTCGCGAACACCCGCTCGCCGTGGGCCGCAGCCGCCACCGGGGCGGGCGCCGCCGCGACGGTCTCGGCGGCCCGAGCAGCAGGTGCGTCGGCGGTGGGAGACGCCGAGCTGCTGATGCCGAGCGCGGCGATGGCCGCGTCGTCCGCGGTCTCGCCCGCGGCACCGGTCACAGCGATCGGCGAGCCCACCTCGACCGTCGCTCCCGCCTCGGCGAGAAGCCGGAGAAGCACTCCGTCCGCCTCGGCTTCCACGTCGACGACAGCTTTGTCGGTCTCGATCGTCACGAGCAGGTCGCCGGCGGCGTACGCCTGGCCGACCGGCACGTTCCAGGCCGAGAGGATGGCCTCGGTCGCACCCGCGGCCACCTCCGGCATGCGCAGGATCTCGGGCACGGCTCAGGCCTCCGTGATCTCGCGGAGGCGCGCGGCGGCTTCCTCCGTCTTGGCGAAGGCTGCCCGCTCGAGCACCTTGGAGATGCTCGGCGAGGCGACGCCGCCGGTGATGCGGCCCACGGGGGCGTCGAGCCAGTCGAAGAGCCGACGTGCGATCTCGTCGCCGAGCCAGTTGCCGTACGACGTGCCGACCGCACCCTGCTCCGCGATCACGACGTTGTTGGTCTTCTTCACGCTCGCGGTGATGGTGTCCCAGTCGAGGCTCGCGCGGTCGAGCCAGCGCAGGTCGATCACCTCGGCGTCGATGCCCGTCTCCTCGACGGCCTGCAGCACGTAGTTGGTCATGGCGAGGTAGGTGAGGACCGTGACGGCCTTGCCCTCGCGGCGTACGGCGGCCTTGCCCACCGGGAGCACGTGGTCGAAGTCGCCCTCGACGGCTGGGCCGGTCGAGGCGTAGAGGTCGACGTGCTCGATGACCACGACCGGGTCCTCGCACTGCAGCGCCGCGTTCATGAGGCCGACGTAGTCGAACGGCGAGGACGGGGCGACGATGCGCCAGCCGGGCGCCGTGGCGAAGATGCCGGCCGGGTCCATCGAGTGCTGTGAGCCGTAGCCGGTGCCCATCGCGACCTTGCTGCGCAGCACGAACGGCACCGCGCCGTCGCCGCCGAACATGTGGCGGGCCTTGCCGATCTGGTTGAAGAGCTGGTCGGCCGCGACCCACATGAAGTCGGCGTACATGAACTCGACGATCGGGCGGAACCGCCCGTCCATCGCCATGCCGCCGCCGAGGCCGGTGAAGGCGTTCTCGCTGATCGGAGTGCCGAGGACGCGGTCGGGAAACGCGTCCTTGAGGCCCTTGGTGGCGCCGTTCGTGCCGCCGTTGAGGCGGTGCACGTCCTCGCCGAGGATCACCACGCGCGGGTCGGTCTCGAGCCGGCGACCCATGACGCCGGCGATGGCGTCGATGAACTTCACGTCGGTGAGGCGACCCTCGAAGTCGGCCACGTCGGTGAACGTGACGCCGTCGAACTCCGACAGGTCTCCGCGCACGCCCTCGTCGACGAACTCCGGCTTCGGCCACTCGGCGGCCTTGATCTGGCGCTCCTTCGGCTTGCCGTCGGGCTTGGGCTCGAGGATCACCTCGCCGAGGCTCGCCATGAGCGACTTGGCCTGTGCGGTCGCGGCGGCGACCTGGTCCTGCGTGAGGATGCCGCGGCGCACGAGGTGACGGGCGGTGGTGTCGATCGGGTCGCGCCCGCGCCACTCCGCCTCCTCCTCCTTGCTGCGGTAGCGGAAGGCGGAGCCGGGGAACGGGCCGTTCTGGTGGAAGTAGCGGTAGACGTCGGCCTCGATGAGAGTCGGCCCACCGCCCGAGCGCATCACTGCGAGCGCCTGCTGCATCGCGAGGTGGACGGCGAGCGGGTCCATGCCGTCGACCTTCCAGCTCGGGATGCCGAAGCCGGGGCCGCGTCCCGAGAGGCGCGTCTCCGCGGTCACCTCGGCCACGTGCGTGCTGACGGCGTACTGGTTGTTCTCGACGAAGAAGCAGATCGGCAGCTTCCAGGCGCCGGCGAGGTTGAAGGTCTCGAGCGTCGAGCCGATGTTGATCGCGCCGTCGCCGAAGTACGTCACCGCGACGGCGTCGGTGCCTGCGTGCTTGTGCGCCCAGGCGGATCCCGCCGCGAGGGGGACGCCGCCGCCGACGATCGCGTTGGTGCCGATCGCGCCGGCCTCGTGCCACTGCAGGTGCATGCTGCCGCCGCGGCCGTGGCTGAAGCCGAGGTCGAGCCCCGCGATCTCGCGGAGGCTGCGCAGCATCGCGTCGCGGACGTCGTCAGGGATCGGCTGGCTGGGGTCGATGCCTTCGGGGTGCAGGTGGCTGAGCACCTTGGCGAGGAACTGGTGGTGGCCGCGGTGCGAGCCGTTGACGGTGTCGGCGGTGCGCAGCGTGATCGCCGAGCCGACGGCGCCTCCCTCCTGGCCGATGCTCGAGTGGGCGGGGCCGTGGATGAGGCCCTCGCCGGCGAGCTCGAGCACGAACTCCTCGAACGACCGGATGAGCACGAGCTGGCTCAGCATCGCGGTGAGCAGGGCCGGGTCGGCGGCGTCCCAGTCGGCGTCGGTGACGACGAGCTCGGTCCAGGGGACCGCGGGATCGAGGGGGTGGTTCTCGGGCATGGGATCACCTTCGCGCTGAGCCGACGAGCCGGTGACCTGAGCGTGGCAGGGAATGTATCCATTCGCAAGGTCTGGACGAGCCTTTCCCGCGTGTGCGACCCTCAGGGCTGGTTGTATGTATCCATCAGGAGGTCCCATGGCGATCCCCGGGCTCAGCCGGCTCGACCACGTCGGGTTCACCGTGCCCGACCTCGAGGCCGCCCACACCTGGCTGGTGGACGTGCTCGGCTGCGAGTACATGTACGCGCTAGGGCCGTTCGCCGCGCCCGACAGCGAGTGGATGCGCGAGCACATGAACGTCGACCCGCGCACGGTCATGCGCCAGCTCCGCTTCTACCGCTGCGGCGGTCAGGCCGTGTTCGAGGTCTTCCAGTACGAGGCCCCCGAGCAGGACGCCGAGGTGCCGCGCAACAGCGACGTCGGCGGCCACCACGTGGCGCTGTACGTCGACGACCTCGACGCCGCCGTCGCCTACCTCCACGAGCAGGGCGTCACGGTGCTCGGCGAGCCGACCGTGAGCCGCAGCGCGTCCGAGGGCCAGCGCTGGGTCTACTTCCTCTCCCCCTGGGGCATGCAGTTCGAGCTCGTCTCGTACCCTCACGGCAAGGCGTTCGACCACCATCCCGAGCTCTTCTCCTGACAGGGGGCGCGACCGTGTCCGCCGACAGCGTGACCGATCCGGTCGTCGACCCCGTCAGCAGCCAGCGCATCGCCGCGGCGCTGCGGGAGGCGATCCTCGGCGGTGAGTTCGCGCCTGGCGAGCGCCTGCTGCAGGACGTCATCGCCGACCGCTTCGGTGCCAGCCGCATCCCCGTCCGCGAGGCCTTCCGCATCCTCGACTCCGAGGGCCTCATGGAGGTGTCGCCCAACAAGGGCGCGCGGGTGCCGGCGCTCGACCTCTACGAGGTGCACACCTACTACCGCATGCGCGAGCGCCTTGAGCCGCTCACGCTCACCGAGAGCCTCCCCCACCTCACCGACGCGCAGATCGACGAGATGGAGCGGATCCAGGAGCAGATCGAGGCGAACGACGACGTCGCCCGTTTCCTGGTGCTCGACCGCGACTTCCACATGACGTCGTACGCCGCGTGCCCGAGCGAGCAGCTGCTGTCGGCCACCGTGCGGCTGTGGAACTCGACGCAGCACTACCGCCGCGCGTTCATGCTCCTCGCCGGGCCCGACCGCGCCTCGATCGTCAACGCCGAGCACCGGCTGCTGCTCGACGCGATCCGCCGGCGCGACGCCGAGGACGCCGAGCGCTTCCTCGAAGGCCACATCCGCCGTACCCGCGTAGCGCTCCAGAGCCACCCCGAGCTCTTCGACCGCCCCTGACGCCGCCGAAGCGGACGCAGGAACGCGTCGCAGAGCGCGCGCATCGACGTCCGCTGGCCCGGCGCAGCGGAAGCGGACGTAGGAACGCGTCGTAGAGCGCGCGGAACGACGTCCGCTACGGGAGCGGCGCGGGGCGGCGCGGGGGTACGGCGGCGTACGCGATCGCGACGCCGGCGAGCAGGACGCCGGCGACGAGCTGCCACGAGACGACCGTGCCCGGAGTCGGCAGCAGCAGGTCAGAGAGCAGCGAGCCGGTGAGCTGGCCGGCGATGGTGAGCAGGCCGAACAGCAGCACGCCGAGGGGTCGCACGAGCACCGCCGCCACGCTGATGTAGAGGACACCGGTGATGCCGCCGAGCCACAGGAGCGGTTGATCCCACGGCGCGGGCGGCGGCGCCCACCGATGGCCGATGAGGTGCTCGATGCCCAGCCCGATGAGGAGCAGCACGAGCGCCAGCACGAAGTTGATGAGGGCGGCAGGCATCGGGTCGCCGGTGCGCTGCGCGACCGTGCCGTTGAGCGCGAGCTGCGTGGCGACGACGGCGCCGGCCACGATCACCGCGCCGACCGCCCACCACACGAGGTCGCCCGAGAGCAGCCGACCCGACACGGCGAGTGCGACGGCGAGGGTCGTGCCGACGGCCGACAGGACGCGACGGCGCGAGACCGCCCGCGGACCGCCCGGCCCGAAGCCCCAGCGGTCGACGAGCAGCGACATCCCGGTGACTCCGGCGACGTACGAGACGGTGAACACTGCGACGCCGAGCAGCGGAACGGTGACCGCCTGGCTGCCGATGTAGCAGGCGCCGCCGACGCCGCCGAGGAAATGCCACCACCGCAGCCTCCCGTCGCGCAGAGCGGCAGGGACCTCACGGATCAGCGCGCGACGCGACGATCCGCGCACCGCCACGATCACCACGAGGATGAGCAGGCCCGAGGTCAGCGAGAGCACACCGGCGAGGAACCCGTCACCGGTGACGATCGCCATCTCGCCGTTGCTGCGGGCTTGCACCACGCTCGTGATGCCGACCGTGAACGCCAGCGCCATCGCCCACAGGGGCGGATGGTGGTGAGCGAATCCGCCTGGTGCGGGCGGTACGGGCTCAGTGGAAGAAATGGCGGGTCCCCGTGAGGTACATCGTCACGCCAGCAGCGGTCGCGGCGGCGACGACCTCCTCGTCGCGCACCGAGCCGCCGGGCTGCACGATCGCCTTCACGCCGGCGGCGGTCAGCACCTCGAGCCCGTCCGGGAACGGGAAGAACGCGTCGGACGCGCCGACCGAGCCGCGGACCCGCTCGTCGCCGGCGCGCGAGACCGCGAGGCGCGCGGAGTCGACGCGGTTGACCTGGCCCATGCCGACTCCGACGGCGGCGCCGTCCTTGGCGAGCAGGATCGCGTTGCTCTTGACGGAGCGGCAGGCCCGCCAGGCGAAGACGAGGTCGCGCAAGGTCGCCTCGTCGGCCGGCTCGCCGCAGGCGAGGGTCCAGGTCTCGACCGCGTCGCCGGCGGCGTCGATCTTGTCGGTGGCCTGCAGGAGCAGCCCGCCGGACACCAGCCGGATCTCGATGCCACCGGTCGCGGGCACGTCGGACGCGACGAGCAGGCGCAGGTTCTTCTTCTCCGACAGCAGCGCAAGCGCGTCGTCATCGAACCCCGGCGCGACCACGACCTCGGTGAACACCTCGGCGACCTGCTGCGCCATCGCGAGCGTCACCGGGCGGTTGGCTGCGATCACGCCGCCGAACGCCGACACCGGGTCGGTGTCGTGCGCCTTGCGGTGCGCCTCGGCGATGTCCGCGCCGATCGCGATGCCGCAGGGGTTGGCGTGCTTGATGATCGCGACGGCCGGCTCGGTGTGGTCGTACGCCGCGCGACGAGCCGCATCGGCGTCGACGTAGTTGTTGTACGACATCTCCTTGCCGTGCAGCTGCTCGGCCTGCGCGAGCCCGGGGTTCGGAGTGTTGTTCGTGACGTAGAGAGCAGCGCGCTGGTGCGGGTTCTCGCCGTAGCGCAGCACCTCGGCGCGCTCCCACGTGGCGCCGAGCCACGCCGGGAAGCCGGTGCCCGAGTCGGACGGCGACACGACGTTGCCCATCCAGGACGCGACGGCGACGTCGTACGACGCGGTGTGGATGAAGGCCTCGGCCGCGAGGCGCTGGCGCTCAGCGAGCGTGAAGCCGCCGCGGGCGACGGCCTCGAGCACGTCGCCGTAGTACGACGGCGAGGTCACCACTGCGACGCTCGGGTGGTTCTTGGCGGCCGCGCGCACCATGGTGGGGCCGCCGATGTCGATCTGCTCGACGCACTCGTCCTGCGTGGCGCCCGAGGCGACGGTGTCGGCGAACGGGTAGAGGTTGACCACGACGAGGTCGAACGGCTCGATGCCGAGCTCGGCGAGCTGGCTCTGGTGGTCCTCGAGCCGGAGGTCGGCGAGGATCCCGGCGTGCACCGTCGGGTGCAGCGTCTTCACGCGACCGTCGAGGCACTCGGGGAAGCCGGTGAGGTCCTGCACCTGGGTGACGCCGATGCCGAGACCGGCGATGCGCGAGGCCGTCGAGCCGGTCGACACGATCTCGACTCCGGCGTCGGCGAGGCCGCGAGCGAGCTCGTCGAGGCCGGTCTTGTCGTAGACCGAGACGAGGGCGCGACGGACGGGTCGGGTGCTCACGGGATGGTGACCTTCCTGCCGGTGACGGTGCAGCCGTTCGCCGCGAGGGCGGCGACGGTCACGACGAGCAGCTCGCGCTCGACGGTCTTGATGCGTTCGTGGAGCGAGGCCTCGTCGTCGTCCGCGCGGACGGCGACAGGAGCCTGGGCGAGGATCGGGCCGGTGTCGACGCCCTCGTCGACCAGGTGCACGGTGCAGCCGCTGACCTTCACGCCGTAGGAGAGAGCGTCGCGGACGCCGTGCGCGCCGGGGAACGAGGGAAGCAGCGCCGGGTGGGTGTTGACGATGCGTCCGGCGAAGCGCTGCACGAAAGCCGGCCCGATGATCCGCATGAAGCCGGCGCACACGACCCAGTCGGGCTCGTGAGCCGCGACCGCGTCGGCGAGAGCCTCGGTCCAGGCCGCGCGGTCGGCGTACGCCGAGGGCTCGACGACGAAGGTGGGCAGCTCGGCGTCGAGGGCGCGGGTGAGTCCCTGGGCGCCCGGCACGTCGGCGCCCACAGCCACGACGTCGGCAGGGAACCGCGGATCGACGGCGGCGTCGAGGAGGGCCTGCAGGTTGGACCCGGCCCCGGACACGAGGACGACGAGCCGTGCGCGAGGAGAGTCGTTCTCTGGCACGGCGTTCACGGCGCAGGAGTCCTCGGGGTGGGGACGGCGGGATCCCCTGATCCTACGGTGCGTCCTCGCGGACCCAGATCGTGGGCAGCGCGTGCGCGAGCAGCGACCAGAGCAGCGAGCCGGCCGCGACCAGGCCGAAGACAGCGACGCCGACGACGAGGCCGTCAGGGCCGATCTGCGCCAGGCGCGCCGAGCCCAGCGACCCGGACGCGAGCAGGCTGAGGACGCCGGCCGCGAGGCCGACCGCGGCGGCCGCGCCGAGGTCGACCAGCGCCTCGTCGAGCAGGCCCAGCGGGCCACGCCGGCGCAGGACAACGGCGCCGATCACGCCGGCGAGCACGGGCAGCAGGAGCAGCAGCGGCGCGGCGGCCGGAGGGTCCTGCGGGACGGCGCCGAGCAGGGGGACGCCCGGCAGCAGGCCCGCGCCCGCGGCGAACGGGTTCGCGCCGATGGCCCCGCCGACCGCGAAGCCGGGACCGGCGACGTACGCGAGGGTCCAGACGAGGAGGTTCGGCAGGTAGGCCAGCGACAGAAGGAACAGCCCGACCATGTCCCACGGCCCGGGCGCGACGCCGCGGGCCAGGCCGGTGACGGTCGACCAGCGGGCCACCACCGCCACCACCGCGACGACGCCCACCATCGCGACGAGCGCGGAGCCGGACGCCGCTGCCGTCAGCATCCCGCGGCGCACGAGCCGAGGCAGCCGCGCGACGAGCGGACGGACGAGGCCGGCACCCTGCACCGCGCCGATCGTAAGACCGACCAGCGCGACGAGCGTCGACCACACGATCACCGGCACCTGCGGCAGCGTCGCCTCCGCGATGCCGGACACCTGCGCGACGAGGAACGCGACGAACGCGTACGTCGCCGTGCCCGTGAGCACCACGAGGGCGACGTCCGGCACCGTCGTCGTCGAGGTGATGCGTGCAGCCCAGCGTCCTGCGCGCGCCAGCAGGAGAAGTGGCAGCGCGAGCAGGAGCAGGGGGAGCAGCGTGATGGTCGCCGAGCCCACGGTCACCGGAGCATGGTGGGCGACGAGCCAGAGCGTGCCCGACGCGCGCAGCGGGGTGGTGAGCCCCTCGTCGCCGCGGCTCGAGACGGCCCACGCCAGCGACACGACCACGCCGAGCAGCAGGAGGCCGACACCGGCGGCCCAGAGCGCGGCGGTGACGGCCGCGACCGGGCGGGTCGCGACGACGTCGGCCCGGCTCCGGCGCGGACGGGCGGGGGCATCCGCCTGCACGGGCCGCTCGAGCATCGACGTCATGGCGTCGATGCTCGCACCGGACGACGGGTCCCCCCGGCTGCGACACGGGTGACTCGGCCCCCGTCCGCTCCTGGGACCGGGGGCAACGATCCCGGCCGGGACTAAGGCACCCGCACGAGGTCGCGGCCGACGTCGGCCGGCGAGGTGCAGCCGGCGAGGCCGAGGGCGTCGCGGGTGCCGGAGGTCAGGTCGTCGAGCACCTCGCGTACGCCGTCCGCACCGCCGACGGCGAGGCCCCACAGCACCGGGCGGCCGACGAGCACCGCACGGGCGCCGAGGGCCAGCGCACGCAGAACGTGCGCGCCGGTGCGGATGCCGCCGTCGACGTACACCTCGGCGCGATCGCCGACGGCGTCGACAACCTCGGGCAGCGCCAGCGGCGACGGCACGACGCCGTCGAGCTGGCGGCCGCCGTGGGTCGAGACGATCACGGCGTCGGCCCCGGCGTCCAGGCACCGCAACGCCTCGTCGCCGCGCAGGACGCCCTTCGCGACGATCGGCAGGCCGGTGAGCTCCCTGAGCCGTGCGATGTCCGCGGGCCCGAGGTCGGGCGCCTGCTGGTAGCGAGGATCGGCGGGGTCGCGGCCGGCGAGCGCCTCGACGATCGCCTCGGGCGGCAGCGGCGGCAGCGGACCCGTGGGCTTGTGCGCGACGAACGGCACGTCGACCGTCACGACGAGCGCACTCGCTCCGGCAGCGGCCGCGCGCCGCGCCACCTCGTCGGACACCCCACGGTCGCCGAGCACGTACATCTGCTGCCACCACGGTCCGGCTGCTGCGGCAACGTCCTCGAGGGTGCGGCTCGAGCGCATCGACAGCACGAAGAGGGACCCGGCCGCGCGTGCGCCCGCAGCGGTGGCGACCTCGCCGTCCACGTGCGCGAGCCCGTTCAGCGCAGCGGGTGCGACGAGGACTGGGGTGCGGAGCGGAGTGCCGAGGACAGTGACGTCGGTCGTCACCGACGAGGCGTCGCGCAGCAGGCGAGGTCGCAGGTAGAGGTCGTCCCACGCCCGCTCCTGGCCGGCCAGCGTGCGCTGCTCCCCCGACCCCGCGGCGTAGTAGCGGAAGACCTCGTCGGGCAGGACGGCGCGGGCACGCTCGACGAGCGGGACCGCGTCGGACCGGTCAGCCATGCGGCCATCCTCCTCGAGCCGGCCCCCGTCAGGCGTCGGCGCGGCCGGCGTCGGTGTTGAGGTGGGACTGGGAGTCGCGCAGGGTCGGCAGGTAGCCGCCGGTCGTGTAGTACCGCTTGCCGGCGACGAGGAGCTCCTCGGCGGGGAACTTGGTGATGACCTCGGCACCGGTCGCGGTGACCACGACCTCCTCCTCGATCCGCGCCGCGCCCCAGCCGTCCGCCGCTGGCCAGTAGGTCTCAAGTGCGAAGACCATGCCCTCCTCGAGGGTCTCCGGAGCGTCGAAGCTGGTCATGCGCGAGAAGATCGGCCGTTCCCAGATCGACAGGCCCAGGCCATGGCCGTACTGCAGCGCGAACGCGGCCTCCTCGTTGGCGAAGCCGAACTCCTCCGCCCGCGGCCACAGCGACACGATGTCCGCCGTCGTCACACCCGGCTTCACGGCGGCGATCGCACGGTCCATCAGCTCACGGCAGATCGTGTACGCGTCACGCTGGGCACGGGACGCGCTGCCGACCGCGAACGTGCGGTAGTAGCAGGTCCGGTAGCCCATGAACGAGTGCAGGATGTCGAAGAAGGCCGGGTCGCCCGGACGGATCAGGCGGTCGCTGTAGACGTGCGGGTGCGGGCTGCACCGCTCACCCGAGATCGCGTTGACGCCCTCGACATGCTCGGACCCGAGGTCGTACAACGTCTTGGCGACCAGGCCTACGCACTCGTTCTCGCGGACGCCCGGGCGCAGGAACTCGTAGAGGTTCTCGTACGCCGTGTCGACCATCGACGCGGCCTGGGTCAGCAGGCCGATCTCGTCCGGGGTCTTGATCCGCCGCGCCTCCAGGAACAGCTGCTGCCCGTCGACCACCGGCACGCCAGCGGCCTGCAGCGCGAACAGCACGTCCGGCTCGATCACGTCCACGCCGACCGGCTGGCCCTCGAGCCCGAAGTCGCGCAGCACCTCCACGATCTTCGCCGCGACGTCCTCGGCGCGATGGGCACCCGGACCGATCGCACCGCGCAGGGTCGAGATCCCCGCCCGGCTGCCGTAGTTGTGGCCGCGGCCCGCCGCGGCGTGCGGCTCGTCCAGCCACGTCGCCTGCAGCGTGTGGTGCTTGGCCGCCGACCCGAAGTCCCACAGAACGGGGTCTCCGCCGCGCGGCAGGATCGCGAACCGGATCATCTTGTCCATCGCCCACGTCCCGATGTGGGTCGCGGTCATGTACCGGATGTTGTGGAAGTCGAAGGTCAGCACCGCACCCAGGCTCGATCGCTCCAGCTCAGCCTTCAGCCTCGCCAGCCGCTCGACCCGGAGCCGGCCCATGTCCAGGCGGGACTCCCAGTCGACCTGGTTCGTGCCGTACGTCGCCGTCAGCTTGCTCATGGGTGCAGATCCTCCCGAACGGCAGAGACCAGTGGTCGATGTTCAGTGTGACTGTACAGAGCCTTACCCCGTCTGCACAGGTCGGAGACCGTCCGCCTCGCCGTCAGGGCTGCCGCTCGGTGCGCTCCTGCAGATAGCGACCCAGCGCCGCCATGTCCTGGCCGCCCCAGCCGGCGGCCTGGGCCGACTCCACGTGGCCTCTGGCCGCTCGGGTGGTGGCGAGCGGTACGCCGAGGCTGTCGGCGAGCGCCACGATGAGGCCGAGGTCCTTGGACACGAGGTCGAGGCTCATGGCGACCGGGGTCGACGGGTCGAGAAACGCCGCCCGCTTGTACTGGACGAAGGGCGCACCCACGACGCTGCGCGAGAGCACGTCGTACGCATCCTCTGCAGACACCCCCGCCGCGACCGCCAGGGCCAGCGACTCCGACAGCGCCGCGTTCAGGTCGTGGACGGCGAGATTGACCGCCAGCTTCATGACCTGCCCTCGACCAGCCGCGCCGACGTGCAGCACCGAACTGGCGAACGCCGACAGCACAGGACGTGCGGCGTCCACGTCGGCCGCGTCACCGCTGGCCATGACGAGGAGCGTGCCGCCTTCGACCGCGGGGACGCTTCCGGACACGGGCGCATCGACGTAACGCCGACCGGCCGCGCCGAACCCGGCCGCCAGCCGAGCCGACGCCTCGACGCCGCTCGTGCCGAGGTCGACGACGACGGCGTCAGGACCCAAGGCCTCGAGCACGTCGTCGGCGAGCAGCACCTCGCACGTCACGTCGCCGTCGGCGAGCATGGCGAGCACGATCTCGGCCCCGGCCACGGCGTCGACGACCTTCGGGCAGGCGCGGCTGCGCCCGTCGGCGTCCTGGAGCGCGAGCGACTCGGCGCTCACCGCGGTCCTGTTCCACACGGCGACGTCGTGACCCGCGGCGGCCAGCCGCCGTGCCATGGCCGCACCCATGCGTCCGAGCCCCAGCACTGCAACAGCCGCCACGTCGCCGTCCCTCTCGTGTCGCGGATCGTGCTCGAGTGTTCAGGCAGAGTGAACGCGCACGCCCGGGCTGTCAAGACGGTCCGCGACCGCCCGCATCAGGCTCGGGCGGCGCGGACGTACTTGAGGATTCCGTAGTAGAGGCCGGTCGCGACCTTCTGCCGACCGGCGGCGGTCGAGGCGATCCGGGCGTCCGCGGCGTTGCGCATGTTGAGCGCCTCGACCATCACGGTCGGGACGTCGGACATGTTGAGGGTGCCGACGTCCTTGCGGACCGACAGCGGGCTCCCGAGGTAGGTGGTCTTCGCCAGGCCACCGGCCGAGAGCCCAGCGATCATCTGCGTGGCAAGCGATCGCGAGCCCGCGTAGATGTCGTCGGTGTAGCCCTTGTAGTACGCCGGTGCGATCACGTGGAAACCGCGCCCGGACGCCGGGGCGCCGTCGCCGTGCACCGAGACCATGAGGTTCGCCTTCTGCTGCGCAGCGAAGGAGCCACGCGCGCCGACGCACGGGCCGTACGTCGCGGCGTTGTTGCGGTCGCGGGTGACGAACACCGTGGCGCCGTGCGCGGCGAGCAGGCGCCGCAGCCGCGAGACCACGTCGAAGGTGAACGACGACTCGGGGTAGCCGGCGTTGGTCGCGGTGCCGGTGGTGTTGCAGGTCTTGGTGAGCCCGACCCACGAGGTCTGGTTGATCGCCGAGATGTGCAGCGAGTTGCCCAGGTCGTGCCCGGGGTCGAGCGCGATCTTCAGCCCGGCCAGCTCACCGGTGCGCGTCGGCGAGAAGGCCACCGGCTTGGGCCACCCGGCGGCCCAGGCCACGGACGGCTTGGACTTCCCGCGCGGCCACCAGCGCGGCGCGACGGGGACGGCGTGCCCGCCCTCCCACGTGGACGGCGTCGGCCCGGCCGCAGGGAGCACGGTCGGGGACGCCGACGTCCGCGCGACGGCGGCTGGCGTCGCGTCCGCGGCGCCCGCGGCAGCGAGCGGCACGAGGGCGGCAGCGGCCAGGACGGCAACGAGACGGCGCATCCCGCCACTGTGCCATCGACCCGACCCGGGCGCGACGAAGGGCCGCCCGCAGCGGACGGCCCTCCGTGACGAACGCGAGGTGCTAGCGCGCCTCGATGATCTCGCGCATGAGGCGAGCGGTCTCGGACGGTGTCTTGCCGACCTTGACGCCTGCGGCCTCGAGGGCCTCCTGCTTGGCCGCTGCCGTGCCGGACGAGCCCGACACGATCGCGCCCGCGTGGCCCATCGTCTTGCCCTCGGGGGCGGTGAAGCCCGCGACGTAGCCGACGACAGGCTTGGTGACGTTGTCCTTGATGTACGCCGCTGCGCGCTCCTCGGCGTCGCCACCGATCTCGCCGATCATCACGATGGCGTCGGTCTCGGGATCGGCCTCGAACGCGGCCAGGCAGTCGATGTGCGTGGTGCCGATGACGGGGTCGCCGCCGATGCCGACGGCGGTGGAGAAGCCGAGGTCACGGAGCTCGTACATCATCTGGTAGGTCAGCGTGCCCGACTTGGACACCAGGCCGATGCGGCCGGCCTTGGCGATGGTGCCGGGGATGATGCCCGCGTTGGACTTCCCGGGGCTGATCAGACCGGGGCAGTTCGGGCCGATGATGCGCGTCGTGCCGGCGTTGAGGGCGTACTGGTGGAACGACGCGGTGTCGTGGATCGCGATGCCCTCGGTGATCACGACGACCAGCGGGATCGCAGCGTCGATCGCCTCGAGCACGGCGGCCTTGGCGAACTTCGGCGGCACGAACACCACCGACACGTCCGCGCCGGTGGCAGCCACGGCCTCCTGGCAGGAGTTGAACACCGGGATGTCGCGGCCCTCGGCCGTGACGGTCTGACCACCCTTGCCCGGGGTGACGCCGGCGACGATGTCCGCGTGCGATCCCAGCATGCGGATCGTGTGCTTGGTGCCCTCGGACCCGGTGATGCCCTGGACGAGGATCTTGGAGCTCTCGGTGAGGAAGATCGCCATGAGTGTCAGGCCCCCTGAGCCGCGAGCTGGGCCACGCGGCGCGCGGCGTCGTCCATCGTGTCCACGAGCTCCACGAGCGGGTTCGCCGCGTCCTGGAGGATCTGCCGGCCGAGGTCGGCGTTGTTGCCGTCGAGACGGACGACCAGCGGCTTGGTGACCGGCTCGCCCTTGTCGGCGAGCATGGCGATCGCCTGCACGATGCCGTTCGCGACGGCGTCGCAGGCGGTGATGCCGCCGAAGACGTTCACGAGCACGGCCTTGACCTCGGCGTCGGAGAGGATGATCTCGAGGCCGTCGGCCATGACCTGCGCGGACGCGCCGCCGCCGATGTCGAGGAAGTTCGCCGGCTTCTGGCCGCCGAACTCCTCGCCCGCGTAGGCGACGACGTCGAGCGTGCTCATGACGAGGCCCGCACCGTTGCCGATGATGCCGACCGAGCCCGACAGCTTGACGTAGTTGAGGTCCTTCTCGCGGGCCTTGAGCTCGAGCGGGTCGGTCGCGGTGTCGTCGACGAGCGACTCGAACTCGGGGTGACGGAACTCCGCGTTCTCATCGAGGGTGACCTTGCCGTCGAGTGCGACGACCAGACCCTCGGGGGTCTTCACCAACGGGTTCACCTCGACGAGGGTGGCGTCCTCCTTGACGAAGACGTCCCACAGCCTCTGCAGGATCTCCACCACCTGCTCGCGCACCGAAGAGTCGAACCCCGCGGCATCGGTGATCTCCTCCGCCTTCGCGCGGTCGACACCCACGAGCGCGTCGATCGACACCTTCGCCAGGGCATCGGGGCGCTCCACCGCGAGCTGCTCGATCTCTATGCCGCCCTCCTTGCTCGCCATCGCGAGGAAGGTGCGGTGGGCGCGGTCGAGCAGGAAGGAGACGTAGTACTCCTCCGCGATGTCCGCAGCCGGATTGATCAGCACCTGGTGGACGACGTGACCCTTGATGTCCAGGCCCAGGATGTCGTGGGCGCGGTCGTGCGCCTCCTGCGGCGTCGCGGCGAGCTTGACGCCGCCCGCCTTGCCGCGACCTCCGGTCTTCACCTGCGCCTTGACCACCACGAGGCCGCCGATGCGCGCGGCGGCCTCCTGCGCGTGCTTCGGAGTCCGGACGACCTCACCGGCCTGGGTCGGAACCCCGTGCTTGGCGAAGAGCTCCTTCGCCTGGTACTCGTACAGATCCACCGCTGGCAGTCCTGACTGGAGGGATGGGCGGGCGCACCGGGGTCGCCGGGCGGCGTCCGCGAGGACATGGCCGAGCCTAACGCCGGGATGTACCGCCGCAGGCCGCCGCCCCGGGTCGGTTCCGCAGGACGGGAGGAACCTGCGCCGAGTGGTGCGCATGCGGCGGG
Organism: Candidatus Nanopelagicales bacterium; assembly: GCA_038316965.1. GTDB lineage: Bacteria > Actinomycetota > Actinomycetes > S36-B12 > CAIYMF01 > Longivirga. The sequence goes on from JBBQAY010000001.1 coordinate 47,658, forward strand.
CCGGAGGTGATGAGGCGGCCCGCAGGGTCGCCGAGGGAGCCGACAGCGAGCGCAGCGAGCCAGGCCCAGCCTCCCGCGCAGCGGGCAGAGTCAGGTGGAGGCGCCGACGCGGTCCACGACCCAGTCGACGATGGACTGGGTGGTCGCGCCCGGAGTGAAGATCTTGGCGACGCCGAGCTGCTCGAGCTCAGCGATGTCGCCCTCGGGGATGATGCCGCCGCCGAAGACCACGATGTCGCGAGCGTCGCGCTCGGCCAGCTTGTCGAGCACGGCGGTGAAAAGCGTCATGTGCGCACCCGAGAGCACCGAGAGGCCGATGACGTCGGCGTCCTCCTGGATCGCGGTCTCGACGATCTGGTCCGGTGTCTGGTGCAGGCCCGTGTAGACGACCTCGATGCCGGCGTCGCGCAGTGCGCGGGCGACCACCTTGGCGCCGCGGTCGTGCCCGTCGAGGCCCGGCTTGGCCACCACGACACGGATGGGCGACCCGGACGCGGTGCGCGGGGCAGCAGCGGCGGTGGTCGTGCTCATGGCGATCCTCCCAGGACACGCGCGGACGCCTTCGAGAGTACGCCGCCGACGTACCGCCGGGGCGGGGACGTGTCGCGATGCCCGTCACAGCGCCGCGTCGCGGCCCAGGGTCTACCCTCCGATCGTGTCCACCGACCGGCCCGAGGGGCAAGCGCGCGAACCTTCTCGGCTCGAGCGCGCTGCTCGTACGGTCGACGACGTACGACGACGCGCCGACGAAGCGCGCGAGGCGCTGCTGTCCCCCTCGGGCGTTCGCGGCGTGACCGTCGAGGCAGCCTGGTGGGTGGCGCACCTCGCGATGTGGCCGTTCGCCCACCGCGACCAGCGCACCGACGACGTCCTGCACCGCACCCGCGTGTACGACGCCCCGCCCGTTCATCGCGCGCTCCTCGTCGGCGACGTCGAGGCTGCGGGGACGCCGATCATCCTGGTGCACGGGATCATCGACAACAGGTCGGTGTTCACCCTGCTGCGCCGCGGTCTGCGCCGCCGCGGCTTCGGTCGCGTGGTCACCGTGAACTACTCCTCCATCAACGGCGACGTGCGCCTGCTGGCCGACCGGCTCGGCGAGCTGGTCGAGGAGGTGTGCGAGGAGACCGGGTACGAGCGCGTCCACGTCGTGGGCCACTCCCTCGGCGGCCTCGTCGCCCGCTACTACGTCCAGCGGCTCGGCGGCGACGAGCGCGTGCACACGCTCGTGACGCTGGGGTCGCCGCACTCCGGCACGCTGCCGGCGTACGTGCTGCCGCATCCGCTCGTGCGCCAGCTTCGGCCGGGCAGCGATGTCGTGCGCGAACTGGCCGAGCCGGCGGTCGGGTGTCGTACGCGGTTCGTCGCGGTGTGGAGCGACCTCGACCAGATGATCGTCCCGCAGCGATCGGGGCGGGTCGTGCACCCCGACCTCTCGGCGCGCAACGTGTTCGTGCGCGGCGTGGGGCACATGTCGCTGCCGGTCGACGGCCGGGTGGTGCACGAGATCTGCACGACGCTCGCCCATCTCGACCACGAGGGTCACACCGTCGCCGTCGGCGCGACGTCGATCGCGAGCTCGACGGGCCGGAGCAACCCCGGCCAGTCCTCCCTTCCGGGCGATCAGCCGACCCGGGGCCGTTCCCGCGGCTGAGGCCCCATCCGGCCACGATCTCGCCCTACGTGTTCGCCTGAACGCTCTGCGTAGACATCTGGTGAGGTGTGCGTCACCCGCCTCGGTGAACGACTTGGCCCCGAGCCGAGTGAGCCGAGAGGATCTCCCTCGTGCCCGGACCTCGAGCGCCCTTCACCGCCCGCCACGGCCTTGCCGTCGCGGCTGGCTGCGCCGCCCTGGCCCTCACCGGCTCCGGCCTCGCCGCGGCGCCCGCGGCCCACGTCCAGGCAGAGGCTCCGGTCGCGGCGACCGCATCAGCGTTCGGCACCGGCCAGCCAGCGCTCGGGCTCTTCCAGAGCAGCACGCTCCTGGTCGTCGACGATGGAGCCCTGCCTGACCCATCCCCGCAGGTGGCCACGGTCGGTGCGATCCGCGCGCGCTCGGCGGGCGTGGAGATCCAGAGTGCGCTCGCTGCACTGAAGGTGGCCAAGGCCGAGCGAGCGGCCGCGGTGCGCGCCGCCGCCGAGCGCGCTCGGCTCGTGGCCGAACGCAAGAACAGAGCCGCGGCCCGCGCTGCCCGTGCAGCCCTGGTCGTGTCCCCGGTCGCCTGGTACCAGCTCTCCGCCGGCTTCGGCGACCGCGGTGGCTGGTCGAGCGGTCGGCACACGGGCCTGGACTTCCGGGCACCGATCGGCACCCCGGTGATGGCCGTGCACCAGGGGCGCGTCGCCAGGACGGCGTGGCACCCGGCGTACGGCCGCATGATCATCCTGGATCTCGGTGGTGGTGTCACCGCGTGGTACTGCCACCTGTCGCAGGTGTCGGTCTCGGCCGGTGAGCGCGTCTCGGCCGGTGAGCGCATCGGCGCGGTCGGCATGTCCGGCAACACGTCCGGGCCGCACCTGCACTTCGAGGTCAGGGTCTGGGACCAGCCCACCGACCCCACGGCGTACCTCTGGGGCAGCAGTCGCGGTCGTCCGGGCGCCGTGCCGGGATGGACCTACGGCACCGTGCAGCCCTTCGACACCCTGGGCCAGTACTCCTTCTAGCGCTCACGCGACGACCTCAGACGAGGGCCGGGACGTCGTCGACCTGGTGGGCACGTGGGCTCCTCGGGTGCTCCGCCGTGTCGAAGGCGCCGATCGTGCCCGAGAGCCTCTCGGGCAGCACGGCAAGCTCCTCGGCCGACTCCGCCGACTGACGGGAGCCGACGGCGTACTGACGTGACGCGTCGGCCACCTGCCCCATCGCGAGCACGACCTGGTCGGACGCGGAGCGCTGCTGCTGCGTCGCGAAGGAGATCTCGCGGCTCGCGGTGGTCGTCTCGTCGACCATCGAGGCGATGCGGTCGAGGGCCGCGGCCGCGTCGTGCGCGACCCCCCGCGCATGCGCGACCTCGCGCTGCCCCTCGCCTGCCGCGACGACCGTTGCCGAGGCGTCGGCGGCGATGCGAGTGACGAGCCCCTGGATCTGCGTGGTCGAGGCGCGCGCCCGTTCGGCAAGGCGTCGCACCTCGGCTGCCACGACCGCGAAGCCGGCACCGTGCTCGCCGGCGCGGGCGGCCTCGATCGCAGCGTTCAGGGCCAGCATGTTCGTCCGCTCGGAGAGGTCGTCGATCACCTCGAGGATGCGACCGATCTCTCGCCCGGTGTCCCCGAGGGCGAGTGCTCGCTGCTCGATCACGTCGACGCGTCCGGCGATGCCGTCCATGACCTCGACCGAGGTCATCACTGCGGAGCGACCCTCCTCGGTCAGGGTCAGGGTCGTGCTCGCGGCACGGGCGACACCTTCTGCGGTGACGGCGATCTGCGCTGCGGTCGCGGCGAGCTCCTCGATCGTCGCCGTCGTCTCGGCCACCACCGTGCTCTGCTCTGCGGCGGCAGTGGCCTGCTGAGCCGCACCGGCGGTGAGCTCGACGCTCGCTTGCGCCAGGGCCGCGCCGTACTCCTGCGCCTGGCCGACGAGCGACCGTAGAGTTCCGATGGTCGACACGAACGACGTCGCCATGACCCGTAGGTCGTCCTGCTCGAAGTCGGGCAGATCGGTCGCGAGGTTGCCCGCAGCGACGCGAGCGAGCGCTTCGGACATCTCAGCGAGCCGTGCCTGGAGCCTGCGCGCGGAGTGCTCGGCGAGGAGCCGACGTCGACGCACGACCAGCCACCACAGCAGAGCGAGCGCGACTCCAGCCAGCAGCAGCACCAGCCCGACCGCACCCAGGGTCACCGAGAGCGGGCTGAGGGCCTCGACGCCGGTGGGCACCGCCGCTTGCGAGGCGGTCACCACCCAGTCGAGCGCCACCGTGTCGCCGAAGGAGGGGTCGCTCGACGTCCGCGCCCAGGCAGTGGCCTCGTCAGCGCTGTCGACGACGCCGCTGCCCTGCGCGGAGGCAAGCCCCATCGACATCTCGGCGTCCGCCGGAGTCACGAAGTCGACGACGGCACCCGAGGCCGACGCGGCGATGGCGACGCCGTGCAGCCAGCTCACGGGTGTCTCGATCTCGAGCACGCCGACCGGTGCGTCGTCCGGGCCGACCGCCACGGCGGTGCTCACCGAGTCGCCTCCGACCAGCACCGACCGGTGCTCGGCCGACGTGACCGGAACGCCGGACCCCGCAGCAAGCGCGTCGAGCACCCACGTCGCTCCCCGCGCGCCCGACGACAGGCCCGTCGTGGTCGTCGTCCCGTCCGCGACCCGCAGCACCTCACGGCCGTCGGCGGCACGGAGGCGAGCGATCGCCACCAGCCCCGAACGCAGCTCAGCGAGGGTCTGCAAGGGCCGGCGCGCCGCGGCGACCTGGGCGGCCGTGGCCGAGCCGTTCGAGGCCACCTGGGCGAGCACGGGATCGCGCGAGGCGAGGAGGCCGGAGAGCCGCACGGCGTCGATCTCGCGGGAGACGCGGGCGGCGGCCTCGCGGGCCTCCGACGCGAGGGTGACCGACTGACGTGAGCGCTGCTCGTCCGCCGCCGACACCGATCGGACGGCGAGCACGCTGGCAAGGCTGAGCAGGAGCATGGCGACGGACACGACCACTGGCACGATCCAGAGGAAGGGGATCGCCGCCGTCCGGTCGAGCAGGCCGAGGGCACGGGCTCGCGCGGACGCGTTCGGGCGGGCCGGCCCGACCCCGACAGGGCTGCCGGCTTCCGCTCCGGCAGCACCGTCGAGGCCGGGCGCGGTCTGCTCGCTCGCGTCGACGGACGTCGTGCTCATGTTCCCCCCTCCCAGGTTCTCTGGTGAGGATCGGCACGTTCGGCGTGAGGTTGAGCCGTACGGGCTACCGCTGCGAGCAGGCCGCCGTGCCCTGCTCACGTCAGATCCCCGTAACCCGGGCCCGGGAACGGCCCCGCCGCCCTCGCGGTTGCAGAAGGTACGGACCTGCAGTTGCCCCGACCGCGGTCCCCCGAGAGGCTGGTGCACATGTTCTCCTCACTGTTCGGTACCTCCGCCAAGACCCGCATGGTCACACCCGAGGACGCGCTCCCAGGCCGGGCGACCCGTCCGTTCGCGGTGCCGACCACCCACGAGGTGCTGGGCACTCCCCTCGAGGGTCCGTTCCCCGAGGGCCTGCAGTCGCTCTACGTCGGCCTCGGCTGCTTCTGGGGCGCCGAGAAGCGCTTCTGGCGCGTACCCGGCGTGTACACCACTGCCGTCGGCTACCAGGGCGGCAGCACGCCCAACCCGACGTACGAGGAGGTCAGCACCGCGCGCACCGGGCACGCGGAGAACGTCCTCGTCGTCTACGACCCCGAGCAGGTGTCGACGTACGACCTGCTGAAGGTGTTCTGGGAGAACCACGACCCGACGCAGGGATACCGCCAGGGCAACGACGTCGGCACGCAGTACCGCTCGGCCCTCTACTGGACGACGGACGAGCAGGCCGAGATCGCGCTGGCCACCAAGGCCGCGTACGAGAAGGTGCTGGTGGCCAGGGGCTTCGACCCGATCACCACCGAGGTGGGGTCGGCCGAGGGCCTGCCGTTCTACTACGCCGAGGACTACCACCAGCAGTACCTCTACAAGGTGCCGCGCGGGTACGACTGCCACGCCGAGACGGGCATCGCCCTTCCGCCGCTGTAACCGCTGACACATCCCGACGGCCCCGCGACTGTCTGTCGTGGGGCCGTCGCCGTCCGCGACACGCAGAAGATCACATCGCAGCGATTGTCCACCCATACGGGTGCGAACGGGTCCACCATGTGGACGAGCCGCTCTCGGTCCTGGTTCTCGTGGCCTCGCCCAGTCGGACTTCGGGAGGGGGCAGCTCACAGGTGTGGCGTCTCGCCCACGGTGGACGGGCCGTCACTCGCGGCAGGGGGTCGCCATGTCCACAACGATCGACGCACCGACGCACCACCAGACCACCGACGACCTGATCGTCCCCAGCTCCGCCCGCACCTGGGCCGGAGTCGTCCGGATCCTCCTCGGATTCACCTTCCTGTGGGCCTTCCTCGACAAGAACTTCGGGTGGGGCTTCGCGACGACCAAGGCGTGGATGTTCGGCACCGGCGAGGGGAGCCCGACGACGGGCTTCCTGAAGTTCGGTGCCAACCCGAACGGCCCGCTCCACGACTTCTTCACCGGCCTCGCACCGGCGTCACCGAGCGCACCGATCAACTGGCTGTTCATGCTCGCGCTTCTCGGCGCGGGTGTCGGCCTCGTGTTCGGCCTCGCCATGCGGATCTCCTGCATCGGCGCGTCGATCCTGCTGCTCAGCATGTGGCTTGCAGTCGCACCGTGGGCGAAGTACGTCGACGAGGGCGGATCGACCGTCGCGTCGAACAACCCGCTGCTCGACGAGCACATCATCTACAGCGCGATGCTGATGGTGCTGATGCTCGTTCATGCCGGCCGCTATCTCGGTCTCGGCCGGATGTGGGAGGCCAAGGCACCCAGCTGGCTCCAGTAGTCGGCGCCAGCGGTCGCCGGCACCGGAGAGCCGGGGCGGAGTTTCTCCCGTCCCGGCTCTCGGACGTCACGACTCGGACGACAGCTGGAGCAGACGACCAGCACCGAGCTCGACCGCCATCTCGGCGAAGCGGTCGGCGGCGGCCGTCGCCGACGCGCCCGTACGTCGGGCGACGTACACGTCGCGAGGCGGCATCCTCGGCCGCGAGTGCAGCACGACCACGTCGGGATCCGACTCGTCGACGGCGAGAAGCGGCATGACGGCGGCGCCGAGCCCTGCGGCGACGAGGGCCTGGAGGGCGCCGTTGTCGTTGGTACGGAACGAGTAGCGCGGCACGACGCCGTGCGAGGCGAGCCAGGCCTCAGTCTGAGCGTGCGCGTGGTGCGGCTCGGGCCCCAGGATCGGCCGCTCCCCCAGGGCCGCCACCGGGTAGGCGCCACCGCGCAGATGCTGCAGCGCCGGATCGTCCTTGCGCGTGACCACGACGTACGGGTCGTGCAGGACGACCTGCACAGCGACGTCGGGGTGCTTCACCCGCTGGTCGAGGAACGTGACGTCGACGGCTCCCTCGATGAGCATCCCCGCCAGCTCCGGCGACATCTCACCAGGCACGATCTCGATCGCGACGTCGGGTCGTTCGGCGCGCATGGCGGCGATCAGCCGCGGCAGCAGCCGCACCGACACCGACTGGAACGTGCCGACCACCAGGCGGCCGCCGGTGCCCGACGCGAGATCGTCGAGCTCGCGTCGGGCGCGGTCGAGGCGGTCGAGGATGCCGTGGGCGTGACCCAGGACGAGGCGGCCGGCCGGGGTGAGGGTCGCGGGCCTCGGACCGCCCGGGCGGTCGAGCACCGGCATGCCCACCGCTCGCTCGAGCCCTGCGATCTGCTGGCTGACGGCCGCCTGGCTGAAGCCGAGGACGGCTGCAGCGTCGGCGAAGGTGCCCTCCTCCACCACGGCGCGCAGCGCAGCGAGGTGACGGATCTCGAGGTCGCGCAACCGAGTGCTCACGGCCACAGCCTCCCATAAGCAATCACGATGACCATCATCGAAAGCAGTCGTTTTTCGTTATGGAGACTTTCCCGTACCGTCATCGATGTAGCAGCGAGAACCACTCGCCCGCACGAGACGGAGGACGACATGGACGCCATCACCACCAGGACGAGCGCGGTCGCCACCGTGACCCGCCTGGTCACCGCCGACCGCATCGACCTCGACGCGCTGGCCCACGCCGTCGCCGAGGACGGCATGACCGCGCACACGCCGCGCGTGCTGGGCCTGGTGCTCGAGGCCCGCGAGCTGGGCGTCGACGCCGGTCTCGTGTCGGTGCTCGCCGACGACGACGCCAGCGAGATCGCTCGGCTGCGGGCGTTCGGCTACGTCGCCGCCTCGGTCGAGACCTTCCGCGCACCGCTGCCGCACCCCGCCGACATCCTCAGCGCCTGACCCCCTCACGCTCACACTGATCAATCCGTTGCTTCCCACCCCGGGAAGTGACGGATTGATCAGTTTCAGGGGGCGGGCAGGTCGAGGACTGCGCGAACCATCTCGGCGACGGACGGCGCGGCCATCACGATGCCGGGCTGCACGGTCGAACGGCCGTTGAAGGTGAAGCCGTCGCCCTCGGGCGACGCGCACCACAGCCCGTGGTGCCGTGCGACGCCGAGCGGCGCGGCGAGGTCCCAGTCGTGGAAGCCGGCGTCGTGCAGGTAGAGCTCGGCGTCGCCGCGCAGCACCACGGCGGCCTTCGCGCCGACGGAACCGACGTGCAGCACCTCGACCTCGACCCCGAGCGCGGCCCGCAGCCCGCGCACCACACGGTCGAGGTCTTGTGGCTCGCGGGTTCGCGAGACGACGACGCGCACCGGCCGGTCCGTGGGCAGCGCGTAGGCCGGCGCCGCGTCGACGTCGTCGAGCACCGACCACGCCGCACCCTGCGCCGGCAGGTCGACGGTCGCGGCCGTGAGCACGCCGTCGCCGTCGACGGTCCGCGACCACAGCGCGACGTGCACGGCGAAGTCAGCGCGGCCCTGGCCGTACTCCCACGTGCCGTCGAGCGGGTCGACGATCCAGACCCGGTCGGCGGTGAGGCGAGCGAGGTCGCCGTCGCCCTCCTCCGACAGCAGCGTGTCGTCGGGGCGAGCCTCACGCAGACGCCGCTCGATCAGCAGGTGCGCCTCACGGTCCGCGAGGTCGCACAGCGCGCGCATTCGCACGCGGTCGCCCCGCTCGATCTCGCCGTACGAGGACCGGATCCCAAGGACGAGCTCTCCTGCCTCGCGTGCAATCTCGCGCGAGAGGACAGCGTCGTCGTGGCTCACGCGTGGTACCGGTTCTGGGCGCGTTCGAGACCCTCGTGGACGAGGAGCTCGACGGCGTCGGCCGCCTCGACCACGAGCAGCGGAAGCTCCTTGCGCTCGACCGAGCCCCAGGGCTTCAGCACGAAGTCGGCCGGGTCCTGGCGCCCCGGGGGCCGGCCGATCCCGACGCGTACGCGGTACCAGTCGCCCGTGCCCGTGGAGCGTCGTACCGACTTCAACCCGTTGTGGCCGTTGTCGCCGCCGCCGAGCTTGAGCCGCAGCGCCGCGAACGGGATGTCGAGCTCGTCGTGCACCACGACCAGGTTGTCGAGCGGCACCTTGTAGAAGTCCAGGAGCCCCTTCACCGGGCCACCGGACTCGTTCATGTACGACGACGGCTTCGCCAGGATCACGCGGTGGCCCTGGAGCCGCTCCTCAGCCACCTGCGCGCGAGCGCGCTTGTGGCCGGCGAACGAGCCGCGGCACCGGGCTGCGAGCTCGTCGAGGACCAGCTGCCCGACGTTGTGCCGGGTGTCGGCGTAGTCCGGGCCCGGGTTGCCCAGCCCGACGACGAGCCAGGGCGCGGTCTCGGTGCTCACGCCGTGCATCCTCTCTCATCGGGGCCACGCACCCCACTCACGCCGAGCGCCCCGCACCGGGAAGGGTGCGGGGCGCTCGGGAATCGCTGGGTGAGGCTCAGGCCTCGGTGGCGGCGGCGGCAGCAGCCTCGGCCTCGGCGACGTCGGCCTGGACGTCCTCCGTGGTCTCAGAGGTGCCGACCTCGAGCATGTGGGCGTCCTCGGCGGCGAGCTCGGCGGCGTACTCCTCGGCGGCCACGGCGATCGCCTCGGCCTCCTTCTTGGAGACCACGACGAGGTCGACGTGCTCGATGACGCGCTTCACCGGGTCGCGCTGGACGTCGCGCGGGGCCACAAGGGTCGTCTTGCCCTCGAAGACGACCTCGAGCACGACACCCGGCTTGCGCAGGGCGAGGGAGAGCGCGTGGTCAGGGAGGGCGACGTGCTGGATCTCCTGGCCGTGGCCGTAGATGACGGCGGGCACGAGGCCCGCGCGGCGGGAGCGGCGGGCCGCGCCCTTGCCGAAGTCCGAACGAGGCTCAGCGGTGATGCTGACCTGGGTCATGGTGTCTCCATCTGTCATTCGCGGGCCGCACGCGTGAGACGCGCGGCACGCAGGGGGTCGTGGCCGGGAGGGCCACGTGCAACGTGGGGTGCCGCGCCTCGCGGCGGGAGCGGTCGGCGCCTCGGCAGTGATGATGCGGGCGCGCAGCAACCGCGCGGTCCGCGTCGATCACGACACGCTGACCTCGCGGCCAGCGCACCCTCGCCGGGGAGCCCTGTGAGTCTAGCCGGGTGTGCTGGATCGCCCAAACCGGACAGGCGGGGGACCTACACGAACACCGCGACGAGCACGTTGACCAGCGTCAACGCACCGGCGGCGGCCCAGTAGGGCTGCTGCTCGTCGGCGGGCTTGCGACGTCCGAGCAGGACGGCGACGAGCACCACGACGGCCACGAGCAGCTTGACGCTGATCTTCGCGTTGTTGACGGGGTCCTCGTCGTCGAGGAGTCCGGCAGACAGGATCCCCACCATCGCGATACCCGTGACGACCTGGGTGAGCACGCCGTGGAGCATCGCGTTGTTGATGCCACGGGGCTTGGTGCTCATCTGCACCAGGAACCCGCCGAGCAGGCTTGCCAGACCGATGAAGTGCAGCACGACCAGGATCTTGAAGACGATGTCCATGCCCGGAGGCTACCCGCAGCGAAGGCGTCCCCCAGACCCGCCGAGATGCAGCGCGCAGCGACACAGCGCGCAGAGACTCAAAACCCGCGCGCTACCCAGGCGTCGTAGTCGGCGGCCTCGGCCGCGATCGTGGTCTCGTCGCCGTGCCCGGTGAGGACTCGGGTGTCGCCGGGCAGGGTGAGCAGCCGCTCGCGGATGGAGTCCAGGATCGTGGGGAAGCTGCTGAACGAGCGGCCGGTCGCACCCGGGCCGCCGTGGAACAGCGTGTCGCCCGAGACCAGCACGCCGAGGTCCGGCACCCAGAGGCAGACGCCGCCGGGCGAGTGCCCGGGCGTGTGCAGCACATGCAGAGTCGCGCCCGCCACCTCGATGACGTCTCCGTCCGAGAGGGGTGCGAACTCCACACCAGGGTGGACGGCGTCCCACAGCATGGTGTCGTCCGGGTGCAGAAGGATGTCCGCACCCGTGGCGGCCGCGACGTCGGCGGCAGCAGTGATGTGGTCGTTGTGGCCGTGGGTGCAGATCACGGCGGCGACGCGACGTCCGCCGATGGCGGAGATGATGGCGCCGGCGTCGTGCGCGGCGTCGACCACGACGACCTCGGACTCGTCGCCGATGAGCCAGACGTTGTTGTCGACGTCGAAGTCCTGGCCGTCGAGGCTGAAGATCCCGCTCGTGACGAGATGCTCGACCTGCGCGGTCACTGGCCCATCACCACGACGGAGCGCAGGACCTCACCGTGGTGCATCTTCTCGAAGGCGGCCTCGACGTCGCCGATGCCGATCTTCTCGGACACGAACTCGCCCAGGGGAAGACGGCCCTGCAGGTAGAGGTCGATCAGCATGGGGAAGTCGCGGCTCGGCAGGCAGTCGCCGTACCAGCTCGACTTGAGTGCGCCGCCGCGACCGAAGAAGTCGATGAGCGGGAGCTCGATCTTCATCGTGGGGTCGGGGACGCCCACCAGCACGACGGTGCCCGCGAGATCGCGTGCGTAGAAGGCCTGCTCGTACGTCTCCGGGCGGCCGATCGCCTCGATGACGACGTCGGCACCGAAGCCGCCCGTCGCCTCGCGAATGGCCTCGACGGCGTCGACGTTGCGCGAGTTGACGGTGTGCGTCGCGCCGAACTTGCGCGCTGTCTCGAGCTTCCGGTCGTCGATGTCGACGGCGACGATCGTACGCGCGCCCGCGAGCAGCGCCCCGGCGATCGCGGCATCGCCGACGCCACCGCAGCCGATGACGGCGACGGTGTCGCCGCGGCCGACGTTGCCGGTGTTGATCGCAGCACCGAGGCCCGCCATGACGCCGCAGCCGAGCAGGCCCGCGACCTCCGGCGGCGCGGCCGGGTCGACCTTGGTGCACTGGCCGGCGGCGACGAGGGTCATCTCGACGAAGGCGCCGATGCCGAGGGCGGGCGAGAGCACGGTGCCGTCGAGGAGCGTCATCTTCTGCGTCGCGTTGTACGTCGCGAAGCAGTACTGCGGGCGGCCGCGCAGGCATGCACGACAGGAGCCGCACACCGCGCGCCAGTTGAGGATCACGTAGTCGCCGACGGTGAGGTCGGTGACATCCGGGCCGACGGACTCGACGACGCCGGCGGCCTCGTGCCCGAGCAGGTAGGGGAACTCGTCGTTGATCGCACCCTCGCGGTAGTGCAGGTCGGTGTGGCAGACACCGCACGCGAGCACCGTCACGCGCGCCTCACCGGGACCGGGGTCGGGCACCACGATCGTCTCGAGGGTGACCGGCGCACCCTTGCTCCGCGCCACGACGCCCTGGACCTGTACCGCCATGATGCGCTCCCGCTGCTCGAGTGATCCGTACGCCGTACGCGCGTGCGAGCGCCGTACGCCCCCCGGCCCCAGCGAACCTACCCGCCACCCCCGCCGACCACACCGCAGCCCCCGCACCGACGAGGGTCCTAGACCAAGTGCCGGGCGGCCGCCCAGGTGGCGAGCTCGCGTCGGTTGGACAGCTGGAGCTTGCGCAGGACTGCGGAGACGTGGGTCTCGACCGTCTTCACCGAGAGCACGAGGTCGCGTGCGACCTCGCGGTAGGTGTAGCCGCGCGCGATGAGCCGCATCACCTCGCGCTCGCGCGGGCTCAGCTGGTCCAGACCCTCGGAGCCGGCGGGGTCGGGCTCACCGGAGGCGAAGGCGTCGAGGACGAAGCCGGCGAGTCGCGGCGAGAACACCGCATCTCCCTCGGCCACACGGAGGATCGCGGCCACGAGGTCGTCGCCGGAGATGTTCTTCGTGACGTAGCCGCGCGCACCTCCGCGCACTACTCCGATCACGTCGTCGGCGGCGTCCGACACCGACAGCGCCAGGAACTTCACAGCCGGAAGCTCGGTCACGCACGAGTCGAGGACCGCGCGTCCACCTCCCCCGGGCAGGTGGACGTCGAGCAGCACGACGTCGGGCCTCGTGCGCATGATGACGGCGATCGCCTCGTCCGCCGTACCGGCCTCGCCCACGACGTCGACGCGGTCGCCGAGCTCGGCTCGCACCCCCGAGCGGAACATCTGGTGGTCGTCGACGAGCACGACGCGCAGGCTCGTGGCGCCGGGGATCTCGGTCACGGTGTGCTCCTTCGAGGGTCGTGCAGGTCAGGGATCGACGCCGTCGGCGAGCGCTGGAGCGCGGACGGCGGCGGCAGAGCCGACAGGTCGAACGCCGCAGCGCCAGAGCCGGCCGCCGTGTCGGAGCCGCCGGAGTCGGCGGCAGGGCTCTCGGCCGCGGCACCGTCACCCGGTCCTCGAGCGTCGGTCGGCTCGGCCCGGGCCGCAGCCACCGGGAGCGTGCGCGCACCCAGGGACGCCGGCAGCGTCAGCGCAACCTCCGCGCCCTCACCGGGAGAGGACCGGATGACCGCTGTGCCGCCGACCCGCGCCATGCGCCCGACCACCGACTCACGCAGGCCCAGGCGATCGGCGGGAACGGAGTCGGGGTCGAAGCCCGGGCCCCGGTCGCGGACGAACACCTCGACGACGTCGGCGGTGCACTCGACGTAGACGGCCACCTGGCCACCTGCGTGCTTGGCCGCGTTGACCACGGCCTCGCGCGTCGCGGCGACGAGGGCGTCGACACGGTCATCGCGCGGGACGTCGCCCACGTGCACGACGTCGACCGCACAGGCGAACATCCGCTCGACGCCGGCGACCTCGGCCTCCAGCGCACCCACCAGCGTCTGCGAGGCATCGGCGGTCGGCGCGTAGAGCCATCGCCGCAGCGCGCGCTCCTCCGTGCGTGCGAGCCGCACCACCTCGTCGGAGTTGTGCGCCGAACGCTGGATGAGCGTCAGGGTCTGCAGCACCGAGTCGTGCACCTGGGCGGCCACCTCGGCGCGCTCCTCGCTACGGATCCGCGCGCGGCGCTCGGCGGCGAGGTCGCGCCACCAGCCGAGAGCGAAGGGCAGCAGCACCAGGGCGATCCCGAACAGCACGAGCACCGCAGCGGCGAGGCCGCGCAGTGAAGCGCCCAGGTCACCCTGGGAGGCCACGACGCCGAGGACGCCGAGCGCGACGAGCGCGACACCGAGACCGATGCGCGGGAAGGAGTTGCGCAGTGCCGTCCTCGTGGTCGCCCGCGCGCTGGCGTTGACCCCGGCGAGGAGCTCGGATCGTCTGCTGTCGTCGGACTGGCGCCAGATCACCGCGACGCCGGCACCCGCCAGCACCAAGGGCACCACCCACGACGTCGTCACGTCGAAGCCGCGGGCGGCGAGATAGAGGACGACTCCGATCGCGAGCGCGGCCAGCCCGAGCACACCGGCGAGGTCCCTGCCGTTCTCCTCCTTGCCGGCGATCGTGCCGTCGTCCGAGGCCAACGGCAGCCAGGCCCAGTACGCGGCGTACAGGGCGACGCCGAAGCCACCGAAGAAGGTCAGCGCCACGAAGGCGATCCGCACCCAGGTGACCTGCCATCCGACGTGCTCGGCGAGGCCGGAGCACACGCCGCCCAGCAGCCGTCCGCGACGCAGCCTGGTCGCTCGACGGCGCGGGCGCGGGCCCGGGACGGGCTGCGCAGGAGGGGGCAGGGGGATGCTCACGATAACCATGATCCCCGTCCGACCCCGTGCGCACATCGGGGTCGCTCCCGCCCGCAGCACCCGGGAGGGTTCAGGGTGGTGTCAGGGACGCTCCCCGATGTGGGAGCACCGCATCGGGGAGGACGGTGAAGGCATGACAGAGAACCAGCCCACCATCGCCGAGCCGGTCGACCCGACCGCCTCGTCCACCGGAGCACCGGAGACCCCGGGCACCGGCACCTCGTCCGATTCATCGGGCCCGTCGTACGGCGCACCCCCGCCGTATCCCCCGCCGCCGGCCTATCCGCCTCAGAAGCCGGCGCTGCGACGCAGTCGCACCGACCGCGTCCTCACCGGCGTCTGCGGCGGCCTCGCGGAGAACCTCGGCATCGACGCCGTCCTCATCCGCATCCTGGTCGTCGTCGGGACGGTCTTCACCGGCGGCGCGCTGATCATCGCCTACGTCATCGCGTGGGCCCTGATGCCCGACACTCCGGCGTACGCGGTCGTCGTCCAGGCCCCTGGCTACGCACCGCAGCCCGGCGTCCCCGCGTCGTTCGCGGCGGGCGGCACCGGGACGTACGTCGACCCCGCCACCGGCGCGGTCTACGGTCCGCCCACCCCCGTCGCCCCGCTGCCCCGCACCGAGCCCCGCAGCTACCTCGGCCTCGTCGCGCTGTCCGCGGCGATCGTCGTCGGCGGCATCTTCGGCATCGTGTCCGCAGCCGGCGGCAGCGTCCCCGGCGCCGTGGTCGCTGGGACCATGCTCGGCGTCCTCGGCATCGGGCTCCTGCTCGGCGCCTGGCGCGGGCGTGCCCGTTGGCTGATCTTCCCTGCCTTGCTCATGCTGCTCATCACCCAGGGCGCCGCCGCGGTCGACGACTATCGACCGAGCGGGGGCGCGGGCGACCGCACCTGGACGCCCACGGCAGCGTCGCAGGACTTCCAGCTCGGTGCGGGCAGCGCGACGCTCGACCTGCGTCAGCTGCCTCCAGGCCCGGTCGACGTGACCGTGCAGCTCGGGGCGGGCGAGCTCATCGTGCTCGTCCCCGCAGACACCGAGGTGCAGCTCGACGGCTCCATCGGCGCCGGTGAGTTCGACTTCCCGGGGCAGGACCCCCAGTCAGGCGTGGGTCTCTCCTTCACCCACAGCATCACGCCGGTCGGCGGCTCGACAGCCGTCACCACAGTCGACCTGAGCGCCGAGATCGGCCTCGGAAACTTGGAGGTGCGTCGTGCGACGTCATGACCTGGATTGGGTCTCGCTCATCGCGGGAGCCGTCTTCACCGTGCTCGCGCTCGTCTACATCGTCACAGCGCTCACCGATGTGAGCGTCGACGGTCGGTTCGTCTGGCCGATCGTGCTCGTGGCGCTCGGCGCCGCCGGGGTCGCCAGCGCGATCAAGGCGAACCAGCGCGAGGAGCAGCAGTTCCCTCTCGAAGCCGGTGACGGTCGGGGCTGACCCCTTCCCCTGTCGATCACCCCGCTCGCAGCAGGGCCGCACCCACGAGGTGCGGCCCTGCTGCACGTCAGGACTTGTCCTGGATCTCCCACAGGTGGTCGAGCACGTGCCACGCACAGCCACGGGCCCAGCGTGCACCCCGGGTCCGACGACCGGCCAGGGGGCCGGTTCCGAGGTGGTCGTCGACCTGCCGCGTCAGTGGGAGCGCTCCCCTGGGATGATCAGCGCGTGGCCGGTCGCACCCCGAACGCCCGCCCCACCCTCGAGATGGTGGCGGCGGCTGCGGGCGTGTCCCGCGGGACGGCCAGCCGCGTGCTCTCCGGCGCCCACAACGTCAGCCCGTCGGCGGTGGCGGCGGTGCACAAGGCAGCCTCCGAGCTGCGCTACCGGCCCAACCTGTCGGCCCGTTCGCTCGTCACCGGGCGCACGGGGCTCGTCGGGCTCGTCGTCAACGAGAGCAACGACCACCTGTTCAGCGACCCGTACTTCGCCGAGGTGGCACGGGGCGCGCACGACGCGCTGTCGGAGGCCGACGTCGCGATGGTGCTCACCCTCGCCGGCGATGCCCGCGAGCGCGACCGCCTGATCGACCTCGCCGCGCTGCGCCTCGACGGGCTCCTCGTGATCCACGGCCACAGCGACCTCGAGCTCGTGCGCGGCATCGAGAGGGTGCACGTGCCGACCGTCTTCTCGGGCCGGGTGCCGATCACGGGCGAGTCGCACGTCTGGTACGTCGACGCCGACAACCGTGGCGGAGCGCGTGCCGCGACCGAGCACCTCCTGGCCCGCGGCTGCCGCACGGTCGTGACCATCACCGGCCCTCGTGACATGGCGGCCGGCCATGACCGCCACGACGGCTGGGTCGACGCCGTCACCACCGCAGGCCTACCGGCCGACGACACCCGCCTTGCCGTGGGTGACTTCAGCACCGACAGCGGCCGCGCCGCGATGACGGACCTGCTCGCACGCGTGCCCGACCTCGACGGTGTCTTCGTCGCCAACGACCTCATGGCGGTCGGCGCCCTCGCGGTTCTCGCCGAGCACGGAAGATCGGTGCCCGCCGACGTCGCCGTCGTCGGGTTCGACGACGTCGAGGCTGCGCGTACGTCGTCCCCGTCGCTCACCACCGTGGCTCAGCCCATGGCCGACATCGGCCGACGCATGGCCGAGCTGCTGCTCACCCAGCTCGCCGACACCGAGCTGGCGCCCATCCACGAGGTGCTGCCCACGACCCTGGTCGTCCGCGACTCCGCCTGACCCCTCGAGTTACTGCCCAAAGTGGGGTGATGAGCAGGCCGAAAACCCCACTTTGGGCAGTAACTCGGATCACTCAGAGGGCGTTGCGGGCGACGATCTCGGCATACCGCTTGGCGCTGTCCTTCGGGGTGCGCACCTGGGTGTCGTAGTCGACGTACGTGATGCCGAAGCGTCGCGCGTAGCCCCAGGCCCACTCGAAGTTGTCCATGAGCGACCACGCGAAGTAGCCGCGCAGATCTGCGCCCGCGTCGATCGCGTCGAGGCAGGCGCCGAGGTGTGCGTCGAGGTAGGCGATGCGTTCGGGGTCGTGCACGACCCCGTCGACGATCTCGTCCTCGTACGCCGAGCCGTTCTCGGTGATGTAGAGCGGGACCGGCCCGTACTCGCGGTGCACCCGGTTGATCGTCTTCGTGAGCCCGGCGGGCACGACGTCCCAGCCCATGTGCGTCTTCGGCGCGTCGTTCGGGACGACCTCGATGTCTTCGGTGCCGATCCACGGAGTCGGGCGCGCACCGGGCACGGGCTCGGCCGGGGCCTCCCGGCCGCGGACGGCGAAGGAGCTGTAGTAGTTGATGCCCAGCCAGTCAAGGCGCGCGGAGATCGTCTCGAGGTCGCCGTCCTGCACGAACGACATGTCGGTGAACCGCGCGAAGTCGGCCACGACGTCCTCGGGATAGGCGCCCGTGAACACAGGGTCGAGGTACCAGCGGTTCTGCTGCCCGTCGATGCGTCGCGCCGCCTCGACATCGGCAGGCGCATCGCTGACCGGCGTGACGTCGTAGAGGTTGATGACGATGCCGACCTCAGCCGGACGACGTCCTCCGTGCAGGGCCTGGGCGGCAAGGCCGTGGCCGAGCAGCAGGTGGTGGCTCGCGAGCACGGCCTCGGCCTGGTCGGTGCGGCCGGGAGCGTGCTCTCCGGAGGCGTGCCCCAGGAAGGCCGAGCACCACGGCTCATTCAGGGTGGCCCACTTCTTGACGCGGTCACCGAGGCGGTGCTGGACGACGGCGGCGTACTCCGCGAAGCGGAAGGCGGTGTCGCGGTTGCGCCAGCCGCCCTGGTCCTCGAGCCACTGCGGGAGGTCCCAGTGGTACAGCGTGGCGTTGGGCTCGAGGCCGCGCTCGAGCATGCCGTCGACAAGCCGGTCGTACCACGCGAGACCGCGGTCCTCGAGGCCCCTGCCCGTTGGCATGATGCGCGGCCACGCGATCGAGAAGCGGTACGACGCCATCCCGAGCTCGCGCATGAGGTCGAGGTCGGACTCCCAGCGGTGATAGTGGTCGCAGGCGACGGCGCCGTCGGTGCCGTCGAGGATCGCCCCCGGGCGTGCGCAGAGGGTGTCCCAGATGGACGGGCCGCGCCCGTCCTCGGTCGTGGCGCCCTCGATCTGGTAGGACGAGGCCGCGACGCCCCAGACGAAGCCCTCGGGGAACGGACGGATGCTCACAGTGGGGTGCCTCCTCGCGGCAGCCGTGCCGCGTCAGTGGGGTGCGGATCGATCAGGTGCGTCGGCCCGGCGCGGTCCGACGCGACGTTCCCGAGCCCGACCGTACCCGGACGTGTGTGGTGGCCGGTCGAGGCTCCCTCGTCCGCGACCGGCCACCCGCACGCATCCCGCGCGGTGCCGGGACGATCCCCCCTCAGCCCGAGGGTGCCGTCCCTGCCTCGCGTGGGAGCGCTCCCACACTCTCGTACGACGAACCCTGTGTCAAGGGTTCGGAGCAGGTTCTGCTACTGGGCCGGTGCGTCGCTCACGACGCGGTTGCGACCGGTCTGCTTGGCCGCGAGCATCCGCATCGCGGCCTCGTGCATGAGCGCATCGACCGAGCCCGCCTCGCCGAGCGTGCCCGACGCGACGCCGGCCGACAGCGTGACCACCGGCTGGTCGTCGCGGCCGAGGTGCGGGATCCCGTGCTGCAGCAGGCGGAGCCGGAACCGCTCGGCGACCCGCACGGCCTGGTCGAGATCGGCGCCGGGCAGCAGGACGACGAACTCCTCGCCGCCCTTGCGATACACGGTGTCGCCGTCGCGGCAGGCCTCGCGGAACACGTCACCGACCTGGCGCAGGACGTCGTCCCCCGCGCGGTCGCCCTGGGTGCGGTTGACGGCGCCGAAGAAGTCGAGGTCGATGAACACCAGGCCGGCCGCCTCCGGTGCACCTTCACGGCCGAGCCGGTCGAGGTCCTCGAACAGCATGCGCGTGTTCGGAAGCCCGGTCATGAAGTCGGTGCGCGACTCGACGTAGACCTCGGTGAGCTGCACCCGCAGCACTTCGAGCTCGGCGGTGACGTCGGCCTTGCGGACGCGCCACTCCTCGTCGTCGTCCGACCACATCCGCCAGGCTCCGCGCCCGCTGCGCTTGGCGACGTAGACCATCTCGTCGGCCTGGCGCAGAGCGTGTTCGGTCCGCAGACCGACGAGGCTCGAGCCCCCGACGCTGGCTGTGACGACGACGTCGACATGACCGACCGAGATCGGTCGCTCGGCAGCACGGACGATCAGATCGGCGACCCGGCGAGCCTCGGCGTCTCCACCCTGGGTCAGGAGCACGACGAACTCGTCGCCGCCGAGTCGCCCGAGAGAGGCGTGCTCGGGGATCAGGTCGAGGAGTCGCTCGGCGAACGTCACCAGCACGCGGTCACCGGCTTCGTGACCGTGGGTGTCGTTGATGCGCTTGAAGTTGTCGAGGTCGATCATGAGCAGCGAGCCTGGCGCCTTCGCGCGCAGGGCCTGGTCTGTGGCGTTGTGGAAGGCGGCGCGGTTCGGCAGGCCGGTGAGCGCGTCCTCGTACGCCGACAGGCGCAGGCTGCGCAGCTCGCCGACGTACTGCGTGACGTCCTGCAGCGAGAACACGAGGCCGCGGAAGCCTGTGATGCCCGTGAGTCGACGGCCATCGACAGCGATGACGCGATCGACGTCGCCCCAGCGCACCTGGAGCTCGGCGAGGTGCTGCGACCGGTGGGCCGCGCTCGCGGCGACGGAAGCGACGTACTCGGACAGGCGTCGGGAGTCACCAGGGTGCACGCCGTCGGCGAGGCGCACCTTGCCGGGCAGCCCCAGGAGCCGCCGGGCGGCGCGGTTGGCGAGCAGCACCCGGCCCTCGAGATCGGTGACGACGATGGCCGACGGAACGTCGCGCACCATCGCGCGCAGGAGCGCCGCGCCCTGGATCTCGTGCTTCTCGTGCCCGGTCACGCCGTCCTCCTCGTCGGTCAGTACGACGAGGCAACCAGGAGCCGCCGACCGCGTCGACTCAGGTGATCCCCCGTTCGGCCCAGCACGTGACCGAACGCGGAGGTTTCGTGACTCTGCGTCAGATACCCCCGGGCGTGTCGGCACACGCCGTGACGGACCGACGGACGGCAGCGGGCCGGGATCAGGCATGAGGGGGGCAGTCGATCCGCTCGGAGATCCAGCCCGAGGACACCGCCAGCACGGTCGGCACGCACTGGCGCCCGCGCAGGCCTTCGGGGAGGAGCGAGTCGAGGATCGGCACCGGCGACGCGGGCGTACGCCGGGCCAGGAGCAGGACGGAGTCGGCGGCAGCCAGCTCGGGTGCGACCTCGGTCGGCGGCCGATGCGTGGGCGCGATCTCCGCGTGCGGCGACGGGTCGTCGATCTGCGGCATCCGTTCGCTCACGATCAGGGGTGCGTAGGCCTGCACCGTCAGGAGCGAGATGCGGTTGGCGACCACCGGGAGGTCTGCGCTCTCCGCCTCGAGCGCCGTCAGGGCCGGACGGATGTCCTCACCGTGCCCGGCGGGCGCGCGGTAGGCGAGCGACTGCGGCAGCAGCACCACAGCGAGGACTCCGACGCCGACGAGAGGGGCGACGCGCCGCATCCGCCCGCCTCCACGGCTGTGCACCATCAGCGCAGCCAGCCGCACGAGCCCGGCAGCGAGGAGCACCGCCAGGGCCGGGAGCGCGATGACGGCGTACCGCGGCACAAGGGTGGGACGTCCGACGAGGGCGAGCAGGACGAGGACCACGCTGGGCGCGAAAGCCCACACCGTCAGCAGCACACCGGCGACGCGGGTCGAGGGGTCGCGCACGAGCAGGCCCGCCGCCGCGACGGCGCCGACCAGCAGCAGGCCGCCCAGCACACCGCCGCCCAGCGGATGGCTCACGAGCCCCCAGACCGTGTCGGGGGCGACAGGAGGAGGAGTGGCGACGCCCTTGGCCCGGGTCAGCACGAGGTAGGCGTACGGCGACAGCACCGCACCGACGAGCACCGGCACCAGCGCGCTGCGCATGATCACGGCACGACGCCGCGCCGCAGGGAGGGCCGCGGCAGCGGCCAGGGGTGCCAGCACGACGACGAGTGCCAGCATGTTCGCCAGCGCGGTCGCCACCAGCGCGACCGCGTACGCCCCCCACCAGAGCCGGCCGCCGTCCTCAGGGCCCGCCCGCCACCACGCCGCCATCGCGAGCGTCACGGCTGCCATCGCCAGTGCCTGGGGGCGCGCCTGCTGTGCATACAGCGACATCACCGGCAGCACCACGACGACAGCCGCGGCCGTCATGGCGACCGAGCCCCCCAGCGCCCGGCGCGAGAGCAGGAGGACAGCGCCGACGCAGACGGCAGCAGTCACGACCGACACCAGCCGCACGGTCCACATCTCACCTGTGAGATCGAGCAGCGGCTTGACCAGCACGTAGTAGGGCAGGAGCGCGGGATCGGCATTGACGCCTACCGAGACGAGCTCGGACCATGACCGGCGGATGAGCACGATCGTCGTCGCCTCGTCGAGCCAGAGCGCGGGAACCCAGACGGCACACAGGAAGACGGCGAGGCCTGCCAGCGCAGCGAGCAGCGGGCCGCGCGAGGCTGCACGGTCGGGCGCGGCGGCCGCGGGCTCGTCGAGCGGAGCGGCAGGTCCGCTCACTCCCACTCGATGGTGCCCGGCGGCTTGCTCGTGATGTCGAGGACCACGCGGTTCACCTCGCGGACCTCGTTCGTGATGCGCGTGGAGATGCGCGCGAGCAGGTCGTACGGCAGGCGCGACCAGTCGGCCGTCATGGCGTCCTCGCTCGAGACCGGACGCAGCACGATCGGGTGGCCGTACGTGCGGCCGTCGCCCTGGACGCCGACCGAGCGGACGTCGGCGAGCAGCACGACGGGAAGCTGCCAGATGTCGCGGTCGACGCCGGCCGCGGCAGTCTCCTCGCGCACGATCGCGTCGGCCTCGCGCAGCACCGCGAGACGGTCGCGGGACACCGCGCCCACGATGCGGATCGCGAGCCCGGGCCCCGGGAACGGGTGGCGCCACACCATCGCGGGCGGGAGACCTAGCTCGGCGCCCACGGCACGGACCTCGTCCTTGAAGAGGGTGCGCAGCGGCTCGACGAGGGCGAACTGCAGGTCGTCGGGGAGACCGCCGACGTTGTGGTGGCTCTTGATGTTGGCCGTGCCGGTGCCGCCCCCGGACTCGACGACGTCCGGGTAGAGCGTGCCCTGTACCAGGAACTCGACCTGCTGGCCGTGGACGCCGGCCTCTTCGACAACCTCGCGGGCGGCGTCCTCGAACACCCGGATGAACAGGCGGCCGATGGTCTTGCGCTTCTCCTCGGGGTCGGTCACTCCGTCGAGCTCGTCGAGGAAGCGGTCGGACGCGTCGACGACCTTCAACCGGATGCCGGTGGCGGCGACGTAGTCGGTCTCGACCTGCTCGCGCTCGCCCTTGCGCAGGAGCCCGTGGTCGACGAACACGCACGTGAGGTTGTCTCCGACGGCCTTGTGCACCAGTGCCGCCGCCACGGCGGAGTCGACGCCGCCGGAGAGGCCGCAGATGACGAGCTTGTCGCCGACCTGCGCGCGGATGAGCGCGACCTGCTCGTCGATGACGTTGGACGCGGTCCACGTGGGCTCGAGGCCCGCGATGCCGTAGAGGAAGTGCTCGAGCACCTTCTGCCCGTGCTCGCTGTGCATGACCTCGGGGTGGAACTGCACGCCGGCAAGCCCACGAGTGGTGTCCTCGAAGCCGGCGACAGGTGCGCCGTCCGACACGGCCACGACGGTGAAGCCGTCGGGCGCGCGGTGCACGGCGTCGCCGTGAGACATCCAGACCGTCTGCGTGTCCGGCGTGCCGGCGAAGAGGGTGGAGCCGCTGCTGGTCACGGTGATCTGGGTGCCGCCGAACTCCGACAGGCCGGTACGCGCGACCTCGCCGCCCAGCGCCAGCGCCATGGCCTGGAAGCCGTAGCAGATGCCGAAGGTCGGGACGCCGGTGCCGAACAGTGCGGGGTCGACCTGGGGTGCGCCGTCGGCGTACACCGAGGACGGCCCGCCGGACAGGATCACCGCGGCAGGGTCCTTCGCGAGCATCTCCGCGACGGGCATGGACGACGGGACGATCTCGCTGTAGACGTGCGCCTCCCGCACGCGGCGGGCGATGAGCTGGGCGTACTGCGCCCCGAAGTCGACGACGAGTACCGGGCGGTGCGAGGGGGCGGTCACCGGGATGGAGCCCTTCGGACGACGGAACGGGCGGCGCCCCCGATCGTAGTCGGGGGCGGCCGCCCGCCCGAATCGCGTACGCGGTGCTGCTAGTTCGTGGAGACGCTCGAGTTGAAGGTGCCCGTGGAGAACAGGATGATCGACACGACGATGCCGAGGGCCGCGAGCCCGAACGAGATGAGCGAGAACAGCCGCGCCTTGCGGGCCGCCTCGGTCGCGCCGGCGATGTCGCCCGCGGCGACCTTGTTCTTCACGCTGCTGGCCTGCACGACCGCCAGGATCCCGGTGACCAGGCCGAAGATGCCCGAGCAGCACAGGCCGGCGACGAGCGCGGCGATCGCGAGACCCATGTTGTTGGGCACGGTGGCGCCGGGGGTCGCGCCGTAGGGCTGAGCAGCCCCGTACGCCGGAGGCGCCGGAGGCATGGGCGCGGGGGCGCCGACGGCGGGGGGCGGCGGCGGGGGCGGCGGCGGGGTGCCGAAGGCAGGCGGGTCGTTCGGGATGCCGGGCACCTGGGCGCCGGATCCGCCTTCGGGCGGCGGCGCGAAGGGGTCGCCCTCGGGCGGCTGGTTCGGGTCGCTCATGCTGTCCCTCTTCTCTCGTCCGGCAACGCCGGTGCCGCTCCGTCGACCGGCAGGAAGGACGCTAGCGATTTTCGCGTCCGCTCGCGGCAAACCACGGCGACCTCGACCCCCCGACGGGCCTAGTCTCGACCGGCCATGTCGATGCGCCGCCTGCCTCATGCCGACCCGGGGACTCCCGACCTCAGGTCGGCCACCGCATACCTCCTGTGGACCGCGCGGCTCCAGTGGCGAACCCTCAGCCTCGGGGTGCTGTGGGGCGTCGTGTGGATGGGCGGCCAGGCCGTCGTTCCGGCAGCCCTCGGCGCCGGGGTGCAGGCGGCCAGCGAGGGCCGGGAGCCCGACGTCATCACCGCCGCCTGGGTGCTGCTGGGGCTCGGGCTCGTCCAGGCAGCGGCCGGCGTCCTGCGGCACCGCATGGCCGTCACCAACTGGATCGCCGCGGCGAGCCGCGTGCAGCAGCTCGTCGTGCGCCACACGGCCCGCCTGGGATCCCGCATCACGCGCGACGTCGCGACCGGCGAGGTCGTGGCGGTCACGTCGTCCGACGTCGAGAAGATCGGCAGCGGCTTCGACGTGTTCGCCCGGTTCGTCGGCGCGGTCGTGGCGTTCGTGGCCGTGGCGATCGTCCTGTTTCGATCCTCGCCCACGCTCGGTCTCGTGGTCGTGATCGGCGTACCGATCCTGGGGCTCAGCGTGGCACCGCTGATCAAGCCGCTGGAGCGCCGCGAGTCCGAGCGGCGGACGAAGTTCGGCGAGGCCACCGAGATCGCCTCGGACACCGTCGCCGGGCTCCGCGTGCTGCGCGGCATCGGCGGCGAAGAGCTCTTCGTGCGTCGCTTCCACGAGGCCTCGCAGGAGGTGCGGCTCTCGGCGGTGAAGGTGGCGCGCCTGCGTTCGACGATGGACGCGCTGCAGGTAGCGCTGCCCGGCTTCTTCGTCGTGGCGGTCACGTGGCTGTCGGCAAGGCTCGTCGTGTCCGGCGACCTCGGCATCGGGGAGCTCGTCGCGTTCTACGGCTGGTCGGCGTTCCTGCTGATCCCGCTGCGCACGTTCGTCGAGGCGGCCCACCGGTGGACGTCGTCGTACGTCGCCGCCGGCCGGGTCGTGTCGCTGTTGCGCCTACCCGTTCCCGACGAGGCCGGTCTGCCGATGTCGGCGGAGCGCGCTGCGCGATCAGAGCTGCACGACCCTGCCTCGGGGCTGACGGTCCGCCCCGGCCTGCTCACCGCCGTCGTGTGCGCCGAGCAGTCCGTCGGCGACTCGATCGCGCTTCGGCTCGCGGGCCTCGGAGAGGGCGCCGAGGCCGTCACGCTGGACGGCGTGCCGCTCGGCGAGCTCGCCCGGGCGGATGTGCGCCGGGCGATCCTCACGCAGGACAAGGACCCTGTGCTGATGTCCGGCACCCTCGCCGAGCTGCTCGACGTGCCGCGCTCGCACCGAGTGAGCGCGCAGGGGGCGATAGAGGCGGCGTCGGCGTACGACGTGCTCGACGCCCTCGTCGACTCGAGCCCGGACGTGTCGGATCCGATGCGCGCTCGCGTGACCGAGCGCGGCCGGTCACTGTCGGGCGGGCAGCGTCAGCGCCTCGCGCTCGCCCGCTCCCTCGTCGCCGACCCGCCGGTGCTCGTGCTCGACGAGCCGACCAGCGCGGTCGACGCGCACACCGAAGCTCTGATCGCCTCTGGCCTCAAGGCGGCGCGCAGTGGTCGCACGACTGTCGTGCTGACGTCGTCCCCGCTCGTCCTCGATCTCGCCGACCGCGTCGCGCTCGTGCTCCACGGATCCGTGGTCGCGGAGGGAACGCACCGCGAACTCCTGCACCGCGAGCCCCGCTACCGAGCCGTCGTCACCCGCGAGGAGGTGGGCGCGCCATGAACCCGCCCGAGGACGCCCTCGCTGCCAGCACCCTCACCGGCACCTCGCTGCCGATCGCGGGCGAGGCCACGCTGCGCAGGTACGCACGCTCGTTGTTGCGCCGGCACCGAGCTGCGTTCGCCATCGTGATCGGCGCGCACGCTGTCGCCGCTGCCGCCGGTGTCGTGGGCCCCATCGTGCTCGGTGGGCTCGTCCAGGGCCTGTCCACCGATCTCGCCACCGCCCGCGTCGACCTCGCCGCCGGAATCTTCTTGGTAGCACTGGTGATCCAGACGGTGTTCACCCGCATCACCAGGCTGCGCTCCGGGATCCTGGGCGAGGAGGTGCTCGCCGACCTGCGCGAGGACTTCCTCAGCCGCGCCGTCAACCTGCCCACCGGTGTGGTCGAGCGAGCGGGCACGGGCGATCTCGTGTCGCGTACGACGACCGATGTCGACCGGCTCAACCACGCGGTCCGCGACGCCGTCCCCGAGATCGTGATCGCGTGCATCACGGGCCTCTTCGTGGGTGGCGCCCTCGTCATCACCGCTCCCCAGCTCGCCGTGGTGTGGCTGGTGTCGGTGCCGCTGATCGTGGTGTCGTCACGGTGGTACTTCAAGCGCGCACCGCAGTCGTACCGCGCCGAGTCGGCCACCTACGCCGCCGTGAGCTCGTCGATCGCCGAGACCGTCGACGCCGGCCAGACCACCGAGCTCTACCGCCTCGGTCAGCAGCGTGTGGCCGTCACCGACTCTCGCATCTCGCGCTGGATCTCGTGGGAGCGCTACACGCTCTGGCTGCGTTGCTGCTGGTTCCCGGTGATCGAGCTCGGGTACGTGATCCCGCTCGCCGGCGTACTCGCCTTCGGCGGGTGGCTGGTCTCCCAGGGCACGATCACGATCGGCCAGCTCACGACGGCCCTGCTGCTGACACAGATGCTCGTCGAGCCGCTCGACCTCGTCCTCATGTGGTACGACGAGCTGCAGGTCGGCCAGGCCTCGCTCGCCAGGCTCGTCGGCGTCCAGGAGGTGCCCGACCCCGAGACCGACGCCGACCTCGTCCCCACCGATGACCGCCTCGTGGTCGACGACGTCCGCTTCGGCTACCGCGCCGGGCGCGATGTCCTGCACGGCATCGACCTCGACGTCGCACCGGGTGAACGCCTTGCGCTCGTGGGGCCTTCGGGCGCCGGCAAGTCCACCCTCGGTCGACTTCTCGCGGGCATCTACGCCCCGCGTACCGGCACGGTCGAGATGGGCGGCGCGGCGCTCTCGCGCATGCCGGCCGAGACCGTGCGCACCCAGGTGGCGCTGGTCAACCAGGAGCACCACGTCTTCGTGGGAACGATGCGCGACAACCTGCTGCTCGCTCGACCGTCGGCCGATGACGAGGCGCTGCGTGCCGCGCTCGACGCGGTGGACGCGACGCCGTGGGTGGCCGAGCTGCCCGACGGCCTCGACACGCGCGTCGGCACCGGTGGCCACGGTTTGGCACCCGGGCAGTCGCAGCAGCTCGCGCTCGCGCGACTGATCCTGGCGGACCCGCACACCCTCGTGCTCGACGAGGCGACCTCGCTGCTCGACCCCCGGGCCGCCCGCCACCTCGAACGCTCGCTCGACGCCGTCCTCGAGGGCCGCACGGTCATCGCCATCGCCCACCGGCTGCACACGGCGTACGACGCCGACCGCATCGCGGTGGTCGACGGCGGCCGCATCACCGAGCTCGGCAGCCACCACGAGCTCGTCGCCGCCGACGGTGCCTACGCGGCCCTCTGGCGCAGCTGGCGCGACACCGACGACACCGAGCCCGACCCCACACCCGCCCCGTCACCACCTCAAGTTTCCCGATGAAGGTGCCCCTGGTTGCCTAAGGCGCAACCAGGCTTCCCCACCGCGGCCGGTCAGCAACGAATTTGGGCTCCAGCGCCCTCGCTCTCCTGAGAGGCTCGGACGATGGGACGCCTCCTGGTCACCGCCCTCTGCTCGGTCGACGGCTACGTCGCGGACACCGAGGGCTCGTTCGAGTTCGCCTTCCCTTCCGCCGAGGTGCACCAGGCGGTGAACGACCTCGAGCGCGGCGTCGGCACGCAGCTTCTCGGCCGTCGGACGTACGAGATCATGACCTACTGGGAGACGGCCTCGACCGACGGCGACGACGCCGAGGCCGACTTCGCCCGCATCTGGGTCGGCGCCGACAAGGTCGTCTTCTCCACCACGCTCACCGAGGTCGCCACTCCGCGTACGCGTCTCGTGCCCGCGTTCGACGCCGCCGAGGTGCGCGCACTCGTCGAGGAGTCCCCGCACGACGTCGAGATCGGCGGCCCGACGCTCGCCACCGAGGCCTGGCGCGCAGGCCTCGTCGACGAGGTGCGCTTGTTCGTGGTGCCGGCGGTCGTCGGCGGCGGGCTCCCAGCCCTGCCGGACGGCGTACGCGCCCAGCTCGGCCTGCTCGGGCACCGCACCTTCGCGAACGGCACCGTGCTCCTGCAGTACGCCGTCCGGCAGTGAGGGCGAGCCGCACGGCGCCGTGCCGCTACTGCGACACGACCGGGTGGAACGACGCCGACATCGAGGACATGTCGATCTTGGACATGAACTCCTGCGCGACGTCACTGGTGTCCCGCGCACGCCCGCCGGCGGCGTGCTCCATGTCGACGTAGCGCAGCAGCAGCACCCACTCGCCGTCCTCGCTCCGGGTCGCCTCGCGACGCTCGAGGCCCGGAAGCACGGGCACCACTTCGCGCTGGAATCGCTCGTTGATCGCGAGCATCTCCGCGTCGGTGACATCGGCGTTCGGTCGGAAGCGGACGATCTGCAGGACTGCCATGGCAGTCTCCCTTCAACATGATGCTTCAGATTTGAAGGAAACAATCCCACGCATTCCTGCAGATTGCAAGGGTCCCGCTACGATGCGCCCATGTCCGACTCCACACCCTGGCTCGACAAGCAGGAGATGGCCGCCTGGGGTCCGCTCGTTGTCGCCACGATGCACCTGCACGCCCAGCTCGAGCGCGACCTCAAGCGTGCGTTCGACATCACGCTGCTCGACCATGGAATCCTGCTCATGCTCCGCAACACGGGTGAGGGACTGACCATGGGCCATCTCGCCGGCCAGTTCGGCGCAGAGGCGAGCGTGATCACCTATCGCATCAACCGCCTCGAAGAGCGCGGCTTCGCCACCCGCACCCGACGCGAGTCCAACCGTCGAGAGGTGCTCGCACGCATCACGAGGGCCGGCGAGCGACTGTGCGACCGGATGGGGCCGGTCCACGTCACGAGCGTCCGCGAACACTTCCTCGACCACGTCCCGAGACGCGATCTGCCTGCCCTCGCCGAAGCGTTCAGCGAGCTCTACGAGGCACAGCGAGGCTGAGGCTGCCGGCCCTGACGCTCGCGATCACCGGCCATCGGTCAGTCGGTGGGGATGGCCTTGTCGGCGTGGCGGATGTCGATGATGGGGAGCCGCAGCGCAGCGGGCGCGTGCGGCGGTACGACGGGACGTCGCGGAGCCACCGCCGGCACGGGCACGTACTCCGACCCGAGCGGCGGACGCTGGTCGGCGTCGTTCTTGTTGGGCCAGAGCGCCATCGCCCGCTCGGCTTGAGCCGTGATGGTGAGCGACGGGTTGACTCCGAGGTTGGCCGAGATCGCCGCACCGTCCACGATGTGCAGGCCCTCGTGGCCGAACACGCGGTGGTAGCCGTCGATCACGCCGTGCTCGGCGTCTGCGCCGATGCAGGCGCCGCCCACGAAGTGCGCGGTCATGGGAGCGTCGAGCAGGTCGCCGAGCTGACCCATCGGGAAGCCGTCGATCTTCTCGCCGATCCGCCGCGCGGCGTCGTTGGCCGCAGGGATCCACGTGGGGTTCGGCTCGCCGTCGCCCTGGCGCGAGGTGAGCTTGCGCCGGCCGAGCCGCGTCTTGACGGTGCTCACCGTGATCGAGTTGTCGACCGACTGCATGACGAGCGCGATCGCGCCCTTCTCCGACCAACGCCGGACCGACAGCGACCGCACCGCGTCGCGCGGGCTCGCGGCCATGTCGTGCACCCACACCTTCCAGCGCGGCGTGCCGTCCCTGCCGTCGGTGAGGATCGTGCCGAGCATCCCCATGAGGTTGCTGCCCTTGCCGTAGCGCACGGGCTCGACGTGGGTCCGCTCGTCCGGGAAGAACGACGACGTGATCGCGACACCAGGGGTGAAGTCGGAGTCCTTCCGCCGCGACACGGCGCCGACGATCGACTCGCTGTTGGTGCGCGACATGACACCGAGGCGGTTCGAGAGCCGGGGCAGGAAGCCCTCGTCCTTCATGCGGTGCAGCAGCTTCTGCGTGTTGTACGTGCCCGCGGCGACCACCACCTGGTCGGCGGTGAAGGTACGCCGCTTCCCGATCGGGCCGGTGCGCGTGGTCTCGACCCAGTAGCCGCCCTGGGGTCGCGGGCGGATCGACAGCACAGTGGTGAGCGGGTGCACCGTGGCACCTGCAGCCTCGGCCAGGCCGAGGTAGTTCTTGGGCATGGTGTTCTTGGCATTGTGGCGGCAGCCCGTCATGCACGAGCCGCACTGCTGGCAGCCGCTGCGCTCAGGCCCGACGCCGCCGAAGAAGGGGTCGGGCTTGGTCACGCCCGGCCCCTCGCCGAAGTAGACGCCGACGGGCGTGAGCTTGAACGTGTGCCCCACGCCCATGTCCTCGGCCACCGACTTGAACACGTGGTCGAGCGGAGTCGGGTAGGGGACGTCGGTGACGCCGAGCATGCGCGAAGCCTGGTCGTAGTAGGGCAGGAGCTCCGACTGCCAGTCGGTGATGCCCGCCCACTGCGGGTCCTGGAAGAACTCCTTCGGCGGCACGTACAGCGTGTTGGCGTACACGAGCGACCCGCCGCCGACGCCGGCCCCGCAGAGAACGAGGACATCCGGAAGCAGGTGGATGCGCTGGATGCCGTACAGCCCGAGCCGCGGTGCCCAGAGGAACTTGCGCACGCGCCAGGAGGTCTTGGCGAAGTCCTCGTCGGCGAAGCGGCGTCCGGCCTCGAGGACGCCGACGTTGTAGCCCTTCTCGGTCAGGCGCAGCGCGGTGACCGAGCCACCGAAGCCGGAGCCGACGACCAGGACGTCGTAGTGCGTGCTCTGCGCGGTCACTTGATCCTCAATGCCTTCAGCGACGTGAACGCCGCGGTCATGAGCCCGGCCCACTGCTCGTCGCTGCGACCGAACGGGGCGCCGAACCCGATGCCTCGCTGCACCGCGACGTTCTGCGACTCGGTGTACTTCAGCAGCCCCTCGGCACCGTGCCGGCGGCCGAGACCGGATGCCTTCATGCCGCCCATGGGCGCGCCGATCGATCCCCAGGCCGCGCCGTACGCCTCGTTGACGTTCACGGTGCCGGCCTGGATCCGCGCGGCAATCGCACGGCCGACGGCGACGTCTCGGGTGAGCACGGCTGCGTTGAGCCCGTACTCGCTGTCGTTGGCGATCGCCACCGCCTCGTCGTCGGTGGAGAACGTGTAGATGCTCGCGACCGGGCCGAAGGTCTCCTCACGACAGAGCGTCATCGCGGGCGTGACGCCGCGCAGCAACGTCGGCGCGTAGTAGAACGGCCCGATCTCGGGAAGCGCCCGGCCGCCGGTCAGCACCTCGGCGCCGGCTTCCACCGCCTGGTCGACCTGCGCAGAGACGTTGGCGAGCTGGCGGGCGGAGACCAGCGACCCCATGCCTGCGCCCCAGCCCACAGCTGCCTTGAGCTTCAGGGCCTCCACCCGCGCGACGAGCAGGGCGGTGAACTCCTCGGCGACCGACTCGTGCACGAGGATCCGCTCGGTGCCGATGCAGAGCTGGCCCGCGTTGCCGAACGACGCGCGCTCGGTGATCTCGGCGGACCTCTCGAGATCGGCGTCAGCGCGGATGATCACGGCGTTCTTGCCACCGAGCTCGAGCGAGCAGCTCACGAGCCGCTCGCCCGCGCGCGCTGCGATCTCGCGGCCCACGCGCGTGGAGCCCGTGAACATCACGTAGTCGGCACGGTCGGTGACCCACGGCCCCACGACCTTGCCGTCGCCGATGACCACGTTCAGCAGACCGTCGGGCAGGCCCGCCTCGACGAGCAGGTCGACGGCGCGCAGCGCGGTGACGGTGGTCTGCAGATCCGGTCGCAGCACGACACCGTTGCCCGCGAGCAGGGCAGGCAAGGCATCCGTGACCGCCAGCGAGATGGGGTAGTTCCAGGGCGAGATGATCCCGACGACGCCCTTGGGGTGGTGGTGGATGGTCGTCTGCGTCAGCACAGGGAAGACGCCCAGCACGCGTCGGCTGGCGAGCAGCTTCGGGCCGGCGATCCCGTAGTACCGCGCGTTGAGGGCGCAGTCGGCGAGCTCCTCGAACGCGTCACGACGCGCCTTGCCCGTCTCGATCTGGGCGATGTCCATGAGCTCGGCCTGCTGCGCCAGCACCAGGTCGTGGAAGCGCAGGAGCACCCGTGCGCGCTCGCGCGGCGACCGCTGCGCCCACCCGCGCTGCGCCCTGCGGGCCATCGTGAAGGCGTGCTCGACGTCGGCCTCGGTCGAGACCGGCAGCGTCGTGGCCCGCTCACCCGTGAACGGCGCGACGGTGTCGTGCGTCTCGGGATGGGCTCCGACGACGGCGTGCCGCAGGAGCCGGGCGACCATCGCGTCGTCGAGTGCGGCGGGGTTCTGGACCGACGTCACCACCTGCGGTGAGGCGACGTCGGGCACGGCTCGGACTACTGCCTCGGCGCTCATGTCGCGAGGGTAACCGCTCTGGTTACCCGCCGGTAGCCAGGGGAGCCGACCAGTGCGTCGGCAGACCTGACGAGGGCGGGCGGTTGCGTCAGCGGCCCGCGTTGACGACGACCTCGACGCGCTGGAACTCCTTGAGGTCGGAGTAGCCGGTCGTCGCCATCGCCCGGCGTAGCGCGCCGACGAGGTTCATCGTTCCGTCGGGAGAGGTCGACGGCCCGTGCAGGATCTGCGCGAGTGAGCCCACGGTGCCGAGCCCGACGCGCTCGCCGCGCGGAAGCTCCGCGTGCGTGGCCTCGATGCCCCAGTGATAGCCACGACCGGGGGCCTCGGTTGCCCGGGCGAGCGGTGATCCGAGCATGACGGCGTCGGCCCCGCACGCGACAGCCTTAGGCAGATCGCCCGAGCGCCCTACTCCGCCGTCGGCGATGACGTGCACATAGCGGCCTCCGGACTCGTCCATGTAGTCGCGTCGGGCAGCGGCGACGTCGGCGATCGCGGACGCCATCGGCACCCGCACGCCGAGGACGTCGCGGGTCGTGTGCGCCGCTCCCCCACCGAACCCGACAAGCACTCCCGCTGCACCGGTGCGCAGGAGGTGCAGCGCGGCCTGGTACGTGGCGCACCCGCCCACGATGACCGGCACGTCGAGGTCGTAGATGAACTGCTTGAGGTTGAGCGGCTCCCGCGTCGACTCGGTCGCGGGCACGTGCTCGGCGCTCACCGTGGTGCCGCGGATGACGAAGATGTCGACGCCTGCGTCCACGACTGCCTTGGCGAACTGCGCCGTCCGCGCGGGCGAGAGAGCGGCGGCAACCGTGACGCCACCCGCGCGCACCTCGGCGATGCGCGAGGCGATGAGCTCCTCACGGATAGGTGCCGCGTAGATCTCCTGGAGCCGCTCGGTGACGGCGTCGGCAGGAAGCTCGGCTATCTCGTCGAGCAACGGCTCCGGGTCGTCGTACCTGGTCCAGAGCCCGTCGAGGTCGAGGACGCCGAGGCCCCCGAGACGGCCGATCTCGATGGCGGTGGCCGGCGACACGACGGAGTCCATCGGGGCCGCGAGCACGGGGGTGTCGAAGGTGTAGGCGTCGATGCGCCACGCCACGGACACGGCCTCGGGGTCGCGGGTGCGGCGGCTCGGGACGATCGCGATGTCGTCGAGGTTGTACGCCGGACGCGCGCGCTTGGAACGGCCGATCTCGATCTCGGTCACGGGGTGCCTCGGTTCTCGTTCTCGTAGGCCGGCGCGGCGGGTGCCGCGGTCAGGCGCTGTAGTTGGGGGCCTCGGCGATCATCTGGATGTCGTGCGGGTGGCTCTCCTTGAGGCTCGCCGCCGTGATCCGGATGAACTGGCCCTTGTCCTGGAGCTCGGGGACGTTGCGCGCACCGACGTAGAACATCGACTGCCGCAGGCCGCCGACGAGCTGGTGGGCGACGGCCGACAGCGGTCCGCGGTACGCGACCCGGCCCTCGACGCCCTCCGGCACGATCTTGTCGTCGCTGTCGACCTCGGCCTGGAAGTAGCGGTCCTTGGAGTACGACTTCTTGCCGCGCGAGGACATCGCGCCGAGCGAGCCCATGCCGCGGTAGCTCTTGTACTGCTTGCCGTTGACGAAGATGACGTCGCCGGGGCTCTCGTCGCAACCGGCGAGCATCGAGCCGACCATGACCGACTCGGCCCCGGCCACGATCGCCTTGGCGATGTCGCCGGAGTACTGCAAGCCGCCGTCGGCGATGACCGGGACACCCGCGGGCTTGGCCGCGAGCGAGGCCTGGTACACCGCAGTGATCTGCGGGGCGCCGACACCCGTGACCACACGCGTGGTGCAGATCGATCCGGGTCCGACGCCGACCTTCACAGCGTCCGCGCCGGCGTCGACGAACGCCTGCGCTCCGGCGCGGGTCGCGACGTTGCCGCCGATCACCTGGACGTGCCGCGTGGCGGGATCGGACTTGAGGCGACGCACCATGTCGAGCAGCAGTGCCACGTGCCCGTGCGCGGTGTCGGCCACGAGCACGTCGACGCCGGCCTCGACCAGCGTGGTCGCGCGCTCCCACGCGTCGCCGAAGTAGCCGATCGCCGCACCGACCATGAGGCGGCCGTCGCCGTCCTTGCTGGCGTTGGGGAACTGCTCGGACTTCACGAAGTCCTTGACCGTGATGAGGCCCGTGAGCCGACCGTGGTCGTCGACGATCGGGAGGCGCTCGCGCTTGTGCTGGCGCAGCAGCAGCGTGGCCTCCTCGCGGCCGATGCCCTCCTGCCCGGTGACGAGCGGCATCGGCGTCATGACGTCGGAGACCAGCGTGTGCACCCACTCGGCCACCGGCGTGAAGCGGAGGTCACGGTTGGTCACGATGCCGAGCAGGACACGGTCCTCGTCGACGACCGGCAGGCCAGAGACGCGGTACTGGCCGCAGCGCTCGTCGAGCTCCTCGAGGGTGGCCTTCGGGTGGATCGTGATCGGGTTGGAGATCATCCCGGTCTGCGTCCGCTTCACGAGGTCGACCTGGTACGCCTGGTCCTCGATCGACAGGTTGCGGTGCAGGACGCCGAGCCCGCCCTGACGCGCCATCGCGATCGCCATCCGCGCCTCGGTGACGGTGTCCATGGCCGCCGAGACCAGCGGCACGCGCAGCGAGATCTCACGGGTGAGGCGCGAGGTGGTGTCGACCTCGGCGGGAACGACGTCGGTCTCCCCCGGGAGCAGCAGGACGTCGTCGTACGTGAGCCCGAGCGCGGCGAACTTCTCGGGGATGCCGTAGGTGTCGGACACGAGGGCCTTCCGGTCGCAGGCGGTGACCCCCAGGGTACCCGCGGGGTACGGCGCCCCGGAACGGCAACCGGCGCGGCCCCGAAGGGTCGCGCCGGTGTGAGCCTGGTGGTGCCTAGCGCAGGAAGCCCCAGCGGAAGCCTAGGGCGACGGCCTGGGCGCGGTCGGCGGCTGCGAGCTTGCGGAACAGCCGACGTGCGTGGGTCTTGACGGTGTCCTCCGAGAGGTACAGCTCACGGCCGATCTCGGCGTTGGACTTGCCCCGGGACATGCCGTCGAGCACCTGCTGCTCGCGCTCGGTGAGCGCGGGCGGCGAGCCGGACGGGCGTACGCGCTGGGCGCGGCCGTCGGCCCCGCTCTTGCTCGAGGCGAGGGCCATCGCGACCGTGGCCGCGACCTCCTCGCGGGAGGCGTCCTTGGCCACGTAGCCACGGGCGCCGGAGGAGATGGCACGGGCGACGCCGTCCGGGTCCTCCCCCATGGTCAGCATGACCACGGTGGCCTCCGGGTGGGCCGCGACGAGACGACGGGATGCCTCCACGCCGCCGATGCCGGGCATGCGGACATCCATGAGGACGAGGTCCGGGCGCTCGATGGGGAAGCGTGCGAGGACTTCCTCACCACTGCCTGCAGCAGTCACACGCTCGACCCCGGGCACGGCGCCGACCGCACGCCGGATGGCCTCGCGGGCCAGCGGTGCGTCGTCGCACACGAGAACGGTGGTCATGTTGTCGCGTACTCCCTCATCCGGCACCCCCGTTCGGGGGCGCTTCACAGAGGTGATCGGCACACGATCGGGTGAACCTGAGCCCGCGGTGTACGGCTTTCGCCGTAGTGAGGGCACAACGCCCCTCGCAGAACGCTGACGGAGCGTGGTCAGTCCTCGAGCAGAGCCGCGATGTCGGGGCGGGTCAGCCAGTCCGACGCCAGGGCCGCGGGCAGGTCCTCACAGATGTGCCGGACCGCCGTACGGGCCGCGGTGAGGGAGGCGGCTGCCTCGGTCGGGGCGACGTCGCTGAGCAGCGCGCCGAGCACGGCGCGGGCCGGCCAGACCAGCGGCAGAGTGCCGAGGCTCTCGGCCAGGCCGGCGGCCCGACGCAGCGTTGCGGCTGCCCCATCGAGCTCGCCGACCTGCACCTCCGCAACGCCCTGGAAGAGCAGTCCCTTGGCCACGTGGCGGGGTGCGCCGGAGTTCTCCGCGAGAGCCACGGCACCCGCGGCCCGCTGGACGGCGTCCGCCGGCTGGTCGCGCAGGAGGGCGATCTCGGCGGCGACCCAGTCGACCCTCACCCGCTGGCGCCACCAGTCCGGGCGCACCGTCACCAGGTCGGCGGCCTCGCCCAGGCGGAAAGCGGCCTCGTTGTCCTCACCGAGCCCCACGGCGTCGGCGGCCAGCCCTAGCAGGGCGTCGAATCGTGCCTCCGGTGCTTCGCCCGCCAGGTCGAGCGCGACCTCGTCGCGGACCCTGCCCTCGGAGTGGCGGCCCAGCTGGCGGGAGATGCTGGCCATGCTCGACGCGGCCAGCGACGAGAAGATCAGTCGCTCGGGTTCCGGGGGCAGCGAGATCGCGAGCGGCTCCAGCACCGCCGAGGCAGCGCCGTACCTACCGGCCGATGCGAGGCAGACGCCCAGCAGCCACACAGCCGCCGTAGCCTCGGCGTCGCGGCCTTCGCCGTGGGCGAGCTCGACCGCGCGCTGCAGCGGAGCGACTCCCGCGGACGGACGGCCGTGGAAGGCAGCACGCTCGCCGGTCGCGAGCAGCTCAGCGAGCTCGTCGTCCACGCGTGCACTCCCTGGCGGTGTCGCGGCCGGTGCTCGGCCGTCGCACGGAGGCTAGCGGTCGCGGTGAGCCGACGACGGCCCACCGTCGAGAGATCCCGGCGGTGAGCGGGTCAGACTCCTACCGCGTGCGCGATCAGAGCCACGGCTCCGACGAGGTCGGACACGTGCTGCGCCCCCGGCGGCAACGGGTCCGTCCACCCCGGTCCGGCCACGATCAGCGTCGGCGCGGGCCTCATGGTGGGCAGCTCGGCCAGCGCGTCGGTCGACGCCGAGACGCCCGCGTGCGCCCACAGCAGGACCGCACTCGGCCCCGTACGGCGGACGGCGGCGACGAGCGCGTCGTGCGGCATCCGGGCACCCAGCACCCGAGCGCCGATGCGGCGCTCGGAGAGGGCGGCCGACACGGCGAACAGCGGGAGCGAATGCATCTCGGTCGGACCGCAGGCCAGGAGAACAGGTCGCGGGTTCACCGGCGCCCGCAGCTTGGACACCACCCCGGTCAGCGCCGCGGTGATCGACTCCGAGAGCAGGTGCTCGACCTCGATGCCCGTGCCCGTGGTCTCCCAACGCCGTCCGACACCGACGAGGACGGGCAGGATGAGCTGGTCCCACGTCCAGACCACTCCGCGCCGCTCGATCGTCTCGCGGACGATGTCGATGCAGGCCATGGAGTCGAGGCTCATGGCCGCTCGGGCGAGGCCCCGGACCTGAGGTGAACCGTCCGGCAGCGAGATGACGTTGCCGCCACCTGCGGGAGCCTTCTCGTCGAACAGAGGGTCGAGGTCGGCCAGGTCGGGAGTGAGCAGCTCGACGGTGGCCCCCGGGTTGAGCAGGGACGAGCCGACCAGGGCGGGCTCGACGTCCGCCTGCATCGCGGCGCGCGCTGCATCGACGGGCGGGACGCCGGTGTTGACCAGCCGGCGCATGAGGTCGAGCCGGGCGACGTCGACGCCGGAGTAGCGGCGGTGACTGCCCGCCGTGCGCTCGGTCGGCCCCAGCCCGTACCTGCGGTCCCAGGTGCGCAGGGTCGCCGGAGCGACGCCCAGGCGACGTGCGACGGCCGCGACCGTGAGGCCGGGCGCGGCAGGTCCGGGTGCGCGGGGGGAGCTCGTGGACGCGACCATGACATCCCGATTGTGGGGGGCAACCACCGGTCGGGCCAGCCGAAACGCGCCACAACCGATTCACGACCCGGTCAGGATCCGGTCGAAGTCGGGTGCCCAGGGCCGGGTTCGGCTGGCGGACACGGCTCCGGCCGCGTCGTCGCGCCCGCTCCGCTTTCCGGTCGCCCAGCCCAGGCCGGGAACGAACCGCGTGCCTCCTCGCGTTAGCCCCGGTACCGGGAAGCTTTGCGAATCCGTGCGTGAGGACGGCATCCGCGGAGGGCCTCGGTGGCGAAGCAGAGGTGGACGGTGGGCCACTCCAGCATCGGTCCCGCGCGAGCGTGGGACGGTGCCAGAGCCCCGCCGACATGGTTCATAGGTTGTGCATCACACAAGGTTGACCAACCTATGAAGCGGTTGTAGTTTGGCAGCAGTCGCACCGAAGGAGCAGCACGATGGCGGATGTTTCCCGGCTTCCCGGCCCCAACGCAGATGTCTGGGACTGGCAGCTCGACGCTGCGTGCCGCGGCGAGGACAGCGACCTCTTCTTCCACCCCGAGGGTGAGCGCGGTCCCTCGCGCCTGTCGCGCGAGCTCGCCGCCAAGAGCGTGTGCGCCCGCTGCCCCGTCGCAGCCCTCTGCGCCGCACACGCCCTGAGCGTGCGCGAACCGTATGGCGTCTGGGGTGGCCTCTCGGAGGACGAGCGCGAGGCGATCTACCTCAAGCAGCGCCTCTCGAGCGCCTACGCGCGACCTGCCTGACCCAGTCCTCGGGGCGCGGCGCCCGTACGACCCCCCTCGACGGGCTGCCGCGCCCCGATCCCCGGACCTGGTGGTCCGGCGCACCCCGCAGCGACTCGTGCAGCCGCTCGGGACGACGAGAAAGGCCCCGCCTCACGGGCGGGGCCTTTCTCGTTGATCAGGTGCTACGGGCGGCGATCAGTGGTTGTGGCCGCCGGGGCCGTGCGAGTGGCCGTGGCCGCCGTGGCCCGAGCCCTCGTCGTCTTCCTTCTTCTCCACGACGAGCACCTCGGTGGTGAGGAGCAGCGCCGCGATCGAAGCAGCGTTCGACAGGGCCGAGCGCGTCACCTTGACCGGGTCGATGACGCCGGCGGCGATGAGGTCGACGTACTCGTTCGTGGCGGCGTTGTAGCCGTGACCCACGGGGAGGTCCTTCACCTTGGTGGTGACGACGTAGCCCTGCTCGCCGGCGTTCTCGGCGATCCAGCGCAAAGGCTCGACGACCGCGCGACGCACGATGCCGACGCCCGTGCCCTCGTCGCCCACGAGGCCGAGGTTGTCCTCGAGCACCGAGGCTGCGTGCACGAGTGCCGAGCCGCCACCGGCGACGATGCCCTCTTCGATCGCAGCACGCGTCGCGGACACGGCGTCCTCGATGCGGTGCTTCTTCTCCTTGAGCTCGACCTCGGTGTGCGCGCCGACCTTGATGACGCAGACGCCGCCGGCGAGCTTGGCGAGGCGCTCATTGAGCTTCTCGCGGTCCCAGTCGCTGTCGGTGTTCTCGATCTCGGCGCGGATCTGGTTGACGCGGTCGGTCACGGCCTGGTGGTCGCCGCCGCCGTCCACGATGGTCGAGTCGTCCTTGGTGACCACGATGCGACGCGCGGTGCCGAGCACCTCGAGGCCGACCTGGTCGAGCTTGAGCCCGACCTCGGGCGAGACGACCTGCGCACCGGTGAGGGTCGCGATGTCCTGCAGGATCGACTTGCGACGGTCGCCGAACGCCGGGGCCTTGACGGCCACGGACGAGAACGTGCCGCGGATGCGGTTGACGACCAGGGTCGACAGCGCCTCGCCGTCGACGTCCTCGGCGATGATGAACAGCGGCTTGGCGGCCTGGACGACCTTCTCGAGCAGCGGGAGAAGCTCGGAGACGCTGGAGATCTTGCCCTGGACGAGCAGGACGTAGCCGTCCTCGACGACCGCCTCCATGCGCTCGGCGTCGGTCACGAAGTACGGCGAGATGTAGCCCTTGTCGAACTGCATGCCCTCGGTGAAGTCGAGCTCGAGCGCGGTGCTCGTCGACTCCTCGACCGAGATGACGCCGTCCTTGCCGACCTTGTCGAACGCGTCGGCGATGAGCTCGCCGATGGCGCGGTCCTGCGAGGAGATGGTCGCGACGTCCGCGATCTCGTCCTTGCCGGCGACCGGGCGGGCGACCTCGAGCAGTCGGGCGTTGACGGCCTCGACCGCCTTGTCGATGCCGCGCTTGATGTCCATCGGCGCGCCGCCGGCGGTGACGATCTTGAGGCCCTCGCGGACCAGGGCCTGCGCGAGGACGGTCGCCGTCGTGGTGCCGTCGCCTGCGACGTCGTTGGTCTTGGTGGCGACCTCCTTCGCGAGCTGGGCGCCGAGGTTCTCGTACGGGTCCTCGAGCTCCACCTCACGGGCGATGGTCACGCCGTCGTTGGTGATCGTGGGGGCGCCCCACTTCTTGTCGATGACGACGTTGCGGCCCCTCGGGCCGAGCGTCACCTTGACCAGGTCGGCGAGAGCGTTGACGCCGTTCTCGAGCCCGCGGCGGGCGTTCTCGTCGAACTCCAGGGTCTTAGCCATGGGTGTGTGCCGTTCCTTCGTCTAGTCGAGCTGGGGCGTTTCGGGACGGGTCCGCCCCGGGGCCCGGAGGCCGCCGGGGCGGATCACGTCAGGTGCTGGTCGCTGAAGAAGCGACAGTCACTTCTCGACGATCGCGAGCACGTCGCGAGCAGACAGCAGGAGGTACTCCTGGCCGTCGTACTTCACCTCGGTGCCGCCGTACTTCGAGTAGATGACCTTGTCGCCGACCTTGACGTCGAGGGGCAGGCGCTGCCCGTCCTCGAAACGTCCGGGGCCGACAGCCAGGACCTCGCCCTCCTGGGGCTTCTCCTTGGCGGTGTCCGGGATGACGAGGCCGGAAGCCGTCGTCTGCTCGGCTTCGATGCTCTTGACGAGGATGCGGTCCTCGAGCGGCTTGATGCTGACCGACACGGTCTGTCCTCCACGTGCAGTGATGAGTCGTGGTGCTGATGCCAGTGCGGTGACCGGATCACGGAGCGTCGTCGCAGGTGCCGCGCCGATGCCGGTCGCGTGGCACTCTCAGGGGGAGAGTGCCAACGAGCCCAATCTAGGCAGGTGCTGGCACTCGGTCAACCTGAGTGCCAACCGAGCGCAGCGAGGTCGGCCTCAGGTGGACCGATCAGGCCCCTGGTCCGAGCGCAGCGAGGACTCAGGGGCCGTGCGGGAGCTGAGTCAACCTGAGTGCCAACCGAGCGCAGCGAGGTCGGCCTCAGGTGGACCGATCGGGCCCCTGGTCCGAGCGCAGCGAGGCTGGCCTCAGGTGGTCCGACGTGCGTCCTGAGAGGCTCTCCCCGTGGACCTCGACACCGTTGCCTGGCTGAGCTCGGACGCCGGTCGCGCCGTCCTGGCGCGCGCGACGGCCTACGACGACGACGCCCACGACCGGGCCGCGGCCGGCGACGCCGGCGCGGTCGACCCGCTCAGGGCCTCGTCGGCCCTGCGCGGCGCGGCACCCGACGCGGAACCCGCGCACCGTGCCGCCGCCCTCACCCAGGTGCGTCTGCGTCGCCGGGCCAGGGCAAGGCTCGGCGACGTCGCCGGAGTGCTCCTCCTCACCGAGGACGGCGCCGAGCAGGCCACCCGCACGGTCGTGGCTGACCTGCGGGCGGCGGCGTACTCCGCCTCCGGCGCCACCCACGTGGCCGACCTCGGCTGCGGCCTGGGGCTGGACTCGCTGGCGTTCGCGCGGGCGGGCCTCGCCGTCACCGCGCTGGAACGCGACCCCGTCGTGGCCGCCCTGGCACGCTCCAACGTCGCCGCGCTCGGGCTCGCGGGCCGCGTGCGCGTGCTCGACGGCGACGTCACGGATCCGGCCGTGCTCGCTGCCGCACTCGACGGCGCCGATGCTGCGTACGTCGACCCCGCGCGGCGCGACACCGCGCAGCGCACCGGGGGCCGCAGCGCCCGCGTGAGCAACCCGGCCGACTGGTCGCCGCCGTGGTCGTGGGTCGAAGCGGTGGCGGCTCGGGTGCCGCGTACTGCGGCCAAGGTCGCGCCGGGCGTGCCGCACGCGATGACGCCGTCCGGCGGCTGCACCACGTGGACATCGGTCGACGGGCAGCTGGTCGAGGCTGAGATCGCTTGGCCCGCACTGGCTGATGGCCGTACGCACCGTCGCGCCCGGGTGGTGCGCGACGGTGCCGTCGTCGAGCTCGGCTCCGGCGGCACGCTCGAGGACGAGGTGCCGCCGTCGGTCGGCGAGGTGGGCGCGTGGCTGCACGAGCCGGACGACGCCGTGATCCGCGCCGGACTTGTGGGCGCGGTCGCAGACCGCCTGCGTGGTCGCCTGCTCGACCCGCACGTCGCGTACGTGACGACCGACCACGACCTCGACCTCGGTCCGCTGTCTGCGCGGTTCGCCGTACGCCACGCGCTCGCGTACGACCTCGACGGGCTCCGCGCGCTGCTCGTGGCCGACGGCGTCGGCAGGGTGGTGGTGAAGAAGCGGGCGACCTCGCTCGACGTCGACGACGTACGCCGACGCCTCGCGCTCCCGAAGGCGCCCGGCTCCGCGGTCGTCGTCCTCGCGCGAGTCGGCGACGACCCGTGGGCCTTCGTCACCCACCCGGCATGAATCGAGGCCGCCGGGTCGTGCGCGCACGGGCGCTGCGGGGTAACGTCGGCGTAGTTACCCGCCAGTAGCCACGGAGGACGCACGTGAAGCGCCGCATCTTCGACGAGGACCACGAAGCCTTCCGGGCCTCCGCCCGAGCCTGGCTCGAGCGCGAGGTCGCCCCGCGGATCGAGGAGTTCATCGAGGCCAAGGCGATCCCCCGAGATGTGTGGATCGAGGCCGGGAAGCAGGGCTTCCTCGGTCTCGAGATCCCCGAGGAGTACGGCGGCAGCGAGGCAGGCGACTACCGGTTCAACGCCGTGCTCGGCGAGGAGATGTCGCGCATCTCCGCCTCGGTGTCGTCGTGCCTCGGCATCCACGGCGACGTCGTGGCGCCGTACCTCCGCGACCTGTGCACCGAGGAGCAGAAGCAGCGCTGGCTGCCCGGCTTCTGCACCGGTGAGATCGTCACGGCCATCGGCATGACCGAGCCGAGCGGCGGCTCGGATCTCGCCGCGCTCAAGACCACCGCCGTGCGCGACGGCGACGACTGGATCGTCAACGGCTCGAAGACCTTCATCACCAACGGCTACAGCGCCGACCTCGTCGTGGTCGCCGCGCGCACGTCCCCGGGCAAGGGTGCCAAGGGGATCACGCTGTTCGGCATCGAGACCGGCATGGAGGGCTTCACCCGCGGCCGCAAGCTCGACAAGGTCGGCCAGACCGAGTCCGACACCGCCGAACTCTTCTTCACCGACGTGCGCGTGCCCGACACCAACCGCATCGGCGACGTCGACCGCGGCTTCATCCACATGATGGAGCGGCTGCCGCAGGAGCGCATCGGCGCCGCCGTGTCGAACATCGCGCACGCCGCAGCGATCCTCGAGGAGACGCTCGAGTACGTGAAGCAGCGCAAGGCATTCGGCCAGCCGATCGGTTCCTTCCAGCACAACAAGTTCCTGCTCGCCGAGCTCGTCACGCAGATCGAGGTGGCCCAGGCCTACATCGACCAGTGCGTGCTCGCCTTCAACGACGGCGAGCTCAGCGCGGTCGACGCCGCGAAGGCCAAGTGGTGGTCGGCGGAGGTGCAGAACGAGGTCCTCGACGCCTGCGTGCAGCTCTACGGCGGCTACGGCTTCATGAACGAGTACCGCGTGGCCCGGGCCTGGCGCGATGCCCGCGTGACGAAGATCTGGGCCGGCTCCAACGAGATCATGAAGGAGCTGATCGGCCGCGACCTGGGCCTGTAG
Source organism: Candidatus Nanopelagicales bacterium (assembly GCA_038316965.1). Classification (GTDB taxonomy): domain Bacteria; phylum Actinomycetota; class Actinomycetes; order S36-B12; family CAIYMF01; genus Longivirga. Next base: position 92,173 of record JBBQAY010000001.1, read on the forward strand.
CCCCGTCGGCGTCAGCGCCGCGCGCCATCTGATGCGGATCGGGCTCCAGCGCGCGCCCTCGCCATCGGAGAGGGATCGCCGTCATGCTGCGGCGACGGCCGCGATGCGCTCGATCGCCGCGGGGCCGAGGCCGCAGCAGCCACCGACGAGTGCGGCACCTGCAGCGAACCACTCACGCACGGCAGTGTCCGCGAGCAGATCGGTGCCGTCGCCGAGCCACACCGAGGCCTCGCCGTCCCACACGCGACCGGCGTTCGGGTAGAGCACGATCGGCAGACCGGGCGCCGCAGCCGTGATGCGGGCGACGAGACCGCCGACGTGCTCGGGCTTGGTGCAGTTCACGCCGATCGCAGCGAGCCTGGACGACGACCGCACGACGGCGACGGCGTCCTCGATCGGCTGGCCTGCACACGTCGTCGCGTCGTCCGCGCACGAGAACGACAACCATGCCGGAAGATCGCTGCCGACCTCGTCCAGCGCGGCGATCAGGGCCCAGGCCTCGGCGACGTCGGGAACCGTCTCGATCGCGAGCAGGTCAGGACCGGCGTCGATCAGCACGCGCAGCCGCTCGACATGGAAGTCGACGAGCCGGTCGTGCGGAACCCCGTACTTGCCGCGGTACTCGCTGCCGTCGTGCAGCGTCGCGCCGTACGGCCCCACCGATGCCGCGACGAGCATCGGGTGGTCTGCGATCGAGGCGTCACGCGCCTCGCGCAGCAGCCGCACCGACAGCGCCAGCAGGCGGTCGGCCTCCGAAGCGTCGAGGCCCTGGCGCGCGAAGCCCGAGCGCGAGGCCTGGTACGACGCGGAGATGCCCACGGTCGCTCCGGACTCGAAGTAGGCGCGGTGGACGTCGCGGATCGCGTCGGGGTCGTCGCGCAGCAGCCGCGCCGACCAGAGCGTGCCTGTGAGGTCATGGCCGCGCGCCTCGAGCTCGGAGGCGAGGCCGCCGTCGATCGAGGCGGGGCCGGAGGCAAGGAGGTCGTCGAACGCGGTCATGCGCTCACGCTATCCGGCGCCTCGACGGCCACGAGCGCGCGTCGGCCGCGATCCACGGCGGTCCCGAGCTGCCGCTCGGGCACGCAGGGGCAGTCGTAGGAGCCTCAGGTGATCTCGGGGCGCAGCGTCTGGAGATGCTGGGCCCGGGCCCGGACGAAGAGGTCTTCGGGCGGGCCCTCCTCGAAGACGGGCGCGACGTCCCAGCGGGTGAGCAGGACGACGGACTCCGGAGTGCCTTCGTGCACGAGGATCTCGGCCGCCATGCAGCCGGCCGTGAACAGCGCCCGCTTCACGAGGTCGTGACGGACCCACTCGACTGCCGCGTCGTACTGGCCGGGGACGACCGTGGCCTCCCACATGCGGACGATCATCGAACGCCTCCTCGTCGGCTCGTGCCCGACCACGCCACCCGCGCCGGCCCGGTGCGAGCTACGCCGACGCCGTGCTCACCTGCGTGACCGGCATCGACGAGTCTGCCGGGAGGTCGAACCGGCCCGGCGACCGGCCCCTCCTCACCATCTCCGCACCGAGGGCGGCGACCATCGCGCCGTTGTCGGTGCACAGTGCGGGTCGCGGAACCCTCAGCGTCACGCCGGCCGCGTCGCAGCGTTCCTGCGCCAGCGCGCGCAGGCGGGAATTGGCCGCCACGCCGCCGCCGAGCACGAGGTGGTCGACGCCGTTCTCGGAGCACGCCAGCATCGCCTTGCGGGTCAGGACGTCGACGACCGCCTCCTGGAACGAGGCCGACACATCGGCCACCGGCACAGGCTCGCCGCTGGCCTCACGCGCCTCGACCCAGCGCGCGACCGCGGTCTTCAACCCACTGAAGGAGAAGTCGAATCGGTGCCTCTCCATGTCGCGGCCGGACGTGAGGCTGCGCGGGAAGTCGATGGTGATCGTGCCTTCGGTGGCGGCACGGTCGATGTGCGGACCACCGGGGAACGGCAGCCCGAGCACCCGCGCGACCTTGTCGAACGCCTCGCCTGCGGCGTCGTCGATCGTGGCTCCGAGCGGCCGTACGTCGCTCGTCACGTCGGGCACGAGCAGCAGCGACGAGTGGCCGCCGGACACGAGCAGAGCCATCGTCGGCTCGGGCAGCAGACCGTGCTGCAGCTGGTCGACGCACACGTGCGCCGCGAGATGGTTGAGCCCGTAGATCGGCTTGCCGAGCGAGAGCGCGAGGGCCTTCGCGGCCGCCACCCCGACGAGCAGCGCACCGGCGAGACCCGGGCCGGCGGTCACGGCGAACGCATCGACGTCGGTCAGCGCCACACCAGCGTCGGCGCAGGCGCGGCGGATCGTCGGCACCATGGCCTCGAGGTGCGCTCTGCTGGCGACCTCAGGCACGACGCCGCCGAATCGCGCATGCTCCTGCACGCTGCTGGCCACGGCGTCCGCGAGCAGCGTGGTGCCTCGCACGATGCCGACACCGGTCTCGTCGCACGACGTCTCGATGCCGAGGACCAGCGGCTCGTCGGGATTCATTCCGACGTCCCCGCGTCGCGGAATCGCTTGCGCATCACGAGCGCGTCGACATCCGGCCCGTAGTAGTCGCGTCGTTGCCCCTGCCGCTCGAAGCCGAGCTTCTCGTAGAGCGAGATCGCGGGCCCGTTGGTGACCAGCACCTCGAGGAACACCTGCGAGCAACCGCGCCGCTGCGCCTCGTCGAGCAGCGCGCCGAGCAGCGCGCGCCCGAGCCCACGCCCCTGCGAACGCGGCGCGATCGCGATGGTCTGGACGTCGCCGTCGGGTGGCACCGCCGCGAGGCACACGTAGCCGTCGATGCCGTCGTCGTCCTCGTGCACCGCGAACCAGCGCGTCTCGGGCACGTGCGCGAGCTCGGCCCAGAACTGCTCCTCGCTCCACGGCGCGTGCTCGAACAGCTCGCGTTCGAGGGCCGCCGCGGCCTCGACGTCCCACCAGCGCATCGGTCGCACGGTCATGGCTGAGTCACCCGCTTGCGCCCGGCGCCTTCCACGGCGTCCGGACGCCGCAGGTACAGCGGCTCGGGTGCGACGAGCGCCGCGCCGAGCTCGATGCGGCCTGCGACGAGCTCGGCCATCGCAGCGCCGTCGAGCTCACGTGGGAGCCGGGGATCGAAGAACACCTCGGGGTAGAGCAGAGCGCCGGGGCCTGCGACCGGGCCGCGCGCCAGGGCTGCATCGACATCCGCGGGCTTCACCACGACCGGGTCCGACGCTGGGCGCCCACCTCGAGAGTACGTGCGCAGGTACACCTCTTTGCGCCGCGCGTCGGTCGCGACCGCGAAGTCTCCGAGGGTGAATCCCGACTCGGCCGCTGCCTGGAACGCCAGGACGTCGAGCGAGCAGACGCCGTGCACGGGGATGCCGAGCGCCTCGCCCATCACCCGCGCGGTCACGATGCCCACCCGAAGACCGGTGAACGGCCCCGGACCGACCCCCGTGCACAGGTGGGTGAGGTCGCCCGGACGTGCGCCCGCCTCGACGAGTGCACGCTCGATGACTGGGGCGAGCAGCTCGCCGTGCGACTGCGCTCCATGCTCGGTCGCGGCACCCACGACGGAATCGCCGTCGTGCACGGCCGCGGTGATGACGGCGGACGACGTGTCCAGCACGAGCAGCAGCATCAGGCCCCCGCCGACGCAAGAGTTCCCAGGTCGATGTCGTCCCAACGCGATCCGACGCCGGTCAACGTGACCGAGCGCGGCTCGTCGACGTCTGATCCAGCTGCCGATGCATCCCCGCCGAGCGGCCGCTCGATGTGCACGACGAGCCGGTCCTCGGCAAGACCCTCGACCTTGCCCTCGCCCCACTCGACCACCGTGACGGAGTCCCCGAGCGAGGTGTCGAGGTCGAGATCGTCGACCTCGTCCAGAGACGACAGCCGGTAGGCGTCGACATGCACCAGCGGCGGGCCGGCGACGAGCGACGGGTGCACCCGAGCGATGACGAAGGTCGGGGAGGTGATGTCGCCGCGCACGCGCAGCCCCCGGCCGATCCCCTGCGTCAGCGTCGTCTTGCCCGCACCGAGCCCACCGGAGAGAACGACGAGGTCGCCGGCACGCAGCAGGGAGGCGAGCCTTTCCCCCCACTGGTGCATGGCATCGCGGTCCGGCACGACCAGCGAGGTCACGCCGACTCCTCCGAGTGCGACAGGCCGGCCCGCACGCGGCCCACGAGCTCACGCAGGTGCTGGTTGACCTCGGGGTACTTCTCGAGCATGACCATGTGGCCGCTGTCGGGGATGAGCACCATCTCGGCACCCGGCACGTGCCGCACGATCTCGGAGCTGTGCGCACTCGGCGTCAGCATGTCGGAGTCGCCGACGAGGACCAGGGTGTCGACCCGGCCGATCGCGTCGAGCGCGGTCTTCTTGTCGTGCGTCTCGAGGGTGGGCAGGAACTCGGCGACCACATCGATGGGTGTTGCCGAGAGCATCCGATGCACGAACTGCGTGAGCGACGGTGAGACGTTCGAGCCGAACGAGTAGACCTTGGTCAACAGGTACGCGATGTCGCTGCCGGCACGGCGTCCGCGCTCGACAAGGTCCTTGCGCCGCGCAAGCACGCCCGCGACGGACGGTGCGACGTTGTGGAACACCTTCGCCAGCGGCGCGGGCAGCCCGAGCGGCACCTCGGCGAGCCCGCCGCTGCTCGTGGCGATGAGCGCGACTCCGCGGACGCGGTCGCCGAAGACCTCGGGGTGATGCGCGGCGTACGACATCACCGTCATGCCGCCCATCGAATGCCCTACGAGCACGATCGGGCCGGTCGGCGCGGTCGCCGCGATGACGGCCTCGAGGTCTCGGCCGAGCTGGTCGATCGTCGCGCTGTCGGCTGCGCCACGGCCGCTGCGGCCGTGGCTGCGCTGGTCCCAGAACACGAGCGTGCCGAGGGCGCGCAGGTCGCGGCGCTGGTAGTGCCAGGAGTCCTGCTCGAGCGCGTAGCCGTGCGAGAAGATGATCGTGAGCCCGTCGCCCAGTCGGTCGGCGAGCGAGCCCGCAGGCGGCGCTTCGATCTCGACGTGAAGGGACGTGCCGTCGGTCGCGATGACGGGCACCACCGTGCCGCGCAGCCCGCCGAACTGCTCGTCGCGCTCGGAGTCCGGTCGCAGCGCACGGCGTACGAGCATCCGCTCCGCCGCGACGCCGACAGCAGCACCCACGGCCGCGGCGGCACCGAGCGCGCCGACGACTCCGGCGACCCGGCCCGGCGTCAGGTCGCGCAGTGGCTCGGTGCTGCTCACGGGTGGCTCATCTCCAGATGCTCGCGCGGCACGCGCGGTCCGATCCGCGTGACGATCTCATAGCCGATGGTGCCGCACACGGCGGCCCAGTCATCGGCCGAGGGGCCGTCAGCGCCGAAGATCACAACCTCGTCGCCCGGCACGGCGGGATCGTCGCCGAGATCGACGACCACCTGATCCATGCAGACCCGTCCCGCCACCGTGCGCGCAGCGCCGGCGGCCACGAGAGGCCCGACGTTCGACGCACTGCGCGGGATGCCGTCGGCGTACCCGACGGGAACGACGCCGAGCGTGGTCTCGGCCTCCGTCGTGTAGTGATGGCCGTACGACACTCCGGACCCAGCCGGCACCCGCTTCACCGAGGCGAGGCGGGCGCGCAACGACATCACAGGACGCAGGCCCAGGGCGGGACCGCTGCCGATCGCCTCACCCGGCGAGAGCCCGTACATCGCGATGCCGATGCGCACGAGGTCGTATCGCGCGGCCGGGACGGCGAGGGCCGCTGCCGAGTTGGCCGCGTGCCGCACCTCGGGTCGCAGGCCGGCGAGCTCGGCGAGCCCGAGCGCCTGATCGAACTGGTCGATCTGCCGGCCGACGCTGGGGTGGGTGGGCTCGTCCGCGCAGGCGAAGTGGGTCCACAGGCCGGTCACGCGGATCGAGCCGCTCAGCTCAGCCTGCCGGGCTTCGGCCACGAGGGCGGGCCAGTCGGCGAGGGTCGCGCCGTTGCGAGACAGGCCGCTGTCGAGCTTGAGCTGCACACGTGCGGTGACGCCGAGACGAGCGGCTGCCGCACGCACGGCCTCGAGCGCCCAGGGCGCGGACACGGTCACGTCGATGTCGCGCTCGACGCAGTCGTCGAACGGCGAACCCGGAGTCTCGAGCCAGGTGAGGATGCGACCAGTGACGCCGGCCTCCCGCAGCACGACGGCCTCGCTCGGCAGGGCGACGCCGAGCCAGGTGGCACCGGCGTCCTGCGCGGCCTTCGCACACCGGACGAGGCCGTGCCCGTACGCGTCGGCCTTCACCACGGCCATGACGTCGGTGCCGACCTGCGCACGAACAGTGGCGACGTTGTGCCGCAGCGCGTCGAGGTCGATCGTGGCCACTGCGCCACGCGCGAGGGCGCGCGCGGTCCATCCGGCCTGCTGGTCGACACCCACCCGCACAGTCTCCCCCACTCACCCACCCCTGCTCGTCACGCGGGGCCACCCGCGGACTGTCGAGACGATCCGGGGTCAGGCGTCGTGCAGGCTCGAGCGCCGGATCCGCGCGATGGCCTCGGGCACGGCCGCAGCGACGTCCAGGGCCGTGATCGTGCGGCCGCCGGCCGCGGCCACCGACCCCGCCACTCCGTGCACGTGCGCGGCGACGGCGGCGAGCCTCGCAGCCGCGGCGAGATCGAGCGGGGCAGCAGCCTGGTGGTGAGCGAGGATCGAGCCGAGCAGGCCCCCCAGGACGTCGCCAGAGCCCGCAGTGGCGAGCTCCGGCGGAGCGGAGACGGCGACGTACGCCTCGCCGGTGGGAGCGGCGACGACCGTGGCCGAACCCTTGAGCAGGACGACGACGCCGAGCGCCTCAGCCAGGCTGCGCGCGGCTGCGACGCGGTTGATGCCGACTGGCCCGCCGTCGAGCCGCGCGAACTCCCCTCCGTGCGGGGTGAGGACGGTGATGCCGGTACGCGCAGCGACGGCGGCACGCACCTCCGGATCGTCTGCGATCAGAGTGAGGGCGTCGGCGTCGAGCACCAGCGGAACGTCGAGGGCGACGGCGTCCAGCACAGCGAGCCGGGCGCTTTCGTCGACACCGCGACCCGAGCCCACGACCCAGCACTGGGTGCGGCCGGCATTGCCGATGCGCCCTGGGCGGCCAACGGCATCGGGCCAGTGTGACGCGACCTGTTCGTGCGCGGGGCCGGAGTACCGGACGTAGCCCGCGATCCCGTGTCGCGCACCGGCGACAGACAGGACCGCTGCCCCGGGGTAGTCCTCCGAGCCCGCGCTGATGCCGACGACGCCGCGCGTGTACTTGTCGTCGCCCTCGACGGGGTGGGCGAGCAGTGGCGCGGCGGAGTCGTCGTCGATGCGCTCGACCAGGTCGTGCGTCGCAAGGAGGTCGAACGAGAGGCCGATGTCGACCACGGCCAGGTCGCCCGTGAGCAGGGCACCGGGGCCGAGCAGGAGCCCTGGCTTCAGGCAGCCGAATGCGACGGTGCGATCGGCGCGTATCGCCGCCTGCTCGTCGGCGACGAATCCGGTGCCGGCGTCGACACCACTGGGCAGGTCGACGGCGAGGACGGCGACGTCGGTCTCTCGCGCGACCATCGCGAACCAGGCTGCGGGCTCGCGCAGGGCACCCCGACCGCCGATGCCGAGGATGCCGTCCATGACGAGGTCGGCGCGTGCGACGAGCTCGGCTGCTGCAAGGTCTCCGGCCTCGATCGGGCCGCGCACGCGTCCACCGGCGCGGCGCACCGCCTCGGCGCCGCCGACGTGGTGGCGGTCGGCCACGAGCAGAGCGTCGATCCGGGCACCGCGTGCGGCCAGGCGGGCGCCGGCGTACAGCGCGTCGCCTCCGTTGTCGCCCGCGCCGATCAGCAGGACGACGCGCGAACCCGTGACACGACCGGTGATCTCGCGCAGCATCGAGCCGGCTTCCACCGCGAGCGCCGTCGCCGCGCGCTGCATGAGAGTGCCCTCGGGGAGTGCAGTCATCGCGTCGGCCTCTACCCGGCGTACGGCATCGACCGTCAGCACCGCCGTAGCCGGCCGAAGACCGTGCCCGTTCATGCCGACTCCGCCACGACGTATGCGATGGCGACGTCGCCGTCGTGCGAGAGGGAGAGGTGCCAGCGAGTGATGCCCTGCGCCAGCGCCGCATCCTGCACCGTGCCGCTGAGCCGAAGCCACGGGCGACCGTCACTGTCGCCGATCACCTGGCAGTCGTGCCAGCGCATCCCCGTCGGCGCACCGAGCGCCTTGGCCACGGCCTCCTTGGCCGCGAACCGTGCGGCCAGCGAGGTCGGCGTACGCGCGTGGCCGAGATCGGTCGTGCGCTCGTCCGGCGTGAAGAGGCGATCGAGCATTCCCGGCGTACGCGCGAGAGTGGCCTCGAAGCGCGGCACGTCCACGACGTCGACGCCGATCCCGATGATCACCCCACCAGCCTCCCACCCCGTAGGCGTGGAGCGGCTACTCGACGGTGACGGACTTCGCGAGGTTGCGGGGCTGATCGACGTCGAGGCCCTTGGCCGTCGCCATCGCGGCAGCGAACACCTGCAGCGGCACCGTGGCCACGAGGGGCTGCAGCAGCGTGGGGCACGCGGGGATGCGCACGATGGTGTCGGCGTAGGGCACGACTGCCTCGTCGCCCTCCTCCGCGATCACGATCGTGCGGGCACCGCGGGCGCGGACCTCCTGGATGTTGCTGATGATCTTCTCGTGCAGCACGCTGCGCCCGGCCGGTGACGGCACGACGACGATCACGGGGACGCCGTCCTCGAGCAACGCGATCGGGCCGTGCTTGAGCTCGCCGGCCGCGAAACCCTCGGCGTGCATGTAGGCGAGCTCCTTGAGCTTGAGAGCACCTTCGAGCGCGACCGGGAAGCCCACGTGACGCCCGATGAAGAGCACCGACGGAGCGTCCTTCAGCTCCTCGGCGAGCTGCTTCATCTCCTCGGTGGTGTCGAGGACGAGGTCGACCTTGCGCGGCATGTCCTGCAGCTCGCGGACGATCGCCTGGATCTCGTCGCCGTACTTGTTGCCCCGCACCTGCGCGACGTACAGCGCCACGAGGTAGCACGCGACCAGCTGCGTGAGGAAGGCCTTGGTCGAGGCGACCGCGACCTCGGGCCCTGCGTGCGTGTAGAGGACCGCGTCGCTCTCGCGCGGGATGGTCGAGCCCTGCGTGTTGCAGATCGCGAGGACCTTCGCGCCCTGCTCGCGCGCGAAGCGCAAGGCCATGATCGTGTCCATCGTCTCGCCCGACTGCGAGATCGCGATCACCAGCGTGCGCGGCCCGACGACCGGGTCGCGGTAGCGGAACTCGCTCGCGAGCTCGACCTCGGTGGGAATGCGCGTCCAGTGCTCGAGGGCGTACTTCGCGACCATGCCCGAGTGGTACGCCGTACCGCACGCGATGACGACGACCTTGTCGATCTCGCGCAGCTCGGCTTCGCTGAGACGCATCTCGTCGAGCTTGAGCAGCCCGCCGGGGCCGACGCGCCCGAGCAGGGTGTCGCTGACGGCCTTGGGCTGCTCCGCGATCTCCTTGGCCATGAACGTCTCGTAGCCGCCCTTCTCGGCGGCCGAGGCATCCCAGGTGACCTCGTACTCGGTGACGTTGGCGGGCCCGCCGTCGAACGTCGTCACCGTGACGCTGTCCCGACGAAGCTCCACGACCTGGTCCTGCCCGAGCTCGGTGGCAAAGCGCGTGTGCGCGATGAAGGCAGAAACGTCGGAGGCAAGGAAGTTCTCGCCATCTCCACGACCGACCACGAGCGGGCTGTTGCGCCGTGCGCCGACCACGACGTCGGGGATGTCGGAATGGACCGCGACAAGGGTGAAAGCACCCGAGAGCCGTCGGCACACGCGGCGCATGGCTTCCGGGAGATCGTTGTCGGTCTCGGGCAAGACTGCCGCGAGCAGGTGCGCGACGACCTCGGTGTCGGTGTCGGACGACAGGTGGACACCGGCGCCGGTGAGCTCGGCGCGAAGCTCGGCGAAGTTCTCGATGATGCCGTTGTGGATGACCGCGACCTTGCCGTCCTCGCTCACGTGCGGATGCGCGTTGGCATCGGTAGGGCCGCCGTGGGTGGCCCAACGGGTGTGTCCGATACCGATCGTCGACCCCGGCAGCGGGTCGGAGCCGAGGAGCGTCTCGAGGTTGGCGAGCTTGCCGGCCTTCTTGCGCACATCAAGAAGGCCGTCGGAGACCACGGCGATCCCGGCGGAGTCATAGCCGCGGTACTCGAGCCTGCGGAGGCCCTCGACCACGATGGACAGAGCCTGCTTCTCTCCGACGTACCCCACGATTCCGCACATGGCGATCAGGCTATCCCTGCGCCCCTAACGGACGCGTGCGCCGAACCTCGTCGAACCGTCAGGATTCGGGGATCGAAGCCCGCACCACGTCGGCCAGCCGCCCGGCGACCGATGCCGCCTGCTCGGGGGTGGCGGCCTCGACCATCACTCTGACGACAGCCTCGGTCCCCGAGGGCCGCAGCAGCACGCGACCGGTCTTGCCGAGTTCGGCCTCCGCCTCGGCCACCGCTGCCCGCAGCGTGGGGTCGGACGAGGCCCGGGTGCGGTCGACGCCGCGCACGTTGATGAGCACCTGCGGCAGCTTCTGCACGACTGCGGCAAGGTCGGTGAGCGAACGGCCGGTCTCGGCGACGCGGGCGAGAAGGTGCAGCGCGGTCAGCACGCCGTCGCCGGTGGTGGCGTGATCGGACATGATCACGTGTCCGCTCTGCTCACCCCCGAGGACGAAGCCGCCTTCGCGCATCGCCTCGAGCACATAGCGATCGCCCACGCCGGTCTCGACGACGACGATGCCCGCGTCTTCGAGCGCAAGCTTGAAGCCGAGGTTGGCCATCACGGTCGCGACCACAGTCCCTGCCACGAGAGCACCCCGCTCGCGCATGGCGATGGACAGGATCGCGAGCACATGGTCACCGTCGACGACGGCGCCCGCAGCGTCGACGGCCAGGCAGCGGTCGGCATCGCCGTCGAAGGCGACGCCGGCATCCGCACCGTGCTCGAGGACAGCGGCGCGAAGGTCGCCGAGGTGCGTGGAACCGCAGCCGTCGTTGATGTTGAGGCCGTTGGGCGAGGTGTGGATCTCGATCACGCGAGCTCCGGCCCTGCGCAGCGCCTCCGGACCCACGATGGCCGCAGCACCGTTGGCGCCGTCGACCACCACGGTCAGCCCGTCGAGGCGGTGCGGCAGTGTCGAGAGCAGGTGGGCGACGTACAGCTCGGCGCCTTCGTCGTGACGCGTCACGCGACCCACGCCGGCGCCGGTGGGACGCGTCCAGTCTTCACGGATGCGGCTCTCGATGGCGTCCTCGACGTCGTCCGGCAGCTTGTGACCGCCGCGTGCCAGGAACTTGATGCCGTTGTCGGGCATGGGGTTGTGCGACGCCGACAACATCACGCCGAGGTCGGCGTCGAGCGCAGCTGTCAGGTGCGCGACCGCCGGGGTCGGGAGCACCCCGACCCGCCACACGTCGACGCCCGCCGACAGCAGGCCGGCGACGACGGCGGCTTCGAGGAACTCCCCGCTGGCCCGGCTGTCGTTGCCCACGACAGCGACCGGCCGCCCCTCGCCATGGTCGGAGAGCTGGCCGGCGTCGCCCAGCACATGGGCGGCCGCCACAGCGAGGTCGAGCGCGAGCTCGGCCGTGAGATCGGCGTTGGCGAGGCCACGTACGCCGTCGGTGCCGAACAGTCGACCCACTGGTGCCTCTTCCGTCCCGCCCCGCAGGGCCCTGACATGCCGATGCCCCGGAGCGTAGCCCCGGGGCATCGTGCGACGAGCAGTCCGCGGGCTGACGCCCGCGTCGCTCGCTTAGCGCTTGCTGTGCTCGCCCTCGCCTGACGGCTCGGGCTCGACTCTCGCGCACGCTCGGAAGGACGAGCAAGCTCGCCCTTCGCTCGCTTAGCGCTTCGAGTACTGCGGCGCCTTGCGGGCCTTCTTGAGGCCGTAGTGCTTGCGCTCCTTGACCCGTGCGTCACGGGTCAGGAAGCCGGCCTTCTTCAGCGCGGGGCGGTAGGCCTCGGCGTCGATGTCGTTCAGCGCACGGGCGATGCCGAGGCGCAGCGCACCGGCCTGACCCGACGAGCCGCCGCCGCTGATGCGGGCGATGACGTCGTACGTGTCGGTGAGGCCGAGCGTGGCGAACGGCTCATTGACGAGCTGCTGGTGCACCTTGTTCGGGAAGTAGCCCTCGAGGGTGCGGCCGTTGACGGTCCAGCGACCGGTGCCGGGGACGATGCGCACGCGGGCGATCGCCTCCTTGCGACGGCCGGTGGCGCCGGCGGGACGGGCGACGACCTCGCGGTGCGTCACCGCCACGGCGCTGGTGGTGGTCTCCGAGGTGTAGCTGGTCAGCTCTTCGGAGTCGATCTCGTTCTCGGTGGTCTCGGCGACGGTCTCGCTCACGCCACGGTTCCTTTCTAGAAAGTCTGGTGTGGGTTCCGCGGCGCTTACTGCGCGACCTGCGTGATCTCGAACGGCTTCGGCTGCTGCGCAGCGTGCGGGTGCTCGGGGCCTGCGTAGACCTTGAGCTTCTTGATGACCTGACGTCCCAGCTTGTTGTGCGGGAGCATGCCCTTCACGGCCTTCTCCACCGCACGACGCGGGTTGCTCTCGAGCAGCTGGACGTACGAGGTCGCGGTGAGACCGCCCGGGTGACCCGAGTGGCGGTACGCCATCTTCTGCTCACGCTTCTTGCCGGTGAGGGCGACCTTCTCGGCGTTGATGATGATGACGAAGTCACCGCCGTCGACGTGCGGGGCGAAGGTGGGCTTGTGCTTGCCACGAAGCAGCGTCGCTGCGTGCGTGGCGAGTCGGCCGAGGACGACGTCGGTGGCATCGATGATGAACCACTCGTGGCTCAGGTCACCGGCCTTGGGGCTGTACGTGCGCATGAAGCGACACCTGTTCTCTCGCTCGTCGGGACGTGGACTCTGCGCGCCCCGATCCGCGGCCAGGGGCCGTGGGTGACGGGACGCCGTACTGGCTGCCATCCCTGACACCCAGGCTGCGCAGGTGCCCGACGGGTCCAGGGGACGTCGTACGGGCGCGCACAGCAAGCGCCCCAGAGTACCCGGCCGCAGAGGCCCCCTCCAAATCGCGGGGCCCGGTCCGATCCAGGCCTCTGACCTGCGGCGATACCTCAGCGGCGGAGGGGGCGGGCCTCGTCCCAGACGGGTTCGTCGACCTCGCGGACTGTGCCGTCGGCGGAGAAGACCACGAACCGGTCGAAGCCTCGGGCGAACCAGCGGTCGTGGGTCACGGCCAGGACCGTGCCCTCGAAGGACAGGAGGCCCTCCTCCAGCGCCTCGGCGCTGGCGAGGTCGAGGTTGTCGGTGGGCTCGTCCAGGAGCAGCAGCGTGGCGCCTGAGAGCTCCAGGAGCAGGATCTGGAACCTGGCCTGCTGCCCGCCCGACAGGCTCTCGAAGGTCTGCTCGGAGGCGTGGGCGAGCTCGTAGCGGTCGAGCTTGCGGGCTGCGAGCTCGCGGCCCATGCCGTCCCGGTGGGCGTCACCGCGGTGCAGCACCTCCAGCAGGGTCTTTCCCATGAGCTCGGGGTGCTCGTGGGTCTGGGCGAACCAGCCCGGTCGAACGCGAGCGCCCAGGCGTACGCCGCCGCTGTGCGCCACCGGTGCGATCGGCACCTCCCCCACCGGCCGGTGCTCGATGTCGGGATCGCTGCCGCCGGCCGCGAGCAGGCGCAGGAAGTGCGACTTGCCCGATCCGTTGGCGCCGAGCACCGCGACCCGCTCACCGAACCAGACCTCGAGATCGAACGGCTTCATGAGGCCGGTGAGCTCGACGCCCTCGCACACGATCGCGCGCTTGCCCGTGCGGCCCCCGACGAGACGCATCTTCACGGTCTGCTCGCGTGCGATCTCCTGCGGCGGGCCGGCTTCCTCGAACTTGGCGAGGCGCGTCTTCGCCGCCTGGTAGCGGCTCGCCATGCCGTCGTTGTACTTGGCCTTCGTCTTGTACATCTGCACGAGCGCCTTGAGCTTGGCGTGCTCCTCGTCCCATCGCCGGCGCAGCTCCTCGAGCCGCGAGAACCTGTCGGCCCGGGCCTGGTGGTACGTCGCGAAGCCACCACCGTGCGTCCACGCGGTGTTGCCGGCTGCGCCGAGCTCGACGGTGACCACCTGGGTCGCCGTACGGGCGAGGAGCTCGCGGTCGTGCGACACGTAGAGGACGGTCTTGGGTGACTCCGCGAGCCGCTGCTCGAGCCACTCCTTGCCCGGCACGTCGAGGTAGTTGTCGGGCTCGTCGAGCAGGAGCACCTCGTCCGGGCCGCGCAGCAGCGCTTCGAGCGCCAACCGCTTCTGCTCTCCCCCTGACAGCGTGCGGGTCTCGCGGTACTGCGCCTTGTCGAACGGGATGCCGAGCGCTGCCACGGTGCAGACGTCCCACAGCACCTCGGAGTCGTAGCCGCCGACGTCGGACCAGTCGGAGATGGCCTGCGCGTAGGCCATCTGAGTGGTCACGTCGTCGGTCTCCATCATGGCGAGCTCAGCCTGCTCGAGCGCGCGAGCCGCGGCCTGCACGGCCGGCGGCGACACCGACACGAGGAGGTCGCGCACGGTCGACTCGTCGCGCACCTGGCCGATGAACTGGCGCATCACCCCGAGGCCGCCCGAGCGGACGATGGCGCCGTCCTGCGCGTCGAGATCGCCGGAGACGAGGCGCATGAGCGTGGTCTTGCCGGCACCGTTCGCGCCGACGAGCGCGACCTTGGCGCCGTCAGCGACGCGGAAGCCCACCTCGTCGAGCAGCACGCGCCCGTCCGGGAGCGTGTGCGTGACCTTGGCGACCTCGACGTGACCCACGAGGCGCGATTCTCGCCCGTACGCCGCCCCACCGCCTAACGGGTTACCTGCTGGGGCGAGCGGACGTCAGAGCGCGCTGCGGGCGACGCGATCCGACCACCCCTTCGGCAGGTCACCGGAAGCGGAGGTCAGAACGCGCTCTCCACGACGCCTACCGACGTCCGACGCCGCGCTCAGCGGAGGGTGAGGCCCTCGACGTCGGTGCTGATACGGGTGCCGTGGGTGCCGGCGAGGATGCCGCGGATGTCTGCCAGCGCCCCGATGGCGGCGAACCGCCCGGGAGCCGACCGCGCGAACTCGCACGCCGCCTCGACCTTGGGCCCCATCGATCCCTCCGCGAAGTCGTACGCCGAGATCGCATCGGGCGAGGCCGTCGCGACCTCCCGCTGCGTGGAGGTGCCGTAGTCGAGATACACCGCGGGCGCATCGGTCGCGATCACGAGGGCGTCCGCGCGCAGGTCGCGGGCGAGGACGGCGGACGAGCGGTCCTTGTCGATCACAGCCTCGACACCGACGAGGGTGCGCGGATTGTGGTCGTCCTCGAAGTCGAGGCGCTCGTCGGCGAGGTACATCGTGGGGATGCCACCGCCACCGGTGCAGATTACGACCGTGCCGGAGTCGAGGAGCTGCGTGATCGGCCGGATCTCGAAGATCCGACGCGGCACGGGCGAGGGCACCACGCGTCGCCAGTGGTCGCCGTCCCGCTTGACCGTCCACCCGCGCTCCGTGGCGATCCGGTGCGCCGCGGCCTCGTCGTAGACCGGGCCGACGAACTTCGTGGGGTTCTTCATCGCCGGGTCGTCGGCGTCGACCTCGATCATCGTGAGGATGGTGGCGATCGGAGTCTCGAACGGCAGCAGGTTGCCGAGCTCCTGCTCGATGAAGTAGCCGATCATCCCCTCGGTCTGTGCACCGAGCACGTCGAACGGGTACGTCGACTCCTCGTCGTACGACGACGCCTGCAGCGACAGCAGCCCCACTTGCGGGCCGTTGCCGTGCGAGACGACCAGCTCGTGCTCCATCGCGACAGGAGCCAACGCTCGGCACGCGACGCGCACGTTCGCCCGCTGGTTCGCGACCGTCATCGGCTCGCCGCGCCTGGCGAGGGCATTGCCACCGAGTGCTACCACGACACGCACGGCGCTCACCTCCCTGCTTCCACCACGAGCCTGCCCCTTCACGGAGCGGGATGCGCGGCGTTCGCCGGGGTCAGTCGGTCGAGTCGGGATCCTGACCCACGTCGCGCCCGGCGAGGATGTCGTCACCGCGGAAGCGGCGCGCGCTCTCGGCCTGTGCCGCGAGCTTGTCGTCAGGGGGGTACTCGACCCGTTCGAGGCAGAGCCCCCTGGGGGGCGCCACCTCCGCGTCGGGCTCGCGGCGGATCCGCGCGAGCACCGTGCGGGGCCAGTCGACCGGGCGACGGCTGTCGCCCACCGGCAGCAGCACGCCCACCAGCGCACGCACCATCGAGTGGCAGAAGGCGTCCGCCCGCACGTGCATGACGACGAGGCCCGATTCGGGCTCGCGCTCCCACCTCAGCTCGAACACCGAGCGCACGGTGCTCGCGCCTGCGCGACGCCGGCAGAACGACGCGAAGTCGTGCTCACCGAGCAGTGCCTCGGCCGCGGCGTTCATCGCCTCGACATCGAGCGGAGTGTTGTGCGGCCCGGTGTGGTGCAGCACGTGCGAGCGCAGCAGCGGGTCGGACCCGCCGGGTACGTCGGACACGCGATACGCGTACGACCGCGACAGCGCCGACCAGCGCGCCTCGAAGCCTTCGGGCGCGATCCCGATCTCGTGCACGCGCAGGTCGGCCGCCAGCACTCCGCCGAGGCGGCGCGCAGGCAGGTCGGCGCCCCGCGCGGCCAACGCCTCCCACCGGTCCCGCTCGACGTCGGCGTGCGCCACCTGTCCTCGGGCGTGCACGCCGGCATCGGTACGACCGGCGACGGCGATGCGAACCGGCTCGGTCGCTCGCAGCACCATCGCCAGCGCCGACTCGAGCTCGCCCTGCACCGTGCGCAGCCCAGGCTGCTTGGCCCAGCCTGCAAAGTCGGTGCCGTCGTACGCGATGCCCAGGCGGAGCCGGACCTGCTCAGAACGCACGAGCCCGCCACCTCCTCGCGGGGTGACGGGCTCGGTGCGATGCGTGCCGGCGTTCAGGGCGCTCAGGCCTTGTCGGTGTCCTCGGCGGCGGCCTCGTCGGCAGCCTCCTCGGTGACCTCGGCGGTGTCGGTCTCGGCAGCCTCGACCACGTCAGCCTCGACGGCCTCTGCCTCGACGGTCTCAACCTCAGGAGCCTCGACCTCAGGAGCCTCGACGACCTCGGCAGCGGCCGGAGCGGCAGCCGTGGTCTCCTTGGCAGCCTTCTCCTTGGCGGCGCGCTTCGCGGCGCCGGTGGCCTCGGCCACGACCGCCTCGGCGAGCGGCTCCACGAGCTCGATCACGGCCATGGGCGCGTTGTCGCCCTTGCGCGGACCGATCTTGGTGATGCGGGTGTAGCCACCGGGACGGGTCGCGTAGCGCGGACCGATCTCGGCGAAGAGCTCGTGGACGACACCCTTGTCACGGATGACGGCGAGCACGCGACGACGCGCGTGCAGGTCGCCACGCTTGGCGTGGGTGATGAGGCGCTCGGCCAGCGGGCGAAGGCGCTTGGCCTTGGCCTCGGTGGTCGTGATCTTGCCGTGCTCGAACAGCGCCGTGGCGAGGTTCGCGAGCATCAGCCGCTCGTGCGCCGGGCTGCCGCCGAGGCGGGCACCCTTGGTGGGGGTAGGCATGTGAAGTCTCCTGGAGTGAAAGGCCGTCGGGGGGTTGTCAGCTCGTCAGAGCTGCTCGTCCTCGGCGTACCCCTGGTCGTCGTCGTCGTAGAAGCTGACGGCCGTGGTCGGGTCGAACCCAGGCGGGCTGTCCTTGAGCGCGAGGCCCAGGGTCGCGAGCTTGGCCTTGACCTCGTCGATCGACTTGGAGCCGAAGTTGCGGATGTCGAGCAGGTCGGCCTCGGAGCGACCGATGAGCTCGCCCACCGTGTGGATACCCTCACGCTTGAGGCAGTTGTACGAGCGCACCGTGAGGTCGAGCGACTCGATCGGCGTCGAGAGCTGCTCGGCGACGAACGCGTCGGCGGGCGACGGGCCGATGTCGATGCCCTCGGCGTCGATGTTGAGCTCGCGGGCGAGGCCGAAGAGCTCGACCAGGGTCTTGCCGGCAGAGGCGACGGCGTCACGCGGCGTCATCGACTGCTTGGTCTCGACGTCGATCACGAGGCGGTCGAAGTCCGTGCGCTGCTCGACACGGGTGGCCTCGACCTTGTACGTGACCTTGAGGACGGGGCTGTAGATCGAGTCGACAGGGATGCGGCCGATCTCCTGGCCGGGCTGCTTGTTCTGCGCGGCGGAGACGTATCCGCGGCCACGCTCGACGACGAGCTCCATCTCGAGCTTGCCCTTGTCGTTCAGGGTGGCGAGGTGGAGGTTCGGGTTGTGCACCTCGACGCCGGCGGGGGGCGCGATGTCGGCGGCGGTCACAGCACCGGGGCCCTGCTTGCGCAGGTACATCACGACGGGCTCGTCGTGCTCCGAGGAGACGACCAGCTGCTTGATGTTGAGGATGAGCTCGGTGACGTCCTCCTTGACGCCCGGCACGGTGGTGAACTCGTGCAGGACGCCGTCGATGCGGACGCTGGTGACAGCGGCACCGGGGATCGACGACAGGAGGGTACGGCGGACGGAGTTGCCGAGGGTGTAGCCGAAACCGGGCTCGAGCGGCTCCATGATGAAGCGTGAGCGGAACTCCGAGATCTGCTCTTCGGCGAGGGTCGGACGCTGGGCGATCAGCACGTGGTTGTCCTTCTTCCGAGGCGCCCGCTATTTGACGCCTGCATACAAGTGGCGGTGGTGGTGCCGGTGCCGGCACCTGCCCTGAGGCAGGTGCCGACCCACGTCACTTCGAGTAGAGCTCGACGATCAGCTGCTCCTGCACCTGCGTGTCGATGACCGACCGCTCGGGCAGGGAGTGGACGAGCACGCGCATGCGCGACGGGATGACCTCGAGCCAGGCGGGCACCGAGCGCTCACCGAGCTGCGCGTGGGCGACCACGAACGGCGTGAGCTCGCGGCTCGCGGCACGGACCTCGACGATGTCGTTGGCCGAGACGCGGAAGGACGGGATGTCGACCTTCTTGCCGTTCACGGTGATGTGGCCGTGACGCACGAACTGGCGGGCCATGTCACGGCTGGCGGCGAAGCCGGCGCGGTACACGACGTTGTCGAGGCGGGTCTCGAGGATGCGCAGCAGGTTCTCACCGGTCTTGCCCTGCTTGCGCTGGGCCTCCTCGTAGTAACCGCGGAACTGCTTCTCGAGCACGCCGTAGATGCGCGCGCACTTCTGCTTCTCGCGCTTCTGCAGCAGGTACTCGCTGTCCTTGGTACGACCGCGGCCGTGCTGGCCGGGCGGGTAGGGACGCGACTCCATCGGGCACTTCGGCGAATCGCACTTCGCGCCCTTGAGGAACAGCTTGGTCTTCTCGCGGCGGCAGCGCTTGCAGTCCGCCCCGGTGTAACGGGCCATGGTGGGAAAGTCTCTCTCTCGCGGGTCAGACGCGGCGGCGCTTGGGCGGGCGGCAGCCGTTGTGGGGGCTGGGGGTGACGTCCTGGATCGTGCCGACCTCGAGGCCCGCCGCCTGAAGCGAACGGATCGCGGTCTCGCGGCCCGAACCCGGGCCCTTCACGAAGACGTCGACCTTCTTCATGCCGTGCTCCATGGCACGGCGGGCAGCCGCCTCAGCGGCGAGCTGGGCTGCGAAGGGGGTGCTCTTGCGCGAGCCCTTGAAGCCCACCTGACCCGACGAGGCCCACGCGATCACAGCACCGGTCGGGTCCGTGATCGAGACGATGGTGTTGTTGAACGTGCTCTTGATGTGCGCGTGGCCGAGGGCCACGTTCTTCTTCTCCTTGCGGCGCACCTTCTTGGCGCCCGCAGCCGTACGGCTCTTCGGAGGCATTAACTATCCGTTCTGGTTGAGGTCATCGGCCCTTCGGTCGCGGCAGGGATGCCGTCAGGACCGTCGGACTACTACTTCTTGCCGACCTTCTTCTTGCCGGCCACGGTCTTCTTGGGTCCCTTGCGGGTGCGCGCGTTGGTGTGCGTGCGCTGTCCGCGGACCGGGAGTCCACGGCGGTGACGGATGCCCTGGTAGCAACCGATCTCCACCTTGCGGCGGATGTCAGCGGCGACCTCGCGACGGAGATCACCCTCGGTCTTGTAGTTGGCCTCGAGCCATTCGCGCAGCTTGATCAGGTCCTCGTCAGAGAGGTCCTTCACGCGGACGTCCGGGCTGATGCCGGTTGCGTCGAGCGTCTGCTGCGCACGGGTCTTGCCGACCCCGTAGATGTAGGTGAGCGCAACCTCGAGCCGCTTGTCGCGGGGGAGGTCGACGCCAACGAGACGTGCCATCGGGCGGTTTCTCTCTTCCAGTTCGTCCGGAGGTCTCGGAGCAGTACCGGTCCCACCCGCCTAGGTGGGTCCTCGGCCTCCGGGCCGAGGGTGGCGTCCCGCACGCGGCACGTGGGCTGCGCGGGGGTCGGGTACTGCGTGTGCTGTGCGACGACCGGGATCGCTCCCGGCCTGCGATCAGCCCTGACGCTGCTTGTGGCGCGGGTTCTCGCAGATGACCATGACCCGACCGTGACGGCGGATCACCTTGCACTTGTCGCAGATCTTCTTGACGCTCGGGTTGACCTTCATCTGTCTCTCCACGGGTGTACGGGCCAGGCGGCTCGTGCGCCCGTGCGTCTAGGGGTGGACGGAGGTGGTGCTGGCTTACTTGTAGCGGTAGACGATCCGGCCGCGGGTGAGGTCGTAGGGCGAGAGCTCCACGACGACCCGGTCATCGGGAAGGATCCGGATGTAGTGCATCCGCATCTTCCCGCTGATGTGCGCGAGGACCTTGTGCCCGTTGTCGAGCTCTACCCGGAACATGGCGTTCGGAAGAGACTCCGTGATCGTGCCTTCGAGCTCGATGGCACCGTCTTTCTTGGGCATGTCCTCGCACTTCGTCCGTGTCGGCAGTAGTACCTTGGCGACCCCGGGAGACGCTCCCCGCGCTGCTCACAGGCCTGCAGGGCAGGACCGTGGGCGTGACAGTTTGCGACTCACATGAGCCGAGGAGCGAGTCTACGCCAGAGGGGCCCCCGGGGACTAATCCGGTGATCATGGTCCGGCCACGGCCGACATACCGGGCATCTCGGGCTCACGATCGGCCATCCGGCCTGCCGCAGCCGGCTCAGGGGCGGGTGGCAGCGGGGCTGGACACGCCGAGGGCGGCGAACCGGGCGGCTCCGCCGTCCAGGGCGGTCAGCACCCACGGGCCCTCGTCCGTGAGGGCGACCGTGTGCTCCCAGTGGCACGCGCGCCGGCCGTCCTCGGTCACGACGGTCCAGTCGTCACCGAGCGTCCGCGTCATGCGGCTGCCGGCGCACACCATCGGCTCGACCGCCAGCGCCATGCCGGGCACGAGCCCCGGGCTCTTGCCGCCGTGGTCGTAGTTGGGGACGTTCGGCTCCATGTGCATCGAGGTGCCGATCCCGTGACCGACGTACTCCTCGACGATGCCGTAGTCGTCACCGCCGGGCTGGGCCCGGACGTACGCCTCGACGGCGATGCCGATGTCGCGCACCGTCCCTCCGACCAGGGCCGCGGCGAGTCCCCGCCAGAGTGCGTCCTCGGTGACCCGTGAGAGCTCGACGAAGGCCGGGTCGACCTCCCCGACCGACACCGTGATCGCCGCGTCGCCGTGCCAGCCGTCGACGATCGCCCCGCAGTCGATGGAGATCTGGTCGCCCTCGACGAGCACGCGGTCGCCAGGGATGCCGTGCACGACCTCGTCGTTGACCGACGCGCAGATCGAGCCGGGATAGCCGTGGTAGCCGAGGAAGGACGGCGTGGCGCCGGCCGATCGGATCGACTCCTCCGCGATGGCGTCGAGCTGCCCCGTGGTGACGCCCGGGAGCACGCTCGTGCGCAGGAGCTCGAGGGTGCGGCCCACGACGAGCCCGGCCTGGCGCATGAGCAGGATCTGCTCGGGCGACTTGACCTCGATGCGGTTGGTACGACGGAACATCAGACCTGCAACCGCTGCTCAGACACCGAGCGCGACGAGCACCCGAGCGGTGACCTCGTCGACCGAGCCCATGCCGTCGACCTGCACGAGGAGCCCCTGCTCGGCGTAGACGGCGGTGAGGGGCGCGGTCTGCTCGACGTAGACCTCGAGACGACGGCGTACGACGTCCTCGGTGTCGTCGCTGCGGCCCTGCTCGGCCGAGCGCTTGAGCAGGCGCCCGACGACCTCGTCGATGTCGACCGTGAGCTCGACGACGTGGTCGATCGCGGTTCCACGCTCGGCGAGCATGTCGGCGAGCTCCTGAACCTGCGCGACCGTGCGGGGGTAGCCGTCGAGCAGGAAGCCGCGGGAGGCGTCGTCCTGGGCGAGGCGGTCGCGGACCATCTCGTTGGTGACGGAGTCCGGCACGTAGTCGCCGGCGTCCATGTAGCGCTGAGCTTCGACACCGAGCGGGGTTCCCTGGGACACGTTGGCGCGGAAGATGTCACCGGTCGAGACGTGGGGGATGCCCAGACGCTCGGCCACGACGACGGCCTGTGTGCCCTTGCCCGCGCCTGGCGGGCCCATGAGAACCACTCGTGTCAACGCAGGAACCCCTCGTAGTTGCGCTGCTGAAGCTGCGACTCGATCTGCTTCACCGTATCGAGGCCCACTCCCACCATGATCAGCAGGGAGGTGCCACCGAAGATGAAGCGTTGCCCGACGCCGAGGAACGCGAACGCGACGAACGGGATGATGGCGATCACCGCGAGGTAGAGCGCTCCCGGCAAGGTGATCCGGGTCAGCACGTAGTCGAGGTACTCAGCAGTCGGCTTGCCGGCGCGGATGCCGGGCACGAAGCCGCCGTACTGCTTCATGTTGTCGGCCACCTCGACGGGGTTGAACGTGATCGCGACGTAGAAGTACGTGAAGAAGACGATGAGCAGGAAGTACGCGAGCAGGTACAGGGGCTCCTCGCCGCGCGAGAAGTTCTGCAGCACCCACTGCGCCACCGAGCCCTGGCTGCCCGAGAGCTGCACGATGAGCTGGGGCACGTACAGCAGCGACGAGGCGAAGATGACCGGGATGACGCCGGCCATGTTGACCTTGAGCGGGATGTACGTGCTGGTGCCGCCGTACATGCGCCGGCCCACCATGCGCTTGGCGTACTGAACGGGGATTCGCCGTTGGGCCTGCTCGACGTAGACCACACCAGCGATCGTGGCGACACCCACGAGCAGCACCATCGCGAAGGTGAAGAGGCCGTTGATGGTCCAGATCTGCCAGAGCTGGCCGGGGAACGTCGAGATGATCGAGGTGAAGATCAGCAGCGACATGCCGTTGCCGACGCCGCGGTCGGTGATGAGCTCGCCGAGCCACATGATGACGGCGGTGCCGGCCGTCATCACCAGGATCATCTGGATGATGAGGACGATCGACTCGTTGACGAGGATCGTCTCGTTGCAGCCGGAGAACAGGCGACCTGGCACGCGCGCGAGGGCGACGATGCCGGTGGACTGCAGGATCGCCAGCGCCACCGTGAGGTAGCGGGTGTACTGCGTCAGCTGAGCCTGACCGGCCTGGCCCTCCTGACGCAGGGACTCCAGCCGGGGGATCACGACGGTGAGCAGCTGGATGATGATCGACGCCGTGATGTACGGCATGATCCCCAGCGCGAACACCGACAGCTGCAGCAGCGCTCCGCCACTGAACAGGTTGATCATCCCGTAGAGGGAATTGTCCTGCACCTGCTCGATGCATCGCTGGATCGCGGTGTAGTCCACGCCCGGCGTCGGCACGACCGACCCGAGGCGGAACAGCGCGATGATGCCGAGGGTGAACAGAAGCTTCTTGCGCAGGTCCGGCGTACGGAACGCCGACGCGAACGCGGAAAGCACGAGCCCCTCCAGATGGATGCCCGAACGGCATCCGGTGTGACGACGATCCGGCCGCGCGGCGGTGCGCCGCGCGGGTGTGGTGCGCACCCGAGGAGGAGACCCCCACAGGCTTCGTGAGCCTAACAGCCGAACCGCGAAGGGCGCCCCGGGCGTCGATGACGATGCCGGGACGCCCTTCCAGGTGCTGGAGTGCTTCGCGCTCGGTGCTCAGGCCTACAGCTCGGTGGCCGAGCCGCCGGCCGAGGTGATCTTGCTCTTGGCGACGTCGGAGAACGCGTGGACGCTGACCTGCAGCTTCACGCTGATCTCGCCGTTGCCGAGGATCTTGACGGGCAGGTTCTTGCGAACCGCACCGGCAGCGATCAGCTCGTCGACGCCCACGGTGCCGCCCTCGGGGAAGAGGGTGGCGAGCTGGGCCACGTTGACGACCTGGAACTCGACCTTGTTGGGGTTCTTGAAGCCCTTGAGCTTGGGCAGCCGCATGTGCAGCGGCATCTGCCCGCCCTCGAAGGACGCAGGAACCTGGTAGCGGGCCTTGGTGCCCTTGGTACCGCGACCAGCGGTCTTGCCCTTGGACGCCTCACCACGACCCACGCGGGTCTTGGCAGTCTTGGCGCCCGGAGCCGGGCGCAGGTGGTGAACCTTGAGAGTCATATCAGTCGACCTCCTCGACCTTGACGAGGTGGGAGACGACGTTGACCATCCCACGGATCTCGGGACGGTCCTCCTTCACCACGACGTCACCGATGCGCTTGAGCCCCAGCGAACGCAGGGAGTCGCGCTGGTTCTGCTTGCCACCGATCGTCGACCGGAGCTGCGTGACCTTGAGCCGAGCCATCACGCACCCGCCAGACCAGCGGCACGGGCGCGCAGCAGCGCGGCCGGGGCGACGTCCTCGAGGGGCAGGCCACGGCGGGCCGCGACCTCCTCGGGACGCTCGAGGCCCTTGAGGGCCGCGACCGTCGCGTGGACGACGTTGATCGCGTTGTCCGAGCCGAGCGACTTGCTCAGCACGTCGTGGATCCCGGCGCACTCCAGCACGGCGCGCACCGGACCACCGGCGATGACGCCGGTACCCGGGGCAGCCGGACGCAGCAGGACGACGCCCGCAGCGGCCTCACCGGTGATGGGGTGGGGAATCGTGCCCTGGATACGGGGAACCTTGAAGAAGTTCTTCTTGGCCTCCTCGACGCCCTTGGCGATCGCCGCGGGCACCTCCTTGGCCTTCCCGTAGCCGACGCCGACCGTGCCGTCGCCGTCACCCACGACCACGAGGGCCGTGAAGCTGAAGCGACGACCGCCCTTGACGACCTTGGCCACGCGGTTGATCGTGACGACGCGCTCGACGAAGGCGGACTTCTCCGCCACGGGACCCTTGCCGTCGCGTCGATCGCGACCGCCCCGCTCGTTGCCGCCGGCGCCGCCTCCGCGGCGCTGGGCTGCAGCCATGACTACCTCTTCCTTCGTATTCGTCGTTCGCGTCAGAACGCGAGGCCGCCCTCGCGGGCGCCGTCGGCGAGGGCCGCGACGCGGCCGTGGTACTTGTTGCCACCGCGGTCGAAGACCACGGTGTCGATGCCGGCGGACTTGGCGCGCTCGGCGACCAGCTCCCCGACCTTCTTGGCCTTGGCGCTCTTGTCACCGTCGAACGCACGGAGGTCGGCCTCCATGGTCGAGGCGTACGCGAGCGTGGTGCCGTCGCTGTCGTCGACAACCTGAACGAACAGGTGACGAGCCGAGCGGCTGACGACCAGGCGCGGACGAACGGTCGTGCCGGTGACCTTCTTGCGGACCCGGGTGTGGCGACGCTTGCGCGCCACCGCCTTCTTGTTGCCCGAGCCGAGCTTTGTGACGATCGGCATGGCTTACTTACCCGCCTTTCCGGCCTTGCGGCGGATGACCTCGCCGGCGTAGCGCACACCCTTGCCCTTGTACGGGTCAGGCTTGCGCAGCTTGCGCAGCTTGGCGGCGACCTCGCCGACCTGCTGCTTGTCGATGCCGGAGACGGAGAACTTGGTGGGGCTCTCCACGGCGAACGAGATGCCGTCGGGCGCCTCGATGTTGATGGGGTGGCTGTAGCCGAGGGCGAACTCGAGGTCCGAGCCCTTGGCGACGACGCGGTAACCAGTGCCCGAGATCTCCAGGGCCTTGGTGTAGCCGTCGGTCACGCCGACGACCATGTTCGACACCAGGGTGCGGGTGAGGCCGTGGAGCGAGCGCGAGAGCCGCTCGTCGTTGGGACGGGTCACCGTGACGGTGCCGTCCTCGTCCTTGGCGACCTCGATGGGGCTGGCGACCTCGTGCTTGAGGGTGCCCTTGGGGCCCTTGACCGTGACCGTGGAGCCGTCGATGTCGACGGATACGCCAGACGGGACGGAGATGGGCAGACGACCGATGCGCGACATGCTGAGTACTCCTTCCCGCTACCAGACGTAGGCGAGGACTTCCCCACCTACACCCTTCTTGGCGGCCTGCCTGTCAGTCAGCAGACCGGACGACGTGGAGATGATCGCGACGCCGAGGCCACCGAGGACCTTGGGCAGCGCGGTGCTCTTCGCGTACACGCGAAGACCAGGCTTGGACACGCGGCGGACGCCGGCGATCGAGCGCTCGCGGCTCGGGCCGAACTTGAGGTCGAGCACGAGGCTCTTGCCGACCTCGGCGTCCTCGACGCGCCAGCCGGCGATGTACCCCTCCTGCTTGAGGATCTCGGCGATACCAGCCTTGATCTTCGAGTGGGGCATCA
This sequence comes from Candidatus Nanopelagicales bacterium, assembly GCA_038316965.1. Taxonomy (GTDB): domain Bacteria; phylum Actinomycetota; class Actinomycetes; order S36-B12; family CAIYMF01; genus Longivirga. Next base: position 118,718 of record JBBQAY010000001.1, read on the forward strand.
CGACTGCGTCGTGGTACGCCGTGTTGGCGTTGCGCAGACGCGTCAGCATGTCTGCGATCGGGTCAGTCATCGTCATGGCCGAAGGGCCTCTCTCACCGTGGTATCCCGCTCGTACCTCGAGCGGGACCTTCGGCGTCGGGGGGTTGTTACCAGGAGCTCTTGGTGATGCCCGGCAGCTCGCCGGCGTGCGCCATCTCGCGCAGGCAGATCCGGCAGAGGCCGAACTTGCGGTAGACCGAGTGCGGACGGCCGCAACGGTTGCACCGGGTGTAGCCACGGACGGCGAACTTGGGCTTCTTGTTCGCCTTGTTGATCAGAGCAGTCTTCGCCACGGTCAGTTCTCCTTGAAGGGGAAGCCGAGGTGCTTCAGGAGCGCACGGCCCTCGTCGTCGGTGGACGCGGTGGTGACCACCGTGATGTCCATGCCTCGGACGCGGTCGATGGCGTCCTGGTCGATCTCGTGGAACATCGACTGCTCGTTGAGACCGAAGGTGTAGTTGCCGCGCCCGTCGAACTG
>JBBQAY010000002.1:0-109754 GCA_038316965.1 Candidatus Nanopelagicales bacterium
GGGGGCTTTTTGGCGCGGGGGTTGCGGGGGGGGGTGGGGGGGCGGCGGGGGGGGTCGGGGCGTGGTGGTGGGGTTTTTGGTGGTGGTGGGCGATCGCCCGGCCGCCGGGGCGGCCCTGGTGGCGGGGGCGCGCGCCGCCGCCGCCCTCCGCCGTACCGTTCCCACTCCCGCGGGGTCAGTGACCGCTCTCGAGCACCTTGGCGAGGTACTCCCAGTCGCGGTTGAACCGGTAAGAGTGCTGGGCGGGAGGCTGAGGCGCCTGCGTCTCGATCCATCGTACGAGACCACTTCCACGGTTGTGGAACCCGTGGTCGGCCCCGACGCCAGCCCAGAGAACGTCTCCGGGGCGCAGCACGAGCTCGTCGCCCTCGACAAGCGCGTGCACCTCGCCCCGGACCATCACGTACGCCTCCTCGAAGGGATGGTCGTGCGGATGGGCGATCGCCGTGGGCTGGTACTGCACCATGAACATGGTGTGCAGCTGCGCGCGCAGACGCTGGTCGACCAGCATCCGCACTCCGATGCCGCTGTAGGCCAGCAGCGCCGTCGCCATGCTCGCCGACACCTGCGGGGCGTCGACCTGGGAACCGACCGCGAGGTTGTCGAGGTCCATCGACGCGGGGTCGAAGCTGAACGCATGCTGGTTGCGCGGGTCTCGCACGTCGTTGGCGGCGGATGCCGTCGCCTCGAGCTGCTCGCCGGTGAAGAAGGTGTCGGTGCGCCGGGTGTCCTCGAACGGCGCCGGCGCCGTCATGAGCAGCCACGACGCCGGGCCACGCCCGGAGCGCACGGAGTAGGCGACTCCGACGGGGACGGCGATGCAGTCGTCGACGCCGAGCGCGGTGGAGGCGCCGAGCATCGTGACGACCAGCTCGCCACTCAGGACGTAGATGCTGAGCTCGAACGAGTGGACGACGGCCTCGACGTGGCCCGCGGGCTCGAGCGTGCAGACGTACAGGCCCATGTGCGGCGAGCCTTGCGCCTTGCCCACGAGCTGCTGGCGCGAGAAGCCACGGGACCGGTCGGCGTACGCCGATGGCAGCACGTTCTCGGTCTCGTCGATTCGGGTCACGTGGTACATCGAGCGTCTCCGGTCCTCGATGCTGCAGGGTCCAGTGGGAGGGTCACGGGTCAGCGGACCATCGTGCCGCCATCCACCAGGAGGTTGACCGCGTTCACCCCGCCGTTGTCGAGGAGGAACAGCGTCGCGTCCACGATCTCGCCCATCGTCACCGTGCGCCCGATGGGGGTGCGCCCGACGACCATGCTGAGGTCCTTGTCCTTCCACTCCGGGCTGTCGCCGACGATCCCGGGGTGGAGCGCGTTCACGCGGACGGGCGCCAGCTCGCTCGCGAGGGTGCGCACCATCGAGCTGATGCCGCCGTTGACCGTCGTGACAGTGGTCGAGCCCGGGTACGGGCGCAACATCGCGAGGCCGCCGAACAGCACGATCGACGCGTCGGCCGTGAATCGCTCGTGCAGAACGTGCACCGCCTCGGCGTAGCCGACGAGCTTGAGGGTCACCAGGCGCGTGGCGCGGGCGACGTCGTACTCCTTGATGCCGTTGGCATCGCGCTCGATGGCTGCTACGACCAGGTGGTCGACGCTCTCGATGTCGGCCAGAGCATCGGCGATCCTGGCCGGCTCGGCCAGGTCGACGGCGATACCCGAGACGTTCGCGCCGACGCTTGCGGCCACCGCCTGGGCGCGAGCGGCGTCTCGGCCGGAGATGACGACGGACATCCCGTCTGATGCGAGCCTCGCTGCCAGCTCCAGGCCGATGCCCGACGTGCCGCCGAGGATGACGGCGGTGCCCTGCCTGGTCTGCTCTCCCACGACGTCCTCCTGGCGCGGCCGCCCGGGACCGGGCGGCGATGCGCCGACTGTAGGGACGCCGCAGAACAGCGTCAAGTATTTCTTTACATCTGTTCAACGGCGTTCTGGCCACCCACGGAAGGGTGGGTCCGGGCTGCCGCCCGGCCACGGCGTCTCGTGCTGGGAACACCGTGATCCGTGGCTCCCCGATGAGCCTTCCCGCGACCTGCGTGCAGTACAGTGCCGATGAACTTTCTGGGGGCCGCCGCCGCGCGGAGCCGACGTCGCGAGGGGTGACGCACATGCAGGCAGCCGCTGGGCCACGACTCCGCGCCCGCCGCCACGAGCTCGGGCTCTCGCTGCGCGAGCTCGGCAGCCGTGTCGGCGTCTCCGCGAGCATGCTGTCGCAGGTAGAGAACGACCGGTGCCGTGCCTCGGTCGCGACGCTGTACAAGCTCGTGAACGAGCTCGGGCTGACGCTCGACGACCTGTTCGAGAACGAGTCCGAGACGATCGAGGTCGCCGCCTCGGGCACCACGGCCCGGAGCTCGGTGGCACCTCGTCCGTCAGCGCCCACCCGCCGCCCCGGCGCCCACCTCGGCCCGGTGCTCAACCCGGGTGAGCGCACCACCATCGAGCTCGAGTCCGGCGTCACGTGGGAGAAGCTGTCGAACCTCGCTCCCCCGGGGCTGGAGTTCATCCTCGTGACCTACCGCCCGGGCAGCAGCTCGGGCAAGTCGGGGAAGTTCTCCCAGCACGAGGGCTTCGAGTGCGCGTACGTCGAGTCCGGCGAGCTGACGTTCCACCACCTGTTCGACACATGGACGCTGCGGGCGGGCGACACCATCACGTTCGACGCGTCCGAGCCGCACCGCCTCGAGAACCTTGGCACCGAGGACGTCCGTGCCGTCTGGGTCATCCTGCGCGAGCCCGCGGTCACGTCCGGGGTCGCGAGCGTCGAGGTGCTCGCCGCGGCGGTCGGGGCGGCTCAGCCGGGTGCGCGCACGAACATCGTGCACAAGGCCTGAGCTGCCCGCTCAGCCGAGCTCGCGTCGCACGTACGCGTCGAGGCACCGCTCGGCCTTCCCCCGTGCTTTGGAGATGATCACGAGCGCGGCGCGGTCGATCGGCTCGGCGCCGAAGCCCACGGCGTACGGCGCGATGACCTTGCGGTACTCCTCTTCGGCCTCGGCCCACGCCACCCGGGCGTCGTTCTTCGTCTTCGCCATGCCCGGACGCTACCTCCCGACGGTGCTCGTGCTCGACCCGTGTCTCGACCCTGCTCACCGAGGGCGACGTGCTTAGGATGCGCGCATGCATCGTCTCGGGCCCCGTGTGGCCGCCGTTGTCGCCGCGCTGCTTGTCGTGCCGGCCGTCGCCGCAACCACACCGGCGGGGGCCGCCCAGGTCGGTGCCGACCCGGTTCCTGTGCATGCGCTGTCGGTGACCGGCACAGGTGTCGCCACCTATCCCGCGTTCGACCCGGCTGTGGCGCGCTACGGCATCACCACGACGGCCGAGACTGCCGGCACGGTCGTCGTCGCTGCGTCCACCAGCGACCCGGCCGGCACTGTCTACGTGAACGGCCGCCTCCTGACCGGGCCCAGCACGTCGGTGAGCGGGCTCGGCGAGGGCGACGAGATCGCTGTGTTCTTCGTCGATTCCGCAGGCACCGAGCGGCACACGTTCATCTACCTCCCGGCGCGGTTCCCGCGGCTGGTCCCGGCGGCGGTCCCGGCGGGCGGCGCCGCTCTCGGACCGGGCCACGTGCTCCTCACGCTCGGGCTCTGGACGACGCCGTCGCCCTTCTTCGAGACCGCCGTCGACCGCGCGGGCGTTCCGGTCTGGGTCCACACCAGCACGCAGTCCTTGGACCTCAAGCCCGAAGGGGCCGGACGCTGGTCCGTCAGCCGCGCCACGACGGGTGCAGGCCGCACAGGGACGGACGTCGTCGAGCTCGACGCGCAGTTCCGTGAGGTCGCCCGTCACCGCACTGTCGGCCTCACCGACACCGACGGCCACGACTCGCTCCTGCGTCCTGACGGCAGTCGCTACCTCCTGGCCTACGAGCCCGATCCCGCGAGCGGCCTGATCGACTCCGTCGTGCAGCAGATCTCCAGCAGCGGCCAGGTGATGTTCGAGTGGAACAGTGCCGACCACGTCGACCCGCTCGCCGACCGGGTCACGGCGGGCACGCAGTTCGCCACCGACTACGCGCACATCAACTCCATCGCCGTCATGGCCGACGGCGACCTCCTGATGTCGTTCCGGCACCTGAGCGCCGTGTTCAAGGTGGCCCGCACCGCGCACGACGGGTACGCCGCGGGCCAGGTGATCTGGCGCCTTGGCGGACGGCACAGCGACTTCACCTTCACCGACCTGCAGGGCAACACGGACGGCGGCCCCTGCGCCCAGCACACCGCGTCCGAGCTGCCGAACGGTCACATCCTTCTGTTCGACAACGGCGCGTGGAACCAAGGTCCCCTGTGCATCGACCCGGCCGATCCGATGGGCGCCACGACGTCGAGGACGCCGACCCGTATCACCGAGTGGGCCCTGGACCCGGTCTCGCACGAGGCGACGATGGTCTGGAACTACTCGGTCGCCGACAGGTACGCCTTGTTCGCTGGATCGGCCAAGCGCCTCGCCGAGGGCAACACGCTCATCGGCTGGGCCTCCTCGACCAAGGCCGTCGCGAGCGAGGTGGGCGCCACGGGTGACCTCCTCTGGGACCTCACGAGCCCGGACACCCCGTGGTTCACCTATCGGGCCGACCTCGCCGTCGTGCCGGATGCGACGTCGCCCACCGTGGCGGCCGGGTTCGAGGGCGCGGCATTCCTGAAGGGTTCGGTGGCTGTCGCCGACTACACGTGCGCCGATCGAGGCGGATCGGGCCTGCAGACCTGCTCTGCACCCCGCGCCTCCGGTCAGCCGCTGGACACGAGCACCGTCGGCGCGCACACGCTGACGGTCACCGCGACCGACGCCGCCGGCAACAGCACCAGCCGCAGCCTGCGCTATCTCGTGGCCGCGAGCGCTCACCAGCCCGATGCCCAGCTCCGTCGGGCCAGTGGTGGCGACTGGCTCGGCGTCCACCGCTACGGAACGACGCGCGTGACCATGCCCATGTCCTTGCGCTGGGCCAGCACGTCAGGCAGTGCCTATGTGCGCATCGTCAACGACGGTTTGAGCGCCGACACCTTCAGCGTGAAGGGCACCCCCAGCGGCGGCGGCTTCGCGGTCAGCTACTGGTACGCCGGCCGCAACGTGACCACCGCCGTGCGCGCCGGCACCTTCCGCACCCCCTCCGTCGCTCCCGGCGGCTCCGCCCTGCTCAAGGTCCGCGCGGCTGTGTCGGGATCTGGCGTACGGCGCGGCGACGCGCGGGACGTCTGGGTCGTCGTACGGTCCACCACGAGCACGAGCCGCGGCGACAACGCCGTGATCAGGGCCCTCGCCACGCGCTGATCGCTCCCGGAGTGCCCTGGCGCCACCGAATCGACACAAGCCTGCGCCGCTCAAGTCGCGCATCCGGCCCGTCGATATGGGTACCGTCGAGTGTCCTGACCCACGGACGGGGGTTCTACGTGACTGTCGCGCGACCTACCCGTGCCTCGGTGTCGGTCGCGCTCGACATCGGCATCTTCGTGGCGGGCGTCGCCGTCGCTCTCGTCGCCCTGGCGAAGGTGGGACTTGGCGACAAGCCGATGAGTGTCGAGAGCCTGGCCGCGATCGGCATCGTCTTCGTGATGGCGCGCTATCCCCTGACCCTGACCCACCGCTCGGGCGACATCGTCATCGGGTTCGAGACGTGCGTCCTCGTCTACCTCGTCCTGACCGTCGACCCTTGGGAGGCGCTGGGGGTGTGGTCGGTGGCCACTGCGGTCGCGATGCTCACTCAGCGCAAGGCGTGGCGATCGCGCCTGTTCAACGTGGGTCTGACCATCCTCGGCGGCGCGCTGTTCATCGTCGTCGTGACGGCGACCGACCCGGGCCCGGCGAACGAACTCGGGCAGCTCGCCGCCATCATGCTCGGGTGCGCTGTCTACTTCACCTTCGACCTCATCGTGACCGCGGTGTCCATCGCGACCGAGGACGGCTGCTCGATCGGGACGGTCCTGAACTGGCAGTCGGTCCCTCTGGCGCTCGCGACGTTCGTGAGCGTCGACACCCTCGGCTACCTCGCGGCGATCCTCGCGCGCGATCAGCCGGAATGGACGCTGTTGCTGCTCCTGGTGCCGGTCGCGACGATCCTGGTCGCCGTCCGATCCATGAGCGAGAACCGGCTGGCGCAACGCCGGGTGCTCGGGCTGCTCGAAGCGGCCACCCAGGCACCTGACTGGCACACCGACGAGCAGATCGACACTTCGCTGGTCGCCCAGGCCGAGCGCACCCTGCGCTCGACGAGCGTCGTCCTGAGCGACGAGCCCGCAGGAGCCGAGGGGATCAGCGCCCCGGTCGTGCTGGGCGACGGCTCCACCCGGTACCTCGTCGCGCGTCCCCAGACCTCCGTCCGCGAGTTCACCGAGCAGGACCGTGCTGCACTCGAGGCCCTCAGCGCCGTGGGCAGCGCGGCCTTTCAGCGCCGCCGCCTGGCCGACGAGACGACCTACCTCGCGCGCCACGACGCGCTCACCGGGCTGCACAACCGCGCCGTCTTCACCGACCGTCTCGCCTCTGCGATCGAGGATGGTCGCTCGGGTGGCCTGATCGCGGTGCTCTACTGCGACCTCGACGGCTTCAAGGGCATCAACGACAGGCTCGGGCACCGGGTCGGGGACGACCTCCTCCTGCTCGTCGCGCACCGCATCGTCGCAAGCCTCCGGCCCGGCGACACCGCGGCCAGACTCGGCGGCGACGAGTTCGGGGTGCTTCTCCACGGGCTGAGGGACGCCGCCCAGGCGATCGCGATCGCGCAGCGCCTCACCGAGTCGCTCGAGGCGCCCTTCGACACCGCCGGCCAGTCACTGCTCGTGCAGGTGAGCATCGGCATCGCCTTCAGCGGGCGGGACGGTCCGACTGCGTCGGCCATGATCAACAACGCCGACACCGCGATGTACGTCGCCAAGTCGCGCGGCAACGGCCGTGTGGAGCTGTTCGAGGCCTCGATGCACCGCGCCGAGATCGAGCGGCTCGAGCTCGAGGCGGCGGTGCGCGTCGCTGTCCGCGACGAGGAGATCGGCGTCCACTTCCAGCCCGTGGTCAACCTTCGGACCGGTCTCGTCGACGGCTTCGAGGCGCTCGCCCGGTGGTCGCATCCGGTGCTCGGAGCGGTCGGGCCCGACCGATTCATCGCTGCGGCCGAGCGCACGGGCGTGATCCTGCAGCTGGGTCGTCAGATCCTCGAGCAGGCGCACCAGGGCGGGCTCGCCCTCGCTCGGCGCGCGGGCCGGCCTCTGTCGCTCGGGGTCAACCTCTCCCCTCTGCAGGTCACCGACGACGCCCTCGCGCAAAGGGTCAGGGAGCTGCGTGACATCGACCCGAACGTCAGGCTCGTGCTCGAGCTGACCGAGGGCATGCTGCTCGGCAACGACGCCCCCACGGTTGCGGCGCTCACCCGATTCCGCGAGGGGGGAGTCCGCCTCGCGATCGACGACTTCGGGGTCGGCTACTCCTCCGTCGGCTACCTCCACCGGCTGCCCGTCGACATCCTGAAGATCGACAAGCTGTTCGTGGCCGAGCTGCACGACCCGCGCTCACGCGCCCTCGTCGCCGGCGTGGTCGCCATGGCGCACGCGATGAACCTCACGGTGATCGCAGAGGGCGTGGAGGACTGGGACAGCGCCACGGCGGTGCGCGACCTCGGGTGCGACTTCGCCCAGGGCTACATCTTCAGCCGACCGCTGGCGTTCGAGGACGCGCTGGCCCTCGCTGCGGTCGGCCGGTTCGACCTGTCCCCCATGGCGACCCCGCACCGCCCCCTCGTCGCTCGCTGACGCCCAGAGCTGGGCTACAGGCCGGCGCCGGGATTGAGGATGCCGAGGGGATCCAGCGCGGCCTTGACCCGATGGTTGAGCTCCAGGACGTCGGCACCGAGGTAGTCGACGAGCCACGGCCGCTTGAGCCGACCGACGCCGTGCTCACCGGTGATGGTGCCACCGAGGCCGATCGCGAGCTCCATGATCTGCCCGTACGCCGTCCTCGCCCTGTCGACCTCGTCGGGGTTCGCCGGGTCGAACACGACCAACGGGTGGGTGTTGCCGTCGCCGGCGTGCGCGATGACCGCGATCGTGATGCCGGAGTCGGCCGAGATGCGCTCGACGCCTCGCACGAGCGCACCGAGCTCGGTGAGAGGTACGCCGACGTCCTCGAGCAGCAACGTGCCCCGGCGCTCCAGCGCAGGGATCGCCATCCGACGCGCGACCACGAACGACTCGCCGGTCTCGGCGTCGTCGGCGGCGAACCACTCGATGGCGGAGTTCAGCTCGCACAGGCGGCCGATCTCGGCGATCTCCTGCGCAGCCGTACCAGACGGCTCGTCGGACTGCACCACGAGCATCGCCGCGGCATCGCGGTCGAGGCCCATCCGCGTCAGGTCCTCGACCGCGTTGATGGTGGTGCGGTCCATGAGCTCGAGCATCGACGGGCGCATCGTGCGTGTGACGGCGAGCACGGTGGCCGTCGCATCCTCGAGAGTGGCGAAGGTCGCGACCAGGGTCGCGGCAGGACGTTGAGCGGGCACGAGCCGCAGGACCGCCCGGGTCACGATGCCCAGGGTTCCCTCGCTCCCGACGAAGAGCTTGGTGAGGGCGAGCCCGGCGACGTCCTTGAGCCTTGGACCCCCGAGCTCGACCGCACGACCGTCGGCGAGCACGACCGTGAGCCCGAGCACGTAGTCGCCGGTGACGCCGTACTTCACGCAGCACAGGCCGCCCGCATTGGTCGCGACGTTCCCGCCGATCGAGCAGATCTCGTACGACGACGGGTCGGGCGGGTACCAGAGCCCGTGCTCCGCCGCGGCGCGCTTCACGTCGATGTTCAGCACGCCCGGCTCGACGTACGCGATCCGCGTGACCGGGTCGATGGTCAGTGCCGTCATGCGTTCGAGGGAGATGACGAGAGCACCATCGATGGCCGAGGCGCCGCCGGACAGGCCCGAGCCCGCGCCGCGAGGCACGATCCCGATGTTGTGCTCTGCGGCCCACCGGACGGCGACCTGCACCTGCTCGGTGCTCGAGGCCCGCACGACGGCCAGCGGCGTGCCCGCATCCGGATCGTTGGCGCGGTCCCAGCGGTACTTCTGCACGCGATCCTGGTCGCGGACGACGACGTCGTCCGGGAGCGACTCCACGAGCGTGGTCAGAGCAGCGTCGAGGTCGTGCGTCATCGTGCGCCTCTCGTCGTACGCCAGCACCTGGCGGCTGCTGCACCGCAGCAGTTGCCCGACGCCGGCGGGTCTGGATCCCGGACCTCGCGCGTCAGTAGGCGCTGGACCGGTCCTCTGCGGACGCTCCGCCGAGGGTGTCGGCGAACTCGGCGGCCGTCATGGGCTTGGAGAACATCGGGTAGTCGTAGGTGATCGCGTTGGCGTGCTCCTCGGCACTCGTCGCGCCGACGCAGTCAGTGAGCGTGACGACCTCGAAGCCCTTCTCGTACGCCGAGCGCATGGTCGACTCGACACAGCAGTTCGTGAGGAACCCGCCGAGCGCTACCGTCTCGATCCCCTTGCTGCGCAGGATGAAGTCGAGGTTGGTGCTGGCGAAGGCGTCGAGGCCCCGCTTGCCCTCGAGGACGATGTCGCCTGGCTGCGGCGACACCTCAGCCACGAAGTCCGCACCCCAGCTGCCCTTGACGAAGGAGTTGCTGTCGACGACGCCCTTGAGGATGCCGTACGGGTTCGACGTGAGCTCGCCGTAGCCCTCGGCGAACTGGATCGGCGCGTGGATGATCGTGGCACCGGCGGCACGGGCGGCGGCGACGGCCGCCTGCGTGTGCGCCAGCATGTCGGTCGAGGCCATCACGTCCTTGACGGCGCCGTGAAGGGTGCCGCCTTCGCTCGTGAAGTCGTTCTGGAACTCGACGAGCACGACGGCGGTCTTGTCGGGGTTCATGGGTCCTCCTGGTCGTGGGGGTAGGTCGAGGATGGCGACGATACTGGCGATGTCGTCACGTCACCGGCTGAGGGGGCCTTCGGGTCCAGCACGAGGTGCGACGCCTGGCGATGCGCCGGGTCGCCCATGACGTGAGCTGCCTCCGCCGAGGGCGCAGGGCCACCCATGTCGGCGGCGCGAATCCCCCTTCCTCCGTGGCGTTTCTCCCGTGGTAGCGCGCGCCCGACTGGAAGGATCGCGTGCAAGCGGAGCTCGATCCGACCCGCCCCGAGCACCTCCGTCGCATCAGGGATCCTCCGTGCCGCATCCGCCGCTCCACGACCTTGTCACCGCACTGGCAGCGCCCTGCTCGGTGCTGTCGGACACGGCCGGCGACATCAGCGAGAGCGGGGCCCAGGGCGTCTTCGTCGCAGATCGCCGCGCCGTGTCCGTGTGCCGGATCGAGGTCGTGGGCTACGACCTCGTCCCTCTCTCCCGCAGCGTGCCCGGTGGTGCGACCGCGCACTTCGTCGCGTCGGTGGCCGGCGCAGGCGATGCCATCCCGGACCCGACCGTCACGCTCGTACGCAGCCGCGAGGCCAACCCAGCCGGGTTCGCAGACGCGATCAGCGTCACGTCGTACGCGCTCACTCCCGTCACGGTCACCGTGTCGGTCACGGTCGCCACCGACCTGGCCACCATGTCGCAGGTGAGGGAGGACCTGCGGCTCGCCCATTCCGAACCGAGCGTGATGGGGCGCGGGGCACGCTGGACGGCGGACGACGGATTCACGGTCGACGTCACGGCCGTCTCCGCGGATGCCGAGGTCACGCTCGAGAGCGCCGGTGGCGCTGCGGCCTTCCTGTGCACGATGCACCTCGCGCCACGTTCGACCTCGGCCGTCGAGCTGCGCGTCGAGGCTCGCGAGAGCGCTGAGACCGCTGACAGCTTCTCCCCCGCAGACCGCACGCCGTGGGCGACGTGCAGCATCACGGCAGACGACGTCCGCCTTCCCTCCCTCGTGGAGGTCAGTGTCGCCGACCTGCGAGGTCTGCTGCTGCGCGACGGCGACGACCACTTCCTCGCTGCCGGTTCACCATGGTTCCTGACGCTGTTCGGCCGTGACTCGGTGTGGGCGGCCCGGTTCCTGCTCCCGCTCGGCACCGATCTCGCGATGGGCACGCTGCGCGCCCTCGCCCGTCGCGCCGGCACCGGCTACGCCCTCGACAGCGCCGAGCAACCCGGGCGGATCCTGCACGAGGTGCGACGTTCGACCCACGAGCTCGGCACGCTCGCCCTTCCACCCGTCTACTTCGGCTCCGTCGACTCCACGCCTCTGTGGATCTGCCTGCTCGTCGACGCCTGGCGGTGGGGTGCGGACCCGTCCGAGGTGCAGGCGCTCCTGCCGACGCTGCGGGCTGCGCTCGCCTGGATGCGCGATGACGGCGACGCCGACGGCGACGGCTTCCTCGAGTACGTCGACCGCACCGGGCGAGGCCTCGGGAACCAGGGCTGGAAGGACTCGTTCGACTCGGTGCAGTGGGCGGACGGACGCCTCGCGGACCCGCCGATCGCCTTGTGCGAGGTGCAGGCGTACGCCTACGAGGCGGCCACCGGTGCTGCCACCCTGCTGCGCGCGTACGGCGTGCCCGGCGCCGACGAGTGGGACGAGTGGGCTGCCCGTCTGTCCGACCGCTTCCGAGCGCAGTTCTGGACCGAGGACGACTTCGGTGCCTACCCCGGCATCGCGCTCGACCGTGACAAGCGGCTCGTCGACGGCATCGCCTCGAACATGGGGCACCTGCTCGACACCGGGCTCCTCGACGTCGGGGAGTCCGCCGTCGTCGCCCACCGGCTCGCAGGCCCCGACATGGACAGCGGCTACGGCCTACGGACCCTGACCTCGCGGTCACCGCGCTTCGGCCCGCTCAGCTATCACGGTGGCTCGGTGTGGCCGCACGACACGGCCATCGCCGTGCGAGGACTGGCGGCCGGTGGCCACGACGACGTGGCTGCGTCGTTCGTGCGCGGCCTGCTCGAGGTGGGGGCGGCGTACGACATGCGGCTTCCTGAGCTGTTCGCCGGCGTCCCAGTGTCCTCAGGGCTCGGGCCCTACCCGTACCCACCGTCGTGCCGCCCGCAGGCCTGGTCCGCCGCCTCGTCCGTAGCGATGCTGGGTGCGGTTCTCGGCCTGGCACCCGACGTCCCGAACGGCGTCGTCGACCTGTGCCCCATGTCGCCGTCGCCGGTCGGCCGCCTCAGCGTCCGCGGGCTCAGGGTCGGGTCGCACGAGATCGACGTCGAGGTGGCCGCCGACGGCCGCGTGCTCGACGTCAAGGCGCCGGAGTCCCTCGTCGTCCGCTCGTCTCGCTGACCGGCTCAGAGACGGGCGGTCAGCCCGCCGTCGACCACGAGCACCTGCCCCGAGGTGTAGGTGTTGGCCCTGCTCGCGAGCCAGGCGACCGATTCGGCGATCTCCTGCGGCGCGGCGGCGCGACCTGCCGGCAGCTGACCGTGCTCCACATAGACGGTGCGGAACCAGTCGCTGTCGAGCTCGTCCTTGCCGTCCACGATCGCCATGCGGGTGGCGACGAATCCCGGAGCCACGGCATTCACCAGGACCCCGTGCCGCGTCGACTCGACCGCGGCCGTCCGCGTCGCGGCCTCGAGCCCTGCCTTGGCCACGTCGTACGCGAGGCATCCGGGCTCGCTCGCCCGGGCATGGACGCTGGTGACGTTGACGATGCGGCCAGAGCCCCGCGCGATCATCCCCGGCAGGTACGCGCGCATGAGCATCACGGGTGCGTGCAGGTTGACGGCGAGCACGTGGTGGTAGCGAGCGAGGTCGAGATCGACGACGTCGGCGACGTAGGCGATGCCCGCGCAGTTCACCAGCACGTCGACCCCGCCGAGCAGTGCCGAAGCCTCCTCTGCGGCGGCTAGCACCGAGTCAGGATCGGCGAGATCCACACGGATCGCCTCGCCGTCGTTGTCGGGCTCCTCCACGTCGAGCACGACCACCTGCGCTCCGGCGAACCGCAGCCGTGCACTGATGGCTGCACCGATGCCGTGCGCACCACCCGTGACCACTGCACGGCTCCCGCGAAAGCCCGTGTCGCCCGTGCTGGCGTCGGTATCCACCTGACCGTCTCCTGTCAGTCGATGAGCTCGGGCGTGCGGTAGAGCGTGACGCCGCCGACGCTGATGTCGACGTCGACGAGATAGCGCTGCACGGCGTCGAGGTCGAGATCGACGCCGAGACCGGGGCCGTCGGGTGCGCAGATTCGGCCGTCGCCGTCCAGTGGCAACGGGTTGCGCACCAGGTCCCGGGCGAGCGACGCCGGCTCGACGGGGAGCTCGCACACCCAGTCCCTTTCGGAGGCTGCGTACGGCTGTAGCGACGCGCTGAGAGCGAGGTGCGAGGTGAAGGTGTGGTTGACGTACTGGACGCCGTGATCTGCCGCGTAGCGGGCCACCTCTGCAGCAGGGCCGATTCCGCCGACGCGACCGGTGTCGATCTGGACGAAGCGCACGCCGCCGTGGTCGATGAGATGCTGCGCCATCCGCGGATCGTGAGCGCCCTCCCCCGCGGCGAGGCCGAGGTCACCGGCCAGGCGCGCAAGTGCGGCGTACGAGGTGAGGGCGCCGCTGACGAACGGCTCCTCGAGCCACAGCGCGCCTGCAGCCTTCAGCGCGGGCAGCCGGGCTGCGGCCGCGTCCACGTCGTCGTTCCACACCGTGCCGGCGTCGACGAGCAGGATGCCGTCGGCACCGAGGCCTTCGCGGGCAGCGTGCACCTGTGCTGCATCGGCATCGACGCTCTTCCGGCCGTACGGCCCCCAGCCGAACTTCACCGCGCGGTACCCGGCCGTGACCGAGGCCCGCGCCTTGGCGAGGGTCTCCTCGGGGCTGTCACCGAAGAGCTGCGAGGCGTACGGCGTCTTGGGGACCGCTGGGCCTTGGCCGAGGAGGGCGTGGACGGGCTCGCCCGACGACTTGCCGAGAAGGTCCCACAGGGCGATCTCGATGCCCGACCACGTGTGCGCGGCCTGCAGCAGGTCGAGGCTGCGCTCCGCCACACGAGCACCGATGCGGGCGATGTCCGCGGGGCCTGCGACCCGCTGCCCCAGCACCGATTCCCCGACGGGACGGCATGCGCTGTGCGACGCGGGGGTGACGAGCGCGGCGATGCTCGGGAGCGGCGATGCCTCGCACTCGCCCCAGCCCGTCAGCCCACCGGCCCGGACGCGCACCAGAGCCATGTCCTGACTGCCGTCACCGATGTCGAGCACCTCGGGCATCGCGAGGTAGAAGATGTCGACGGCCTCGATGCTCAGCACGGGACTCCCTTCACGACGCCGTCCGAGCCCACATGAGTGACCGAGCTGAGGCCGTCGTACAGCACGAGCGTGAGCGACGTTCGGATCGTCTCACCCGCGCGCAGGATCCGGTGCGTGCCCGCGGCGACTCCCTCGACAACGGAGATGGGGTAGCCGGTGCACGGCTCGAGCACCACCACCTCGAGGTCGCGCCAGCCGCCGTAGCTCGCAAACACCCAGCACGAGGGGTACAACGTCGGGTCGAAGCTCACGCCGACCCCTGACCCGTCGTCGTAGGTGAGCGAGCACCAGCCCTCCGGCACGTCGTTGACGTAGAAGAACTCGCTGACTCCGCTGTCGCCAGGGAGCGTCCAGCCGAAGTCGTGCCCCTCACCGTGAGCGTCCAGCATCGGCCACGGGAACGTCGAGCCTGCGCCACCTGCGCGCGGAGCGCCGAAGTCCTCCAGCACGACCTGGCCCCCGGGGAGGTCGATGCGCGCGAGCTCGGACACGTCGAGGGCCACGTGCTGCTTCCACAAGAACGGCAGATCCCGACGGGACAGGCTCGTGATCGAGGTCTCGACCGTGAGGTGGCGGGCGTCGGGCGCCAGTCTGACCGTCTTCTCGAGCGCGCAGGCCGAGATGGCCGTGCGCAGTCGCATGCGGACGGACACCGAACCGTCCTCGGCCGGATCCAGCACTGCCCACTCCCAGGCGGGCGACCAGGCCTCGCCGTGGTCCGGATAGCTCTCGCCTGCGATCACTTCGGGCATGTCGTTGGGGAAGAGCTCGTCCCAGCCACCCGCGAACACGTCGTCGAAGGCGGCGCCCGGCGCGACGGGCGACGGTCGTACGGCGGGGTTCTGCCACAGCACCTGCCGACCGGTGCGGTGATCGAGCACGTCCCACACCTTGGCGCCGAGCCCGGGGAGCAGGGTGACGCTGAGGTGTCGGTTGCGCAGCAGGACAGCGTCGGTGCCGTGCACCTGCCAGCCGGTCGACACGTGCACGTCGGTCACGACTGCACCCCGGGCACGAGGAGCACCTTCGACGCCGGGTCGCCGGCCACGAGCCGCTCGTACCAGGAGGCACCGTCCGACAGTGGCGCCTCGACGACTCCCTCGCGCAGCCCGAGCGCACCGTCGGCCAGATGAGCCAGTGCCGCTGCCACATGAGTCGGCCGGTAGGCGAACACGCCCGTGACGGTGAGCTCGTTGCGCACGGCGACGTTCAGCGGCAACGAGGTCTCGTCGGTGTGCAGGCCCACGAGCACCAGCCTGCCTCCGGGCGCCAGCGAACCGAAGCAGGCTCGCCTGCTCGCCTCGGACCCGACAGCATCGAAGGCGACCTCGACGCCGTCGCCGCCCGTCAGAGACCGGACGTCGTCCACCGCCACGAGGGTGGCGCCGACCCGCTCGGCCTGAGCGGCCCGAGCGGGGTTGAGCTCGGAGACCAGAGGCGATGACGAGCCCGCGGCCAGCAGGGCTTGGACGATGAGCAGGCCGATGGGGCCGGCACCGACCACCAGCGCTCTGTCTCCGGGCCGGAGACCGGACGTCTCGACGGCGTGAAGGGCGAAGGCGGCAGGCTCGACGAGTGCAGCGCTGGCGAGGTCCATGCCGTCGGGGATCGCCAGGAGCGAGGCAGCGGGCACGCAGACGAGCTCGGCGTTGCACCCTGGCAGCGAGGCGCCCAGGAGCAGGCGGCGGGGGCACAGCTGCTCCCGCTCGCTGGAGCAGTACCCGCACTCGCCGCAGGTGACGAGAGGGTTGGCCGTGACGGCCGACCCGACCACCACACCCTCGACGCCGTCGCCCACGGCCGCGACGTGCCCGGACATCTCGTGACCGAACACGAGCGGCGGCGTGCGGATGCTGCTCTGCCCGAGGAATCCGCTCAGCTCCGAGCCGCAGATCCCGGAGAACGCCACGCGCACCACGACCTCGTTCGGGCCCGGGGTCGGGGTGGGCAGCGTGCGCATGACCATGCTGCGAGGGCCCTCGTACACGAGCGCCCTCATGGTCGACGTCGTCATCCGGTGGTGTCCGCAGGACGGTCGAACTCGATGATGAAGTCCGAGAGGTAGATGCTCTCCTCGGAGTTGCTCGCCTTGAAGAACAGCCGGGCCCGCTTGTCGACCAGCGTGCACGTTCGCCTCTCGGCGACGTCCTCCGGTGTCGCGAGCGGCTGCAGCGCGGGGTACCAGAGCGTCCGACCTGGACGCTGGTAGAGCAGCTCGGGCGTGCTCCAGTCCTGGGAGTTGTCTCCCTCCCCGAGGTCGCGGTACGGGTTGTAGGAGATGAAGAGGCTGTCGCCCACCCAGTAGCCGGCGTCGACGCGGCACATGACCATCACCCAGCACTCGAGGTGGGTGTTCCAGCTCACCGAGGGACCCCAGTAGAAGCGCTTGTCGCCGGCCGAGACGGGGCCCCCGCCCTGATCCGCGGGGATCTGCAACGACCGGATGGGGACACCGATCCCTGCTGGATCCGCGGAGAAGCTGCTGCCGTCCCATCGACGAGCCGCACCCGACGGCGAGTCAAGGTCGGAGAGGGGGATCCGAGCCACCGAGATGCACTGGGCCGAGGCCTCGACAGCGGGGTCGTGCGTTGCCTCGTCGTACACGCCGGGGTACCCGTACTCGCCGTAGAAGACGTAGAGGTGGTCCCCGCTCGCGACAGCCGAGGGATCACCGACACCGCCCGGGAACGTGTTGTTCCGGTTGATCGGGGACACGATCAACCGAGGCATGAGGTCCTCGAGGATGATTCCGTGGTCGGCCCACGACAGTCCGCCGTCGTCCGAGCGCATGATGCCGATCCGGCACACCGCCTGTCGCGAGCCGTCACCGCCGAGGCCGGGCGGCCAGTTGTCGTCGCGGTACCCCTCACCGGTGGCCTCGTCGTAAGGCAGGGTCTCGGGGTAGTTCTCGTTGTGGTATAGCGCGTAGAGCCGCCGACCCGACTCGTCGGTCACGTCCTGGTAGACGGTCTCGAACCAGACGGCTCCGTGGAGGCCGGGCGTGCCCGGAGGCACGTTCGCCGGGATGACGGCCTCGACGAAGCTCTCGGCCGGCAGCAGGAACGCCTCGTCGGCATCGGCGCCATCACCGATCTTGAGGTCGCGTGCCTCACCCCAGAGCGGGTCCTCGCCGGTCTTGCCGGGGAAGATCCGGAAGGTGTCCCCGACCCAGGCCTCGGCCATGTTGCAGTCGACCATCGACTGGAAGACGAAGCGCTCCGTCGGGTGGAGCGTGAACGTGGGCGTGGCTGCCCGGCCGTCGGCCATGGGTCGAGATCCTCTCGAGATGGTGGTTGGTCAGCGACTGAAGCCGGCCGAGAGGCCGCGCATGATGTAGTTCGACGCCACCACGAGCAGCAGGATCGGGACTGCGGCTGTCACGAGGAGACCGGCCGAGACCAGGGTCTGGTCCGTGACGAACTTCCCGCCGATCTTTGCCAGGGCCGGGGTCAGCAGCGTCTTGTCGTTGTCGGGCAGAAGGATGAAGGCGAAGATCAGCTCGTTCCACATGCCGAGGAACTGCAGCACTGCGACCGTCGCGACACCCGACACCCCCATCGGGAGCACGACCGACCAGAAGGTGCGGAAGAAGCCCGCGCCGTCGATCTTGGCCGCTTCCATGACCTCCTGCGGAACTCCGCGGAACGACAGCGCGAGGAAGAAGACGGCGAACGGCAGGCCGCTAGCGACGTAGACGAGGATGAGCCCCGAGAACTCGCCGACGAGGCCGATCCTGGACAGCAGCAGGTAGATCGGGATGATCAGGACCTGCCCCGGGATGAGCATGACGGCGACGAACGACCCGGTGATGAATCTCGCGCCGGGCACCGGGTACTTCGCGAGGGCGTAGCCGGCGAACGTCGCCAGCGACAGCTGCAGCACCAAGGCGATCGACACCACCAGCAGGCTGTTCATGAACGCCTGGCCGACGCCGTAGAGGTCGAGCAGCTTGCGGAAGTTGTCGAACGTGACCGACGTCGGGAATCCGACAGGGTCGCGAAGGTATTCGACGTTCGGTCGCAGAGCCGCGGTCCCGATCAGCCACAGCGGCCACAGGATCGAGAAGGCCACACCGAGGAGCAGGACGAAGACGACCCGGCGGGAGCTCTTCTTCATGCCCGCATTCGCCATGGTGCTCATGCTTCAGCCCCCCTCAGTCCTCGTCGCCGACGCGGAAGATCTTGTTCTGCGCGAAGGTCAGGGCCCCCACGAGGATGAAGAGCATGACGGCGAGCGCCGCACCGGAGCCGATGCTGTTTCCGCCGAAGGCCTTCAGGTAGATCAGGTAGTCGATGGTCGTCGTCTCGTAGCCCGGTCCTCCGGCCGTCATGACGAACACGAAGCCGAACAGTGCGGTGAAGGTATAGAGCACGTTGATGATGAAGACGAACCCGAGAGTGCGCCGGATGTTCGGCAGCGTGATGTGCCACAGGCGCTGCCACCAGTTGGCGCCGTCCAGCATCGCCGCCTCGAAGACCGCGGGGTCGATCGCCATCAGGCCCGAGAGCAGCAGCAGCGACTGGTAGCCGAAGCCCGACCACACGAGCGCCATCACGATCACCGAGATCGCGAGGTTGCCCTCGGTGAAGAACTCGACCGGCTGGCCGCCGAGCGCCACCACCGCGGAGTTGACCACGCCGTTATAGCCGAAGAGGCTGCGGAACAGCAGCCCGACGACCGCGGTCGACAGCACTGCCGGCAGGAAGAAGATGACGCGGAACGTGCGCCAGCCACGGATCTTCTCGAACAGCAGGACCGAGACCAGGAGCGCGGCGAAGATCACCAGCGGCACGGAGACGAGGAACTTCACGTTGTTGAGCACGACCTGCCACACGAGCGGGTCGATCAGCAGGTCGACGTAGTTGCGCAGGCCGCGGAACTCGTACTTGACGCCGTTGGTCTTGTTGAGCGAGATCCAGAGCGCGAACAGCACCGGGTAGATCATCACGCCGCCCACGACCAGCAGCGCCGGCATGACAGCCAGCAGACCGATCCGCCGCTCACGCTTCTTCCAGGGCGCGAGCTGCTTGTTCGGCCGCCGGGCACTGGCCGGGGACGCCGCGACGGCGTCCCCGGCCAGTGCCTCAGTGGCGAGCTTGCTCACCTATCGGCCAGTTCCTTCTCGTTGGCAGCCTGCAGCTGGTCAGCGGCATCCTGTGCCGAGGTCTTCCCGAGGAAGGTGCTCGCGTTGACCCGGTAGAACAGGTCGATCACCGACTGCGGCATCACGCTGTCGAAGGGGAACACCACCGGGGTGCGGTCCTTCAGGCCGATCGCCTGCTCCTGAAGCAACCGGTTGGTGATGACCGACGGGTCGCCGTTCTTGTTGTTCGAGCCCTCCGTCTGGTTCAGCGACACGTATTCGTCCTGGACGTCGGGCTGCGACAGGTAGCGCAGGAACTCCTTGGCAGCGTCGGGGTTCTTGGCGTAGTTGGTGATGGACAGCGCGACCGACGGGCCGCCGGCGACGGCGGTCGGGTACTTCGCACCGGCGAGCATCGGGATGTAGAACGACGTGATGTCCTTCCCGAACTCCTTGTCCATGTTGCCGTTCTCCCAGCTGCCCACGAGGTAGTAGGCGCCCTTGCCCTGCACGAAGCCGGCCGTCGACTCGCCGTTGGACACCGAGCCGGCGTCCGGGTTGGTGAGTCCGCTGGCGCCGATGTCCGACCATGCCTGGTAGACCTTTACCATCGCGGGGTCGTTGACCGGAACCTTGCCGACGTACATGTCGGTGCTGGCCTGCTCGCCGAGCTCGCCGCCGAGCAGCGCGCCCACGGCCCAGGCACCCACATAGCCCTCGAGGTTGGCCATCCAGAAGGCGTTCTTGCCGGTCTTCTCCTTGACGATCTTGCCGTTGGCCAGCATCTCCTCCCACGTCTTCGGGGGGCTAGCGGGGTCGAGTCCGGCCTCCTTCAGCATCTTGTCGTTGGAGAAGACCGTGAAGTAGAGGCCCGAGCCGTACGGCATGCCGAGCAGCTCGCCGGCAGGGTCGTAGTTCTTGCGCACGGTGTTCCAGCCGCTCATCGCGTCGTACGTCTCCTGCGGGAAGACGTCGGAGAGGTCGGTGAAGAAGTCGGCGAACGACAGAGTCGGACCACCTGCGTACTGGATGCGGATGTCGGGGCCGTTCCCGGCGATCGAAGCGGCCTGGAACTGGGCGCTGTTGGCGGAGATGTCACCCGCCTGCTGCACCACCTTCACGGTGAGACCCGGGTGCAGCTCCATGAACTTCTTGGCCTGCTGGTCGAGGAACGACTTCTCCATGTCAGGGGCGCCGCCCTCGAGCGTCTTGCCGAGGAGACCGGTGTCCCAGACGACCAGCTCACCGGAGAGCGCCACCTCTGACGGGGACTCCGACCCTGAGGTCGAAGGCGCGGGCGTGGTGTCGGTGCTGTCGGCGGACGAGCAGGCCGACAAGGCGAGCGCGGCGCCCACGGCGACGGTGATGCCCGTCAGCGTTGCTTTTCTCATCGATGTTTCCCCTTCGGGTGTGTCACACATGCGGGCTGGGGAGCCGCCGGGGCGGCCTGTCGCGGGTGGAGAGGTACGCCGAGGCGTGATCAGAGCACGGTACGGAGCGGTCGCCGTCTTGAGGAGCACGGCGCGGTAACGCTGTCCCAGCAGGGACGCGATGAGCCGTGGGATGTCGAGCCGGCGAAAACGCCCACGTCCGTCCCTTCGCGCTGGAGGGGCCGCAACCGGTGGCCTCCAGGCCGCCGACCACGGTGTTCGAGCCTTGCCAGGGACGGGTCGAGAGGCCGGTCGAGCGACTCTCGGCACATCACCGCGGGACCCGCCGTAGCGGGTTTCGCGGAACGTACTTCAAATGGAATTACTAAGTCAAGGACTGTTACCCTCCCGTCATCCCGGGGTCGCGGACACCGTGGATGCAGTGCCAGGCAAGCGCTGTGGGCGCGCCGCGCACGCCCAGCGGAGCGATGACGGGAAGGTGGTCCACGTGAAGGGACGCGTGCCCGCGCTCCGCCGCGGGACGAACCTCGCACGGATCGCAGGCTTCAACGAGGCCGTCATCATCGACGCGATCCGGCGCTCACGCGGCGGCCTCAGTCGCGTCGAGCTCACCCAGGCGACCGGTCTGTCGGCCCAGACCATCTCCAACATCAGCCGCCGCATGATCGAGGCGGGCCTGGTGCAGGAAGGTGAGCGCGTGGTCACCGGTGTCGGGAAGCCGCGGACTCTGCTGACGCTCGACCCCACAGGTCAGTACGCCGTCGGCGTCCACCTCGACCCGCTCGTCATGACCTTCGTCGTGCTCGACTTCACCGGCTCGGTGGTCGTGCACACCCAGACGCCGACCCCCACCGCCGCATCGCCTGACGAGGTGATGGACGACGTCACCAACGCGATCGACGCACTGGTGGCTGATGCCGGCATCGACGAGGCCAGCATCGCGGGCATCGGCTTCGCCTCCCCCGGCCCGATCGACGCACAGGCAGGCGTGATCCTCGACCCGCCGCACCTTCCGGGATGGCGCAACGTCCCGCTGCGCGACCACCTACGCGAGACCTCCGAGCTTCCGGTGCTGCTGGACAAGGACGTCATCGCCGCCGCCGTCGGTGAGCGCTGGGCGGGTGCCGCGATGGGGTACGCCAACTCGCTGTTCGTCTACCTCTCCACCGGCGTCGGCGTGGGCATCACGATCGACGACGCCGTCGTGCGCGGCCTCTCGAGCAATGCCGGCGACGTCGGGCACCTGGTGGTGGACCCGGACGGTCCGCTCTGCGACTGCGGGCTCCGCGGCTGCCTCGGAGCCAGCCTCAGCCCGTACGCGTTCGTGCGGGCCGCTGTCGATCGCAAGGTGCTGCCTGCCAGCACGCTGCGGGGGAAGCAGTCGTCCGACCCCGCGCACCTCGACCAGGCGTTCGACGCCCTCGTGGCCGCTGCAGAGGCCGGAGACGACCGAGCCCTGGAGATCATCCGGGTGTCGTCCGTGCGGCTCGCCAAGGCGGTCGACACCCTCGCCAACCTGGTCGACAGCGAGGTCGTCACCTTCGGCGGCCCGACGTGGTCGCGCCTGTCGCGCTACTACCTCGACCAGGTCCCCGAGCTCGTCAGCGGGCATCTCGTGCGAGGCGCCCTCGGCCCGTTGCGGATCCGTGGCACGGCACTCGGCGAGGACGTCGTGGCGATCGGTGCGGCCTGCCTCGTGCTCGACCGCGCCTTCTCACCCCACGCGGCGTCGTTCGCTCTCGGCAGCTGACCACGCGAGGGTGCGCACCTCGAGCTCGGCGTCAGTCAACACAACCGCCGCTGCCGGCACTGCAAGGACGTCGACCTCCGCGGTCAACCTGAGGTCGCGCGAGGACGCCCCCACCTCGATCCGCGCCGTGCCCGGTGTGCGCACCCAGGCGGCGAGGGTCACGTCGTACCAGGCGAAGTCGCGGTGCCCGAGCTCGAGGGTCACCGTGCGCCGCTCGCCGGGCGCCAGCCGCAGCTTCTCGAACGCCTTGAGCTCGCGCTCGGGCCGAGCGACCGGCCCCGGTGTCGGGGAGACGTACACCTGCACGACCTCGGTGCCGGGTCGGTCGCCCACGTTCTCGACCTCCACCGACACCGTCAGGCGCCCGGTCTCCGCGTCCATGCCCGACAGCTGCAGGCCCGACCATGCGAACCGGGTGTACGACAGTCCGTGCCCGAACGCGTACCGCACCGGAAGGCGCTTGGCGTCGTACCAGCGGTGGCCCACGTGGACCCCTTCGCTGTACCGGACCGTCCCCCGCTCACCCGGGTAGGACAGGTACGTCGGGGTGTCCTCGATCCGCAGCGGGAACGTCTCGCCGAGGCGCCCGCCCGGGTCGACGTCACCGAGCAGGACCTGCGCGAGAGCCAGCCCGCCGCCCTGCCCTGCGAGCCAGGCCTGCACGACGGCGGCGGCACGGTCGTGCCACTCCCCCATCCGCACGGCCGAGCCGCTCACCAGGACGACGACGGTCGGCGTGCCGGTGGCGAGCACGGCGTCGAGCAGGTCGACCTGCTCGACGGGCAGCTCGAGGTCGGAGCGGTCGTAGCCCTCGGACTCGACGTGGTCCGGAAGGCCGACCATCACCACGGCCACCCGCGCGCCGGCCGCGAGGGCGACAGCCTCGGCGCGCAGCCCCTCGGCCTCCGTGGTCGTGCCGTGATCCGGGTAGCCGGGTACGTAGCCGAGCCGGTCGCCGAGGGCTGCCGTGAGCGCGTCGAGCGCGGTGCTGGTGTGGCGCGCGTTGACGTGCGCGGATCCCCGGCCCTGGATGCGCGGCTCCGCAGCGAAGCGTCCGACCAGAGCGACGCGGCCGGGCGTGGCGGCATCCAGCGGAAGGACCCCGTCGTTGGTGAGCAGCACCGTGCCAGCCACGGCAGCCTCGACAGCCAGGGCGTCGTGCTCGGCCGTCTCGGCGTCGCCCAGCGGCCGCAGGTCGAGGTCGCGCGCCGCCGCCACGAGTCGCAGCAGCCGGAGCACCGACCGGTCGACGACGGTCTCGTCGAGCTCTCCCGCGCGGACTGCCGCAACGACCTCGCGGTCGGTCGAGCCGTCGACCCCTGGCATCTGCAGGTCGAGCCCGGCGCGCAGTGCGGCCACGCGGTCGTGCACGGACTCCCAGTCCGACACCACCGCGCCGTCGAAGCCGAGCTCGTCGCGCAGGACGTCGGTAAGCAGCCAACGGTGCTGGGACGCGTGCACCCCGTTGACCCTGTTGTACGACGACATCACGAGCCGCGGGGCCGCGGTCGCCACCACGCGCTCGAACGCCGCGAGATAGACCTCGCGCAGCGTCCGCTCGTCGACCTCGGACGACACCCAGTGCCGGCCGTTCTCCTGGTTGTTCGCGGCGTAGTGCTTCACCGTGGCAGCGACTCCCGTCGACTGCATGCCGAGCACGTACGCCCCGCCCACCTCGCCCGAGAGGACGGGATCCTCGGAGAAGTACTCGAAGTTCCGGCCGCACAGCGGCGTCCGCTTGATGTTGATACCCGGGCCGAGCATCACGTGCACGCCTTGGGCGGCCGCCTCGCGCCCGATGGCGGCGGCTACGCGGTGCACGAGGTCGCGGTCCCAGGTGGCGCCGAGCGACGACGCCGTCGGGAAGCTCGTGGCCGGAAGCGAGACGTCCCGCGAGGTCTCGCGGCGCACGCCGTGCGGGCCGTCGGACAGCCAGAGCGCTGCGACGCCGTGGCCGGGCAGCGGCCGCGTCTGCCAGTGGTCGGATCCGGACAGCAGCGACGCCTTCTCCTCGAGCGTGAGCGTGGCGACGAGGTCGTCCAGGTCGGTGCCGGGCTCGGTCACAGGAGGCCTCCTTCGGGGCGCAGGACGAACGACAGCCGCGCCGGCCGCGCCCGGAACCGGTGCTGCTCGAGCACGGCCGGACCGCACGTCGCGGTGCCGAGCCCGTCGTGGCCCACATCGAGGTGCACCCAGAGCACGTCGCCCTCGACGAGCTCGTGACGGTGGCGCGCGGCGGTAAGGGCCGAGGTGCTCCACGGCCGCACGGTCAGATCCAGGAGCGGAGCACCCTCGATCCCGAGAACCGCTCCCTGCCAGGCGATCTCGGCCCGACGGACATCCTGGCGGCAGCCGTTCTCCTGGGGCACGACGTACGGCGTCTGCAGGTCGCGGACGGTCGAGCGCCACAGCCCGGTGCGAGCGGCGCGCCGCGAGTCGGGGTAGGACTCCCCTGGCCCGGAGCCGTACCAGCGGACCTCGGCGTCACCGGGCCGCGCGCACGTGATGGCCAGGGTGACGCCCATCCGGGGCAGCGTGCCGGGCCAGTCGCCTTCGGGAACCACGTCGAGGTCGAGGCGCAGGTCGCGGCCATCCGAGCTCCAGCGGTGGACCAGCGCGAAGCCGCTCGCGGTCGCGGCCCCGGCCGCGCGGCCGCGCACCACGAGGCCCTCACCCCCGGGGCCAGGCTCCACGGCGTCCATGCGGTGCATCAGCCGGTCGAGACCGGCCGCCCGCCACCACGACGCGGCCGAGGAGCTCTCCGCCCAGCCGACGGCCAGGTCGTTCTCCGTGGGTGCCCGCCATGCGTCGAACCGTGCGGCCAGGGCGATCCCCCCGAGCGCGACGAGGGCGCCATCGCGGTCGAAGCGGGCAGGCCCGACCATCCACCCGTCGTCGGTGGCCACGGTGGGCGCCGTGCGAGCGACGTCGACCGGCGCCGACGCTGCCAGCACGGCCTCGCCGCGTCCGACGACGTGCCCGGCGAGGGCGAACCCCGTTGCCTCGCGCTGCGCCGCGGTGACGTGCAGAACGCGCTCGCCGTCACCGGCGACCGTGGCCTCAGCCGGCAGAGTCAGCGTCGCCGTGCCACCTGGGGGCAGCTCGGGCAGGTCCAGCGCGCCGGCGGCCACCTCGGCGCCGTCGCGCTGCAGCGACCACGTCAGCGCGATGCCGGAGGTCGTGAGCACCTGGTAGCGGTTGCGCACACCGATGCCGTCCGCCGTGACCTCGATGCGCACGGGCTCGTTCACCGCGGCGAGCTCGATCAGCCCGGGCGACGGCACCCGCTCGGGCAGGAGCAGCCCGTCGATCACGAAGGAACCGTCGTGCAGCGGCTCGCCGAAGTCGCCGCCGTACGCCGACCACTCGCTGCCGTCGGCCGACCTCACGGCGAGGCCGTGGTCGATCCACTCCCACACCCAGCCGCCCTGGCAGCGCGGGTACGTCTCGAAGATCGCGTCGTACTCGGAGAGACCACCGGGCCCGTTGCCCATGGCGTGCGCGTACTCGCACAGCACGAACGGCTTCGCGCGCCGGCGAGCGTCGGACTCAGGGTCCGGGAGCGCGGGCTCAGCCTGCCGACCGATGGCGTCGACGTCGGCGTGCGAGGCGTACATCCGCGACCAGACATCGGTGAAGGCTGTGCTCTGGTCCGGCTCGTAGTGCACGAGCCGGCTGGAGTCGCGCTCATGGATCCAGGCAGACATCGCCTCGAGGTTGCACCCGAGCCCGGCCTCGTTGCCGAGCGACCAGAGGACGATGCTCGGGTGGTTCTTGTCGCGCTCGACCGTGCGCCTCGCCCGGTCGAGGTACTGGTCCGCCCAGCGCGGGTCGTCGGACGGGTTGCCTCGCCACTGCTCGACCTCGAAGCCGTGCGTCTCGAGGTCGCACTCGTCCACGACGTACAGGCCGTAGCGGTCGCAGAGCTCCAGGAAGTGGGGGTGCGGCGGGTAGTGGCTGGTGCGGACGGCGTTGAGGTGGTGCCGCTTCATGAGCAGCACGTCCAGCTCCATCACCTCCGGCGTCACCGCGCGCCCCAGCCGCGGGTGGAACTCGTGCCGGTTGACCCCACGGAAGAGCACGGGCGAGCCGTTGACCGTGATGAGGCCGTCGACGACCTCGACCGTGCGGAACCCGATGTCGAGGGTCGCCGTCTCCTCGGGTGCCACCACCGTGAGCCGGTACGTGCGCGGCACCTCTGCGGACCACGGCTCGACCGGCAGCTCGACGGCCTCGCCAAGAGCGCCGTCCAGACCGAGCTCGTCCACGCGCACGCGCACGGCGTCGGGCGCCGAGCCTTCCTCGAGCACGACGCGGACCGCGAGGCGACCCGTGCCCGAGCGGTGGTCGTACGAGGCGTCTACGTCGATGTCGAAGATGCCGCGGTCGGGCCGGTGCAGCAGCCGTACCTCGCGGAAGATGCCCGACAGCCACCACTGGTCCTGGTCCTCGAGGTAGCTGCCGGCCGACCACTGGTGCACGCGGACGGCCACGAGGTTGTCGCCGGCGACGAGATGGTCGGTGACGTCGAACTCGACGGGAAGCCGGCTGCCGTTCGAGCGGCCGCACTCGACGCCGTTGACTCCGAGCACGAGGCACGAGTCGACGCCCTCGAACCGCAGCACCCAGCGACCAGCGCTCAGGTCCTCGGCCGTGAGCGTGACGACGCGTCGGTGCTCGCCGGTCGGATTCTCGTCGGGAACCCGGGGCGGATCGAGCGGGAACGGGTAGCGCACGTTGGTGTACGCCGGGCTGCCGTGCCCCAGCAGCTGCCAGTGCCCGGGCACGACGATCTCACCCCACCCGTCGCCCGGGTCGTCGAGGGCGACGCCGGTGTCGGCGGACGGGAAGTACGCGAACCGCCACGGCCCGTCGAGGCGCAGCTCATGTGCATCGGTCGTGAAGTAGGCGCGAGGGCCGCGCGCACCCACCAGCGCCGGTACGAGGACGCCCAGCTCGTCTGCGATCGAGCTCACGTGCCCGCCTCCCTGGTCACCGCGAGGAGCCACGACGACGCCGTCCCCTGCGGCCGTACGAGCACACCGTCCGCCATCAGCGCCGCACCGAGGACCGTCCGGGCTGCGCCGCCCGGCAGGTCGCGGCCGTCGGCATCGGGCCCGAGCAGCTCGAGACGGTAGGTGGCGCCGGGGTCGAGCGCCCGCGGCCGCACGACGGCAGACTCCTCGGCGCCGGCCAGACGGAACACCGCGACCACGGTGCGACCCCCCTCGCCGAGCTGGAACGCCGGGAAGCGCTCGCCGCGACCTTCACGCAACGGCTGGGCGGTCAGCGGCCGGATGACCGCACGGTCGGCGACGAGCGGCGCGCAGCGCTCGCGGTAGACCGCCACGTGACCAGCCAGCCGGTCGCGCAGCTCGGGTGCGAAGTCGCGCAGCTTGTACGAGACGGCGAACCGGTGCAGCATCACCGACCGCATTGCGAAGTCGAACGCAGGAAGGTCCTCTGCCGACGGCTCGAAGTTCTGCAGCGGGTGGAACGTGCGCCACTGCGACTCAGGGAAGTGCAGGATCGCGAGCGCCGGGAGCATCTGGGACGCGCCCCAGAGCAGCTGGAGGTGGAACTCGGTCCAGTCGGGGTCCGACAGGAACGACGTGTGCAGGTGCGACACGATCCCGAGGTCGATGCGCAGGCCGCCCGAGGAGCACGACTCCAGCAGGAGCTCCGGGTGCGACGTACGGACGGTGTCCAGCACCGAGTACAGCCCGCGGTAGTGCTCGTAGAGCCCGTCACCGGCGTCGTGGCCGTGGTCGGTCCGCGAGCAGCCGGCCCCCGGGTCGAGGTTGAAGTCGAGCTTCATCCACCGGCTGCCGGTGCGGGCGAGGAGCCGCTGGATGGAGACGAGCACGTGCTCTCGCCCCTGCGGCGAACCCATGCACACGTAGCCGAGCCAGCCTGGATCGAGCGGGTTCGTCGGGTTCGACGGCGGGTCGTCGTCGCGGCGCGCGAGGACCCGAGGGTCGAGCCGGTTGACCTCGGCGTCGACGCCGACGGCCTCGGCCTCGATCCACACCCCCATCTCCACGCCGCGCTCACGCACCTGGGTACCCAGGCTGGCAAGGCCGTGGGGGAAGCGCTCGGTGTTCTCGAGGTGCCAGTCGCCTCGCACCTTCTCCCAGAAGCTCGTCGCATCGGCGACGCCGAACCATCCCGCGTCGAGAGTCGCCAGGTCGAGCCCGACCGCGGCGGCGACCTCGCTGTTGTCGAGGAACGTCCTCTCGTCGATCTCGGCGTCCTCGTACGGCCACCAGTGGTTCCAGGCCGCGGGGACCGAGTCGGTCCACTGGTTCGAGGGCACCACCCAGCGCCCCACGGCCTCCGCCAGCGCCGCCGTCGCCTCCCACCGGTCCTCGCCTGACGCGAGGTAGACCTCGGGCCCGCGGAAGTGTCGCGACACCGACAGAGCGCGGGCGAACTTCCAGTCGCTGATGCCGGCGGACACCGCCACGCCACCGTCGTCGGTCGGCTCGGCGGTCACCATCCAGTTCCCGCTCCACGCAGGCGACACCACGACGCTGACACCATCCGACCGTTCGAACAGCACCCACGGGTGCGTGCCCTTGGACGACCGTCCGGTGGTCACGTCCCACCGCGACCCCGCAACGACGGCCGCCTGCCGCGGGGTGAACTCGTCACCCCAGTCGGAGACGAACCAGTGCGCCGTCCACTCACCCGGCCCGAGGCGGACGAGCGCCGTGGGCAGGTGGCCGGTGACGACGGGGAGGTCGTCCGGCACGTCGACCGCGAGAGCCGTCATCGAGCACCGCAGCACGGTTCCGCGCGAGGTCGCCAGGGCCTCGGTGGAACGACGCTCGCTCACGCGGGCATCGACGCCCGACGGCACGGTTCCCGTGTCGATGGATACGACGCCGAACCCGAGGCCTTCACCCGTGCCGGTCATGTCTCTCCCTGGGTCTGGGCGCAGCGCAGTTCCACCAGCACCCGGCCGGTGGCCGAGCCGGCCACATGAACGGGTGCGTCGACCGGCACGGCTGCTCCGTCCACACGCACCTCGACGAGATGCGCGCCCGATCCCGACGTGCTGACCTCGAGCACCGCCCCACGGTAGGGCAGGCCGGTGAGCACGGCACCGTCGAGATCGGCCGGGACGACGGGCGCGAAGCGAAGCCCCCCGGTGCCCGGGCGAAGCCCGACGAGCCCGTGGAGGACGGCCCCGAGCAGCGCTGTCGCCGACCAGGTCTGGTCAGGCTCGGAGCGCCAGGATCGACCGGCCTGCCACCCGCCGTGCACGCCGCCGGTGACCGCGTCGTAGAGCTCGAACTGGCCGTCGGCTGAGCCGAGCAACCGGCTGAGGCGGGCGAGATCCGCTCCGAACGTGTCGACGTCGCCGGCGACCGCACCAGCCCACGCGCACATCCCCATGACCATCGGCCAGCACATGGCGTTGTGCCGGCCGGGGAGCTCGTCGTCGTAGCCGACGAGGTGCGGCCAGAGGTTGACGACTCCGTGGGCCGAGCGGTGCAGCCGCCGCAGGATCATCTGCGCCCTCCGCGGCCCGGCGGCTCCGGTGAGCACGGCCAGGGCGACGCCGAGCGCCTCCTCGTGGTCGTAGCGCTCGCCGGTCGCCGGCTCGACGAGGAAGGAGTACGAGCCTGGCTCGTCGCTCCAGAAGACCCGCTCCACCTCGTTCCGCAGTGCGTCGGCGGCTTCCCGGTGGGGCGCCGGGTCCAGATCGAGAGCGTGCGCCATCGCGGCGAGGGCGTCGTACGCGGCGACGTGCGCCAGATTGGTCGAGAGCGTGACGACGTGGGGCAGCCGTGGGTGCAGCAGCACGAACGATTCGTGCAGCAGCGAGGGATCGAGAAGCTCGGTCGGGTAGCCGGAGGCGCCGTCCTGCATGACTGCCGGCCCGCGGAAGAGGCCGTCGACGAGGCTGTCGCGCTCGCGGACGGCCATCGAGCGCGCCGCGATCCCGTACGCCTCGGTGAGGAAGTCCACGTCGGCACTCACACGGTAGTGGTGCTCGGCTGCGACGGCCCACAACATCTGGTCCCACCACTGGTCGTCCTGCGCCACGAGGCGAACGCCGTCGACCTCCTCGGTCACGGCGAGCAGCGTTTCGCGGGCAAGGCCAGGGTCGAGCTGGCTCACGGCGAGCCACGAGTTCAAGCTTGCGTCACGCGTCCACGGGGTGTCGTACACGCCTCCGCCGGCGCGCAGCACCTCCGTGTCACCCAGCACGACGTTGGCCCTGACCGTGGCGAGCGACGCCTCCACCACACGCGCGAGCCTCTCGCCCTCGTCACCCGGTGCCTGCAACCGCAGGACGAGCGAGGACCAGCCCGATGCGTGGCTCCGGCCCGGGTCAGACCTCACGGACGCCGGTGAACCGCAGTGTGACGATCTCGAACGGACGCAGGTGCAGCGTGGTGCTGTGGCCAGACACGTCGAGGTCGCCGTCCACGCGCCGTTCGAGCAGGTCCGTCCGCACGACCTCGGCCGCGTCGAACGAGGTGTCGATCGTCGTGCTCGTCCGACGTCCGAGAGACTCGTACAGCCTGACCACGACATCGCCGGAGCGGTCCTCAGCGAGCTTGACCGCCTCGACCACGACACCCTCCGACGAACTGCTCAGGAGCGGCGCGACCGCAGCAGCACCGCGGACACGGCGCACGGGCTGGTTGAGATGCTGCCCCTCGAGCACGGCGTCGGAGATGTCGGCGCCCACGACGAGCGACACGGCCAGGTGGTGCCGACCCTGGTCGGCGTCCGGATCGGGGAACTGCGGTCCGCGCACGAGTGAGAGCCGAATCGTGGTGCCGACGGGGCCGTCCTCGCCATACTGCTGGCGCGTGATGTCGTGACCGTACGTCGAGTCGTTGGCGACTGCGACGCCGAAGCCCGGCTCACCGACGTGCACCCATCGGTGCGCGCAGGTCTCGTGCTGTGCTAGATCCCAGCTCGTGTTCGTGTGCGTCGTCCGGTAGACGTAGCCGAAGGCCGACTCCGACGCCGCACGATCGGCCAGGACGTCGGTCGGGAACGACAGCTTGAGCAGGGTCCGGCTCTCGTGCCAGTCGACGTCGAGGGTGAAGCGCAGCACGGCGCTGCCACGTGCCAGCGTGATCCGCTGCACGACGCTCGAGCTGCGGAAGCTGCGGGCGACCTCGACCGTGACCTCGTCGTCGCTCTCCTGCACGATCTCGACACGTTCGGCGTGCACGACGTCGTCGGTGCGGCGAGTGATGTGAGCGTCGATGTCCCAGGCCTCGTACATGGACGGCCGGTCGTTGTGCAGCTGCAGCAGGCCGCCGACCCGCCCCGGCGGGATCAGCTCGCGGTTCGCACGCAGGTCGAGAACCGAGGAGAGATGGCCGTCGGCATCGATCACGACCCGGACGACTCCGTTGTCGAGGACGAGGCCTGATGTCGCATCGCGCGAGAGCACGACGGGCACTCCACCGTCCGGTGCTGGCGACGTCGACACACTCATGGGGGCAACGCCTTGGAGCGTGCGCGGAGCCGAGTTCACGAGCAGCTCGACGTCGCCCTCGCCCGTGAGCGCTGCGAGCGACTGGCTGACCACGGCGTCGAGGTCGGCCAGGACGCGGCCGTAGTTGACCTCGGCCTCGCGGTGCACCCACGCGATCGACGAGCCGGGGAGGATGTCGTGGAACTGCTGCAGCAGCACCGTCTGCCAGCAGCCCTCGATGTCGTCATAGGGGTACGCCGCACCCGTACGCACAGCGGCAGTCGTCGCCCAGAGCTCGGCCGCCCGCAGAGCGTGCTCGCTGCGCCGGTTGCCCTGCTTGGTCGGCAGCTGCGAGGTGTAGGTGCCGCGGTGGTTCTCGAGATACATCTCGCCGGTCCACGTCGACGGCCGTTCGAGCTCCGCCTCCGCCTCGCGGAAGAACTGCTCCGGCGCGCCGAGACGGACGGTCGGTGACCCCTCGAGGTCGGCAGTGCGACGTGCCCTTGCCACCATCTCGCGGGTCGGGCCGCCGCCGCCGTCGCCGTACCCGAACGGCACGAGCGACATGGTGCCGTGCCCCTGCTCCTTGTACTGCCGCTCAGCCTTGGCCAGCTCGAACGCAGCGAGCCTGGAGTTGTACGTGTCGACGGGCGGGAAGTGCGTGAAGATCCGGGTGCCGTCGATGCCCTCCCAGAGGAATGTGTGGTGAGGCATCTGGTTGACCTCGCTCCACGACATCTTCTGGGTGAAGAACCAGCGAGAGCCGGCAGCGCGGGCGATCTGCGGAAGGGCGCCGCTGTAGCCGAAGGAGTCGGGCAGCCACACCTCGAGCGGCTCGATCCCGAACTCGTCCATGAAGAACTTCTTGCCCTGCACGAACTGCCGTGCGAGCGCCTCGGAGCCCGGCATGTTGGTGTCGGACTCCACCCACATGCCGCCGACGGGCACGAACTGTCCGGCGGCGACCTTCTCCTTGAGCCGCTCCCAAAGCTCGGGGTAGTACTGCTTGATCCAGGAGTACTGCTGGGCGGACGAGCAGGAGAAGACCATGTCCGGCTCGTCGTCCATGAGGGCGATGACGTTGGCGAAGGTGCGAGCGCACTTGCGCACGGTCTCGCGGATGGGCCACAGCCAGGCGCTGTCGATGTGGGCGTGACCGGTGGCGACCAGGTGGTGGGCGCTGGCATATGCCGGCTTGGCGAGGATCGGCGCGAGCACGGCGCGCGCGGCGGCCGCGGTCCCGGCCACGTCGTGCGGGTCGACTGCGTCGATCGCCCGGTTGAGACCGGCGACGAGGCCGGCCCGCCTCGGCAGGTCGGGCGGCAGCTCGTCGACGAGCTCGCGCAGCAGCTGCATGTCCTGGTCGAGCTCCCACACGTCGTCGTCGCGCACTGCGACGTCCATCTGGCGGAGCACGTAGAGCGGAGTGTCGGGCACGGTGGCCTTGCTGCTGTACGGCGTGGGATGCCAGGACCCGCCGATCCCGACCTCGGGGTTGGCCGCTGCTTCGAGGTAGAAGTCGATGACGCCGTGCTCGGGGTCCTCGACGGGCAGGTATCGGTTGAACGGCTCGATCGCCTTGATGATCGTGCCGTCGGGGCGGAAGGCGAGGCCCTCGGCCTGGCCGCCCTCCATCTGCGCGCGGAACCCGAGGTCCATGAGGATCTCGATGCTGCGTCCGTCGAGCCACTCGCCGGGCACGGTGCCCGTGACGTGCAGCCAGATGGTGCTCCACGCCAGGCCCCACTCGGTGCCGATCTGGAACGGCTCGTACTGCTGGGCGACCGCGACCTCGAACGGCACCGGCTCGTCCGGGACCTTCCACGCTGAGACCTGCAGGGGCATCCGGTGCGGATACACGTTCGGCGCGACGAGCTCCTCGTGGAAGCGGCCAAATCTGCCGCGGAACAGCCACTCGTTGTCGCGCACGGCGATTCCTCCCTGACACGTCTGCCCGGCGGACCCGGACCGACGGACGTGCTGCTTCCTCGCCGGCCCGCGCGCTGCTCCCTCGCCGCGCGCGTGCCCGCTGGCGCAGTGCGCTGGAACCTACTTCAAATGGAATTATTAAGTCAACGAAGGGCGGCCCGGCACGACAGACCCACACCCGGCCGGTCGATCACACCGCGGCGGGCACGCCCTCCCGGCCGTGCAGGGCCAGCTCACGGATGCGGGCGAAGTCTGCGTCGGTGTAGGCGCCGTTCACACCGGAGATGACCGCGAGCTGCATGCCGTGCTTGAGTCCGAGCTTGTAGATCTCCTTGACCTTCTCCCACTCGATCTCCCGGCCGACCGTGAACGTCTCGTACCGGCCCTCGAGCGCCAGCACGACCGTCTCGGCCAGGCACGCGTAGGCGACGCCGGGCGGGAGCCCGATGCTGCGCATCCGGACGTCGCCGGGAAGCTCGATCTCACCCGACTCGATGACCAGGACATCGGGCCGCCTGGCCACATCCTCGGCCGACAGGTCGAGCGGCCGGGCGACATCGGTGATCACGCACCCGGGCTTGACCTTCATGATGTCGAGCACGCGCTTGCCGGCCCCGGACGTCGCCGTGACCACGAGGTCGACGCCGCGCAGGTGCCGGTCGGGGGTAGCGGCGATGTGGATGACAGCCCGAGGGTCGGATCGCTCGATGTCGTGCTTGAGCGCGAGCAGCTTCGCCGACTCCGGCGACACCAGCCACAGCTCGTCGCACGAGAGCGCGAGCAGCCGTGCACAGACCGAGCCGATGGAGCCCGTCGCTCCGATGACCATGGCGTGGGCTCGGATGCGGCCCTCGGCGTCGTGCTCGACGAGCCCGAGCCGGACGAGGGCATCGTGCGCGGCCCAGAGCGCGCCGGCGGCGCTGTAGCTGTTGCCGGTCGTCACCGGGAGCGGTGCGCGGCGGGCGACCGTGACTCCGGCATCCCCGACGACCTTGGTGAAAGCCCCGAGACCCATGACCTGGGCGCCGTGCTTGCGAGCGGACTCGGCAGCGGCGAGCAGGCGTCCGTAGGTGAACTCGGGGCTGTGCGACATCAGCTCCTTCGGCGTGCCACCGACGGAGATCAGCCAGCCCTCGGCCTCCGCGCCCGTCGGCGACCTGATGCCGGTAACGTGGCCGTAGGTGAACGGCGGCAGGTACGCGACCGCCTTCTCCACGAGGTCCAGGACCACCGGTGGCGCATGCCGCACCACGGTTGCGAGCGGCTCGACGCTGCGGAAGAAGTCCTGTGACAGCGGGTGGATCACGAACGCGAACCGGCTCTTGCGTCGCGGGCCGTTGGGTTGCAGTACTCGGGGCGCCAGGCCGGCGGACACGATCCGGTCGAGCAGGTCGTCCTCGCTCAGCCGGCCACCGCCGGTATCCGCGGTCGCCGTCATCAGCGCTTCGAGGACGGCGGACGTCACGGTGAACGGGAACGGCTGCGGGGTCGAGTCGACCACCATGTCGACGTCGCGGTCCGCGAGGTCAGCGAGCCTGTGGTCGGACACGGCCGAGGTGACGACGGTCTTGCCGGAGAGGTCCGCGAGCCCGAAGTCAGCGAGCTCGTCGAAGGAGCCGACGATGACGTCGCAGTCGCGTGCCGCTCGGCGGGCCAGCTCGGTGCTCAGGTGGCGTCCCGGCGCCAGGGCCAGGGTCGCGACGCCGTCCGGGACCTGACCGCCCAGCAACGCCAACGCCGGCACGACCGGTGACAGCAGAGGCATCGACCGCAGGCGACCCTCGACGTCGAGGCGGAGCAGGAGGTCGGCGAAGACGATGTTCGCCGTGTACTCGCGCAGGACGCGCAGCGTGCGGTCGTGGTTCGCCGCGCCGAGCACGACCGTGCGCGCATTGGTGAAGTAGCCCGGCATCTCGGTCTGGACGTGCCGCAGGGCCCAGTCCTGCAGGACGCCGTGCAGGTCGTGCCCGTCCGTCACAGGCACCGAGCCGGCGGCGACGCGCAGCCGCTCGACAACCTCGGGGGCGCCGTCGCGACGTCCGCCTGCCCGTCCCTCCCAGAGACCTGTGACCGCGATCGCGGATGCCTCCGGCGCCCAGCGGGTGACCAGCGACTCCGCCGCTGCCTCGTCGCCGTCCGTGCCGCGTCGCAGGATCCGGAACGAACGGTCGAGGAAGCGGACCTGCTGGTCGTAGTCCTCGTCGGAACCGGCGAGGCTGACGACGAGGACCAGCAGCGTTCGTTCCTCGGTCATGGCGTCTCCTTGGTGTTCGGGTGGGATGCTCCGGTCACACCATGGCGCTCGAGCCGACCTCCGGATGGGCGACCATGAAGTCGAGCAGCGTGCCGGCGTAGTCGGCGAACCTCGGGCAGCGGACACCGGTGCCCTCGAGGTCCGCGACGGTGGACGTCGTGGAGTACGTCGTCCGTGAGGCGAAGTAGTCCAGGCCCTCGGCGGGGATCCCGAGCAGGCGCTCGAGGCCGGGCACGTTCGCCAGCAGTGCCCGGGTCGGCCCCAGCGGCAAGGGAACCCAGACGACGCGCTTGCCCAGGTGACGGGCGAACGTGTCGACGAGCGTGCGTACGGTCGGGGGGTTCGGGTCGGTGAGCGCGTACGTGCGTCCCAGCGACTCCTCCAGCACCGAGAGCTGGTCCATCGCGTCGATCACGAAATCCCTGGGCACGAGCGAGATCCGCACCTGGTCCGCGTCCCCGACCGCGGGGACCACAGCAACCGGGCCTTGACGCCGGAGGAAGGAAGCGAGGAAGTACGGACCGTCGTACTTCTGGGTCTCGCCCGTATGCGAGTCGCCGACGACGATGCCCGGACGGTAGATCGTCGCCGGTACGCCGTCGGCCATGGCCTTGCGCACGAGCATCTCGGCGTCGAACTTGGTCTCCTCGTAGTGGTTGAGGAACGTCTGGCCCTCGTCGAGGGAGTCCTCGCCGAAGACGCCGTCGAACCGGCCGCTCACGTAGCAGGTGCTGACGTACTGCAGACGATGCAGGGCCGGCAGCTCGTCACAGACCTCGAGCACTCGCGCGGTGCCGTCGACGTTCACCCGGCGCGCCACGGGCTCCGCGACCGTCAGGTCGTACACAGCTGCCAGGTGCCACACCTCGCCGACGTCGGCGAGCCGCCTGCGGTCCCGCGCGCCGAGACCGAGCCTCGGCCGGGTGAGGTCGCCCTCGACGAGCTCGATCCGGCCGGCGATGCCGGGCTCGGACGCCACCAGCTCGTCGACCCTGTGACGAGCCGTAGGCAGGTGCTGGCGCTGCACGAGGCATACGGCGCGAGCGCCGTCGCGTCTGGCGAGCAGTCGGGGAAGCAGTGCGGAGGCAAGGAATCCGGGGAACCCGGTCACCAGCAGGTCGGACACTCTCATCGCCTTCTCTGGCCCGCGGTCCCCCGCCGACAGCGGAAGGTCCGGCCGCGACCATGACACCATCCTGGCGCGGTGTCAGGCACGTGTCGCGCGCCCGCACGTGGTGAGACCGAAGACACCCGAGGCGCGTTCGGTCGCGTCCCGCCCACTCGCTCCGGAGGTCAGAGCGCGTGCGGGAGGTCGCCTCCGGGCAGGTGCTCGGGCCCTCGCGTGAGCCGGTCACGCAGCTGTTCCCGGTCGCCGACGGCTGGCACGGTGCAGGAGAGGAAGTCCAGGAGCACGGCCGCGAAGCGGTCTGGTTCGTCTCGGTGCGGGAAGTGCCGCGCCTGCTCGAAGACCTCGAGCCTGCTGCCCGGGACGGCCTCGTGCGCCGCGACCGCATGGGAGACCGGGATCATGCTGTCGAGCGCACCCCAGACGATGAGCGTGGGGCGGCCCGTGCCCAGGTAGAGCCGGTCGCGTGCGCTGACCCGCTGGCCACCGGAGTCGATCACGCTCCGCACCGTGTGGACGAAGGCCGTGCGCGTCGGCAGGTCTGCCAGCGACGCATACCCCCGTGCAGCTTCCAGGACCGACGGCGACGGCCGCACCGGCAGCCAGGCAAGCTTCGAGGCCACCGCAGAGCCGGCCTCGGCGATCCACCGATGGGCCACCACCGGGAGCACGAGCTCGGCTCCGGGCAGTGCGGCCGCGCGCAGGACCCAGCTCACCTCCCGGCCGAGACCGCCGC
The DNA here is from genome assembly GCA_038316965.1 of Candidatus Nanopelagicales bacterium. Classification (GTDB taxonomy): domain Bacteria; phylum Actinomycetota; class Actinomycetes; order S36-B12; family CAIYMF01; genus Longivirga. The sequence goes on from JBBQAY010000002.1 coordinate 37,906, forward strand.
TGGCGACGAGCACGATCCGCTCGGCGTACTCGGGGTACTGGTAGGCGAGCTGAAGGGCGACGCCGCCGCCGAAGGAGTGCCCCACGATGGTGGCGCTTGCGTGGCCGAGCTTCTCCAGAAGGTCGCGAAGCAGCGTCGCGAACGCGCCCAACGAGTAGTCGCCTCGTGGCTTGTCCGAGACGCCGTGCCCGGGAAGGTCGACGGCGATCACGTGGGCGTGCTCGCCGAGGGCTGCCATCACCGGCTCCCAGGTCGCGCTGCTGCTCGTCAGACCGTGCACCAGGAGCACCACGGGCAGGTCCGGGTCGCCGGCGACCCGGTACGCCACCACGTGTCCGTGCAGGGTCGTGGTCTCGAGCCGAACCTGCGCCCCCGGGTGCACCGCCATACGACCTACCTTGCCACCGCACAGGGGCTGTCGCCCGCTGCCCGCGCATCCGGCCGGGCCAGGCCGAGAGCAGGGACGGCGTCCGTCCGGGATCCGGGCGCCGTGCCCGGATCTGGTCGAAGCAGACCCTCGGCGATCGACCCTGCGACGGGTGGCCCGACGCGACGGTGGACTCAGAGAGCCCGGGCCACCGCTGAACTGGACCACGAGCGCGGTGCCTATCGGTCCCTGAACGCCAGACGCCCCGATAGTCGTTGACGTGCAACCACTATCGCGGTGAAACCATCAGATCGTCTCGGCCATGATGCTCTGGCACGCGCTGGCGAGGAGCCGCTTGCGACGTTGCAGGTCGGCAGCACAGGGACCCGCGCGTGCTGGCTCACCACACGTTGCCCGCACCCGGTGTGTAGCTCGGCGAGACGACACCGGTCAGCGCGGTGAGGGTGTCACAGGCCACAAGGCCGTCGGCGTTGACCGACGCACTCTCGAGCCGCACCTGCGGCGCCCGCACGATGACCGTCGCGGCAGCCTCGAGCCTGAGCGTCCCCGGGAGCGGCAGGAAGGAACCCGTCACCCACGCGACACCGGTCCACACGGGGAAGTCGAGGTCTCCACCCTCGAACTCCACCCACACGGTGGCACCGACCTCCGGCAGCTGCAGCAGCCCCACCGGCATCGGAGGCAGGCATGCCACCGCCCACACCCCTTGGACGCCCACGTTGTGGACGTCGACCTGCACTCGTCCTTCACCCGTCGGGTCCGCCGAATTGACGACGACTCCCCGGAACTTGCCGAAGTTCGTGGCCATGAGTCCTCCGAAACGCTCCGTGAGAGGCACTCATCATCTCGCCGATCAGATCCCTCGATCAGAACTCGGCCGGGTTCGGTCGCGACCGCGGACGCCGGAGGACGGCCAGGCGGGGATCCGGAGACGGGGAGGGGTGCGGTCTCGCCACCCAGTTGTCGTCACCAGGAGCGCGGCGCGAGTCCAGCCTCAGACGCCAGAAGCCCCGATCTCCTCGATATCACTCGAGGCTTCTTTGGCGCGTCGACTGGTCGAGGTCTTCGCGCACCAGGAACGGCTGACCGCCGTGCAGTGCAGTGCATCTCGCACGCGCGGGCCCAGCGCTGCGCGCGTCGACATGGTGGACTGAACTCCAGATGCCTGAGCGGTTCGTGACGCCGGTCAGATGCGGCGGCGCCGGACGAACGCGACGCGGGCCGTCCCCAGCGCGAGCGACAGCAGCCCCAGCGACAGGGCGCCGTACGGACTTGCCCCGGAGGCGCCGAGCGAGTCGTCGGAACCACCCGCGCCGCCATCGGCGCCACCCGAACCACCCGCACTGCCCCCACCCCCGCCAGAGCCGCCTGTGGAGCCGTCCACGACTTCGGCGTCGGTGACGGTCACGACTGCGTCCGTTCCTTCGGCGATGACAAGTGCCGACGGCACGAACACCAGCGGAAACGTCCTGCCGCTGCGGTGTCGACCCGAAGGACGGACGCACGCACCCGGAACGACTCCGTCGGCTCGGGCACCAGGTCGTTCACGACAGCCACCTCGAGCGTTGCCGTCGTCGCTCCCGGCGCAACGCGCAGGGTGCCCGACCTGGCGCTAGATGCTGAGCTCGACCAGCCCGTCGCCCGGACAGTACGACGACCCTTGTGCTGCAACGGATCTCGCCAGGGGGAAGGGCCGGGGTTCGCCCGGGCGTCCGACAAGACGCACCAGCGCTGCAGCGCGTTCGTGGTGGCCCACGGACGGCTGCAGCAGACGGCAGACGTACGTGACGGGCAGGGCTAGGTTCGGCTCCGTGGACGCCGAACCCGAGATCACGGTCGAGAACCGCAAGGAGCTCACATACCTGCTCTCGCAGGGCGCAGAGCTCGAGCACGCTCTGATGTGCCAGTACCTCTACGCCGCGTTCAGCCTCAAGACCGCGGACGACGGCCTGACCCCCGCCCAGGTGGAGCGGGTCGAGCGCTGGCGGAAGGTCATCCTGAAGATCGCGGGCGAGGAGATGCTCCACTGGGCGGTGGTCCAGAACCTTCTGGCGGCCGTCGGGTCGGCACCTTTCGTCAGCCGGCCGCACCTGCCGCACCAGGCGCAGGGCTACCCGCCCGGTGTGCAGCTGCGCCTGCTGCCGTTCGGCGAGCGGGCGCTGGTCCACTTCATCTACCTCGAGCGGCCCGAGGACGCCGACGCCGACGACGCCTGGGGCTTTGAGCCGGTGGGAGCGCCCCTGGCGCCGATGCGCGCCGACGAGATCGTGCCCCGGGGCCAGGAGTTCGCGACCGTCGGGCACCTGTACCGGTCGTGCGCCCGCGGCCTCGCCAACCTCGCGGACAAGCTGGGCGAGGACCGGCTCTTCATCGGCCCCGGCTTCCACCAGGCCGACGAGTCGGCCTTCGGCTGGCCGATGCTGGGCCCGATCACCAACCTCGCCCAGGCCGAGGCGGCGCTGGAGCGCATCGTCGAGCAAGGCGAGGGCGCCACCGGGGACTGGGCCGACGCGCACTTCGGCCGCTTCATCGAGGTGCGCGACGACTACCTCGCACTGCTCGCGGAGGACCCTGGCTTCGATCCGGTCCATCCCGTCGTCGGCGCGGGCATGCGGGCCGTGGAGGGGGTCGAGCCGGACGCGTACATCACCGATCCGGAGACCGGGGCGTGCTCGGACCTGTTCAACGCTGTCTACGAGCTGCTGCTGCAGATGATCGCCCGGTACTTCGCCTTCGGGCACGAGACGCCCGAGCAGCGAGCGGCGCTTGCCGACGCCTCGGTCGACCTGATGTTCCGGGCCATCAAGCCGCTGGGGCTGCTGCTCGCCCGGCTGCCGGTCGGTCCCGCGCACCCCGGGGGCACCGCGGGCGCGAACTTCCAGCTGCCCTACCGCGCGAGCTTCCTGCTCCCGCACCGCCGCGCTGCGTGGATCCGCTTCTCCGAGCGTCTCGAGGACCTCGCGGTGTTCGCGGCGGATCAGCATCCCGCCCAAGGCCAGGAGACCCTCGAGAAGGTCGCCGAGGATCTCCGGGTCATCTCCGCACGGCTGACGTCCCTCGTCGAGGCCGTCTGAACCTCGACAAGCCCGAGAACGGAACGACGAAGCCCCCTGCGGGACAGGGGGCTTCGTCGTGATCTGCTGGAGCCGTCGTTTAGTCGAGGTAGTCGCGCAATACCTGGGAACGGCTGGGATGACGCAGCTTGGACATCGTCTTGGACTCGATCTGACGGATGCGCTCACGCGTCACGCCGTAGACCTTGCCGATCTCGTCGAGGGTCTTGGGCTGGCCGTCGGTGAGGCCGAAGCGCATCTTCACGACGCCGGCCTCACGCTCGGACAGCGTGTCGAGCACCGAGTCGAGCTGCTCCTGCAGGAGCGTGAACGACACGGCGTCGGCCGGGACGATCGCCTCGGAGTCCTCGATGAGGTCGCCGAACTCGCTGTCGCCGTCCTCGCCGAGCGGGGTGTGCAGCGAGATGGGTTCGCGGCCGTACTTCTGCACCTCGACGACCTTCTCGGGCGTCATGTCGAGCTCCTTGGCCAGCTCCTCCGGCGTGGGCTCGCGGCCCAGGTCCTGGAGCATCTGGCGCTGCACGCGCGCGAGCTTGTTGATGACCTCGACCATGTGCACCGGGATGCGGATGGTGCGGGCCTGGTCGGCCATCGCGCGGGTGATCGCCTGACGGATCCACCAGGTGGCGTACGTCGAGAACTTGTAGCCCTTGGTGTAGTCGAACTTCTCGACAGCGCGGATCAGACCGAGGTTGCCCTCCTGGATGAGGTCCAGGAAGAGCATGCCGCGACCGGTGTAGCGCTTGGCCAGCGAGACGACCAGGCGGAGGTTGGCCTCGAGAAGATGGTTCTTGGCGCGACGGCCGTCCTCGGCGATCCACTCGAGGTCGCCGCGCGCGGTGTTGGAGAGCTTAAGCCCGGAGTTGAGCTTCTCCTCGGCGAACAGGCCGGCCTTGATGCGCTTGGCGAGCTCGACCTCCTGCTCGGCGTTGAGCAGCGGGACCTTGCCGATCTGCTTGAGGTAGTCCTTGACCGGGTCGGCGGTGGCACCGGCGACGGTCACCGTCTGCACGGGCTCGTCGGTGTCGTCGACGTCGGAGATGACGAAGGACTCGGACTCCGGCTCGGCCGCCGCGGGCTCGTCGTCCTTCTTGGGCTCGTCGCCGGAGACCTCCTCGAGGTCGACCGCAAGCTCAGCCTCGAGCTCGACCTCGAGCACGGCCGCCTCGGCGAGGTCAGGCTCGACGACCTCAGCCTCGGGGTCGATGACGACATCGCCCTCGTGCCCGGCGACGTCGATCTCGACCTCGTCGCCGTCGACGACGGCAGCGCCCTTGGTCGGTGCCTCGGCGGCGGCGGCCTTCGCCGGCGACGCCTTCTTGGCGGGCGACGCCTTCTTCGCCGGGGTCTCCACCGGGGCGGGGGCGGCCTTCTTGGCCGGGGCCGCCTTCTTGGCGGGGGTGGTCTTGGCCGCGGGGGTGGTCTTGGCCGCGGGGGCGGCCGCGGCCTTCTTCGCCGGGGCGGCCTTCGCAGCGGGGGCCGGTGCAGCCTTCGCGGGGGTCTTCTTCGCGGGAGCAGCAACCTTTGCCGGAGCGGTCTTCTTGGTGGCCGTGGACGGCTTCGAGGGCACGAACAAACCTCTCGTCGGGCGGGCAGGCACGCTTCCCGGAGTCACCGGGGCGTGCGAGGTGAGGCGGAGCGCAAGGGGCGTCCGGTGAACATTGTGACACGTCCCCGGCATTCCCCCTGACCGGCGGGGCGCGCTGCGCGGCGCAGGTACGACGAGCCGCGGGCAGCGGGCGGTTCCCGTGTCGTCCGGCCAGCGGACCGGACGGGGCTTCAGCGCGCGGCTGCCGCCTTGGCCGCCTGCTTGAACGACCGGACGGCCGCGAGGCTCGCGGCGTCCTTCACGTCAGCGACGGACCGGGTCGAGCCGGCCTCGCCGTAGGCGCCGGCAGCGGCACGCCACCCGCGAGGTCGAACCCCGAACTGCTTGCCGAGCAGTGCCAGGAGGATGCGCGCCTTCTGGTCGCCGTAGCCAGGGAGGTCGACCAGCCGGTGGTAGAGCGCGTCACCCGACGGCACCGTGCGCCAGATCGCCGCGGTGTCGCCGGCGTACTCGACCACCACGTGCCTGGCCAGACCCTGGATCCGCGCCGCCATCGAGCCAGGGAAGCGGTGCACCGCCGGCGGGGTCGACACGAGCGTCGCGAACTCCTCCGGGTCGTACGCCGCGATGCGTGCGACGTCGAGCCTGTCCGTGGTGCCCATCCGCTCGGCGAGCTTCCACGGCCCGAGGAACGCGCGCTCCATGGCCATCTGCTGGTCGAGCAGCATCCCGGTGACGAGGGCGAACGGGTCCCGAGCCAGCAGGGAGTCACCCCCGTCGTCGAAGCACAGACGGACAGAGGTGGGATTCGAGGGCTCGGCGATCGTCACGTCTTCACCGTACGTCGCCGAAGCCCCACGAGCCGTCCCACGACCGTGTCGTGTGACGCGCCAGACGTGGGGGCCCGGCGCCGGTGGCGGAACGCTGGGTGGAGGTCAGGCCTTGACCGCGAGCACCGGGCAGCTGGCGTCGAGCAGGATCGTCTGGCTGTTGCTGCCGAGGATCAGCTTGCCCACCGGAGTACGGCGGCGCAGCCCGATGACGATGAGGTCGGCGTCGACCTCCTCGGCGACGGCGATGAGGTCCTCTGCCGGGTCGCTGCCCCGCACGAGCTGGCGCACCTCGTGCTCGATGCCGATCTCGTGCAGGCGCGAGTGCAGCGCGTTCATGTCGTCGTCGACCTCGACGGCGTGCTCCGGGCTGAGGCTGCGGCCGCCCTTCTGGGAGTTGATGACGACGAGCGAGGCACCCCGCTGCTGCGCCTCGGTGACGGCGCGGTCGAGCGCAGCCCGGCCCTCCGGAGTCTCGACGTACCCGACGACGATCGGGCTCCCGATGCCACCCATGCGTGCCTCCTTGGCGCGTGCACCCGACGGTGCGTCGGTGGCTGCGTTGCCACCCGCAGCCGGAACGTACCGCTCCGTGCCCTGCGATGCGCTCAAGACGGCGCTGATCGTGCCGACGACTTGGGTGTGACCCTGACGCCGCCTGCGCGGATGCCCTCCGGAGCGGCCCGTCCGCGCCCGTCCGAGGTGCTCACTGCGGGCCTGGACCGCAACCGGCTGATCCGGGAGCAGGTGGAGCAGCTCATCGCCGAGCCGTCCCGCCTCGGGCCGGACTTCTCGCCCGTCCGCCGTCTGGACGGGCCGAGCCCCGCCACCGGCACCCTCGTGGGCTGGAAGGCCGTGGGCCGGGGCGCCCCCGGCACGGAGGTCGCCGACACGCTCAGCCTGCTCGAGCAGGCGTCGAGCCTGGGCCTCGTCGAGCGGCTCGACTGGTCCTTCCGCTGCCATGCCTTCGACGTCGCGATGGGCTCCGGCCTGACGGGCGAGCTGCACCTGACCCCCGAGCCGGAGACGTTCGGCGGAGCGTGCCCGCCCCGGCTCGCCGTGGCGTGGCTGCGCGGACGCCGTGCCCTCAACGTGTTCGCCGAGCTCCACGAGGACGCGTTCCTCGACCGCGAGCGGTTGCGGGCCGCCGCCGACGAGATGGCCACCTGGGGGTGGCACCTCGTCATCGCAGACGTGTCGGGCACACCGGCCGCGACGACCGCGGAGTCGATGCTGGGCACCCTGCGACCGGCGTACGTGCAGGTCGACGTCAGCCGTCCGCACCGCGACGACGTCGGAACCCAGCGCCTGCTCGAGGCCGGTCGCGAGGTCGGCGCGGCGGTTCTTGCCGTCGGCGTCTCGACCCAGGCCGACCTCGACCTCGCCGTCGAGCTCGGGGCGGTCGCCGCCCGCGGGCCCCTGATCGGCGCGGTCGCCTCAGTACCGAGCTGACGGCGTACGGCCTGCGCGGCTCATCCGACGAGCACGGCGCGGGCCTCGCGCACCTGCACCTGCAGCGTCGAGCCCTGGGTGAGCGGGTCCCCCGGCACCGGGTAGGGCCCGAGGCCGTCCACGACGTACTCGCCCCGCCACACGGCGGTCACCTCGGCGGCCGCGGCACCCAGCGATCGGTACGTGTGGGCGACGGACATGTCGGGCCATCGCCCTCCGGGCGACGCGGCCCAGGAGCCGGTGCCGTCGCCCCACGACCACCACCAGCGGGGTCGCGCATCGAGGCGGACGTCGAGCCCGAGCACGGACAGGTCGGCGGCGACGATCCCTGCCGCAGGCTGACCGGCGCGGAAGACCGCGGGAAGGCCGACCAGGACGCCGTCGGCCGGCTGCACCCCGGCCCGCAGCGGAGGCAGCGCCTGCTGCGCAGTGGCGCGGACCGAGGCACCGATCTGCGCACGCGTGGGAGGTGGCGTACCCCCGATGCAGGCCGCGCCCACCAGGCGCCGCGGCTCCGCCGGCCGCTCCAGCCACACGCGGACCCGGACGAGCTCGACGGGGCAGTCGAGGTGGCTGGCGCCGCAGCTGCCGAGGTCGAAGTCGGCGCGCGTGCAGAACGACGTGACGTGCCAGGTGCAGCCGTCGCACCCCGCCGCCTCCGAGCGGCCGGCCGGGTCGCCCCGCCACTGGCTCGAGGGGAACACGACTCCGCCGGAGCCGGTGTAGATGTCAGCGGAGTCGTCGCCGACGACGACGGGGTCGGCGTACGCCGACGGCACCCCGGCCAGAGTGTCGAGCGTGATTCCGAGGATGAGGGCGGCGAGGGCGAGTGCCGCGAGGACGCGAGGGTGACGGCGACGGCGTCCTGCCGAGGCCGGTGTCGAGAAGCGCACGGCACCGACGGTAGGGACGCCCGGGACCGTCCCGCCACCCGCCGAGAGCCCCTGTGGAGGAACGTCCCCCACCTGCGCCACGGGCGGCCCGGCCGTCACATCAGCCCCAGAGGTGCCTCCGGCAGGAAGCCGCCGACCACCCCGCGATGCCCGGTCGCCGCGGATCATCCGCAGGCTGGGCGACCTCACGCCGGGGCCCGCTCCCACCCGGGAGAGTCGTCTCCGAGGATCGCCTCAGGGGTGAGGCTGCGCATCGACTCCTGCCAGCTCCAGGGCGCCATTCCCTCGTCGAGCGCGACTCGGACGAGGTGAGCCAGCGAGTACGCCGGGTCCGCCACGAGGGCCCGGTCGATCGCCACACGGGCGGCCGCGCCGTCGCCTGCCATCCAGGCGCACACCCCGAGGACGGCCGCGGGTGGGGCTGCCTCCGAGCCGCGGGAGCACCTCACCGCCTCGGTGAGCACCGAGCGAGCCGCCTCGAGGGTACGGCGGTCGCACTCGACCGTGAGCTCGCGCAGCAGGTAGTCGCGCGGCCGGATCTCCGACACGAGCAGCCCTGCCACGACGGCGAGCTGGGTGACGGTGCTGGTGCTCGTCGGGCGCGCACCCCACCGGGCGACGTCGTGCAGGAAGGACTCGACGCGCTCGCGGTCACCCGGGGGCTGCCGCACGAACACACCGTCACGCGCTCGCGCCACCTCGAGCAGCACCGGGTCGTCGTCCGCCCGTGGCTCGAGCGCCTCGACCAGTGCTCGCCTGTTCGGCAGCGGCGCCGACCCCTGCTCGACAAGAGAGGCCTGGATCCTGAGCGCCTCGGAGGGGGCCAGAACCCGGCCGTCGAGGGGGCAGCAGCGACGGTCGTCACAGAAGTAGGACCGCACCCGCTCCCCCACCACGCACACGACGTCGCGCACAGCGAGGCCGCCCGTGACGAGCACCTCCTCGACCACGTCCGCGAGATCGGGGTAGGGGAGCTCGTCCCCGATCTCGTCCGCCCACCGTGCCCCCGCGTGGGCCGGGTAGATCACGACGCACGTGGCGTCGGCACCCGCCGCCCTGATCGCGTCGAAGGATCGGATCCAGACGTCGAGGACGTCGAGGATCTCCTCGTCGAGCAGGTCGTCCGAGGGAATGTCGAAGCGGAGCGTGACGACGGCTCGGTTGCTCCCCGGTGCCAGCCCCAGCACCACCAGGGAGTGCTCCGGCGCGAACCCCACGAGGTGCGGCACCACCCAGGGCAACGCCTCGGGGCTGGAGGCCACGAGCAGGGGAAGGCCGGGAAGGGACCAGGCCGAGGAACCCTGCGTGCGGTGCGGATGGGGGCGGTCGGGGCGTCGGGTCATGCCGACACGCTCGATGCCGCCACCACCGAGCCCACGCCGTCGGCCTACCACGCCTGTGCACGCCGCGCCGGGCCGCGCCGGGTGTGGACGGACCTAGCGGTACGTGGCCGAGGCGATGGCCTCGACGGTCTGCTCGATCGTGTAGGACTCCGACCCTGGGATCTTCGGGACGAAGCCCACGAGTACGCCGTTGGCCATCACCTGCGCCTCGAGACCTGCCGCGCCGTCGACGTCCCAGAGCGCCTCGCGACCGTCGGAGAGCACGATGCGCACACCGAACCTGTTGACCCCGCCTCGGTAGACGTGTGCGAACAGCCGCCTCCCGGTCAGCGCCGCGACAACCTTCTCCGCCTCGTCCTGCTGCATGGCTCCACCTTTCCAGACGATGGAGCGACGAGCGCGGTGGCTAGATCATTCCCACGACGGCGCGTCGCGCCTGCAGGACGTGAGCCTTCAGATGGTCGGTGGCGATGGTCACCCAGCCGGCCACGTCGACCTCGCCGTCCGTGGGGTGGATCGCGGTACGAGCCCACTGCTCCGGGGGGAGCGAGGCCAGGAGTCGGGAGTTCACGTGCCGCAGCGCCAGCACGAGCGTCAGCGCGTCCGCGGCAGGGCGGACGTCGTATCCGAGCGCCACTGCGTACGACTCCTCGTCCCACGGCTGCCACGTCGGCCCGTCGTCGGCGAGCATGCTGCGCAGCCGGACAGTCTGGTGCGTCTCGGCGTCCGCGAGGTGGTGCAGCACCTCGCCGACAGACCACGAGTCGGGCGAGGGGCGACGGTCGAGCAGCTCGCCATCGCCCACGTTGGCATCGGCGAAGACCGCCACGAGCTCCTCGATCCCGTCGGTGTACGACGCGAGGGCCTCGATCCGGGAGTCGTCCGCGAACACCGTGACGTGCAGATCGTCGGCCATGGCCCGAGGGTAGTGTCACCGCATGGTCGAACCGGTGTACGCCCCCGTCGTCGTGGTCGCGAAGACGATGTTCAAGGGTCTCGGGCTCACGCTCGACGTGCTCGGCTCGGAGCACGTGCCGCGCACCGGTGGCGCAGTGCTTGCGAGCAACCACATCGGCTACATGGACTTCATCTTCGCGGGGCTCGGCGCGAACCCCGCCGGCCGGTACGTGCGCTTCATGGCCAAGGACTCCATCTGGAAGAACCCGGTCGCAGGCCCGTTGATGCGCGGGATGAAGCACATCCCGGTCGACCGCGCGGCAGGCGCAGAGTCGTTCCGGGTGGCCCTCGAAGCGGCGAAGCGCGGCGAGATCGTCGGGATCTTTCCCGAGGCCACCATCTCGAGATCCTTCGAGATCAAGGACCTCAAGAGCGGTGCCGCGCGGCTCGCGATGGACGCCGGCGTGCCGCTCATCCCGACCGTGCTGTGGGGAACTCAGCGCATCATGACCAAGGGCCGCCCGCGTGACTTCGCCCGCGGGAAGGCCGTCTGCATCACGGTCGGCGAGCCGATCGACGTGCCTCAGGGATCCGACCTCGAGGCGGTGGGCGTGCGCCTGCACGAGGTCATGCGGGGCATGCTCGAGGACACGATCGCGCGCTACCCGCAGGAGCCGTCGGGCCCCGACGACACCTGGTGGCTTCCCGCCCGGCTCGGCGGAACAGCGCCGACACTTCAGGAGGCCACCCGCATGGATCGCCTTGAGGCTCTCGAACGGGCCAAGCGCAAAGCTGACGGCGTCTCCTGACCGCGTTCGCGCCCGGCTTCATTCCCCTTGTGGGTCAACGGTAATCAAGCGGTACCCCACCCCCCTGCACGGCCGGCTTTCGGCGTGGGGCAGGATCCTTTTATGCGCCTGGACCACGTCTCTTACGCCGTGTCGCACGCAGAGCTCGTCGACACCGTCCAGCGGCTCGGCCAGCAGCTCGGCGGCTCCTTCGAGGACGGCGGCCGGCACCCGAGCTTCGGCACCCGCAACTTCATCCTCCCGCTCGAGGGCGGCACCTACCTCGAGGTCGTCGCGGCGCTGGACCACCCTGCTTCGGACAAGGCGCCGTTCGGCCAGGCCGTGCGCGCACGGGCCGAGGACGGCGGCGGCTGGCTCGGCTGGGTCGTCTCCGTGCCGGACATCTCCCCCGTCGAGCAGCGCATCGGCCGCAACGCCGTCGACGGGCACCGCGTGCGCCCGGACGGCTACGACCTCACCTGGAAGCAGCTCGGCATCACCGAGCTCCGCGAGGACCCGTCGCTCCCGTTCTTCATCCAGTGGACGAGCGACGCCGCGCAGCACCCCTCCATGTCGCACCCGGCTCACGTCTCGGCCGTGTCGTGCGAGCTGTCCGGAGACAAGGACCGCATCCGCGAGTGGCTCGGCGGCAGCGTCGAGACCCCGATCGACGGCACCGACGTCCAGTGGGTCGACGCCGAAGAGCCCGGGCTCGTGGCCGTGCACTTCAAGACCGCGAACGGCGACGTCGTCCGCGTCGACTAGCACCTCCTCCCCCGCGATCGAGCCGCACTGCGCGCTACGCGCGCGTGAACAATCACGCGATCCGATTGCCGCGACCCCCAGTCGGGGGTTAAGTGGGCACTTCCCCCGGCACTGACCGGCGGGACAGGACCCGCTGGAGGCAGTCGTGACCGTCGTACGAGCAGCACTGGTGCAGAGCGCGTGGACCGGCGACAAGGAGTCGATGATCGTCGCGCACGAGCAGTACGCGCGCGATGCCGCAGCAGCCGGCGCGCAGGTGGTGTGCTTCCAGGAGCTCTTCTACGGCCCCTACTTCTGCCAGGTGCAGGACCCCGCGTTCTACGAGTACGCCGAGTCCGTCCCAGGTCCGATCGTCGAACGGTTCCAGGCCCTCGCCCGCGAGCTCGGCATCGTCATGGTGCTGCCGATGTACGAGCAGGAGCAGCCAGGCTTCCTCTACAACACCGCGGCCGTGCTCGATGCCGACGGCAGCTACCTCGGCAAGTACCGCAAGCACCACATCCCGCACGTGAAGGGCTTCTGGGAGAAGTTCTACTTCCGTCCCGGCAACCTCGGGTTCCCCGTCTTCGACACCGCCGTGGGCAAGGTCGGTGTCTACATCTGCTACGACCGGCACTTCCCCGAGGGCTGGCGAGCCCTCGGCCTCAACGGTGCGCAGATCGTCTTCAACCCCTCGGCCACCTCACGCGGCCTCTCGTCGTACCTCTGGAAGCTCGAGCAGCCTGCGGCCGCGGTCGCCAACGAGTACTTCGTCGGTGCCATCAACCGCGTCGGCATCGAAGACCTCGGCGACGACGACTTCTACGGCACCTCGTACTTCGTCGACCCGCAGGGCGCCTTCGTCGGAGACGTCGCCGACGCGCACGCACCCGAGGTCGTCATCCGCGACCTCGACCTCGAGCTCCTCACCGAGGTGCGCAACCGCTGGGCGTTCTACCGCGACCGGCGTCCCGAGGCCTACGGCGACCTGGTTGCGCCGTGACGACGTTCATCCGCGGCGGAGTCGTCGTCGGCCCCGTGAGCGCACAGCCGCTCGACGTGCTGATCGACGGCGAGCGCATCGTCGCCGTGCTCGCGCCCGGCGACACCTCGCTCGGCGCCGACCTCTCAGCGAGCGCCGAGACCGTCATCGACGCCACGGGCAAGTACGTCGTCCCCGGCGGCGTCGATGTCCACACGCACATGGAGCTGCCATTCGGGGGCACGTTCGCCTCGGACACGTTCGAGACCGGCACGCGCGCGGCCGCCCACGGTGGTACGACGACGATCGTCGACTTCGCCGTGCAGCGGTACGGCGAGCGCGTGCAGGACGGCCTTGCTGCCTGGCATGACAAGGCGGCGGGCGAGTGCGCCATCGACTACGGCTTCCACCAGATCATCGGCGGCGTCGACGACGAGTCGCTCAAGGCCATGGACGAGCTGGTGGGCGAAGGCATCACCAGCTTCAAGCTCTTCATGGCGTACCCCGGCGTCTTCTACTCGGACGACGGCCAGATCCTGCGCGCGATGCAGACCGCGGCCGGCAACGGCTCGACGATCATGATGCACGCGGAGAACGGCACCGCCATCGACGTCCTGGTGGCGCAGGCCCTCGCCCGAGGTGAGACGGCTCCGAAGTACCACGGCCTGACGCGGCCCTGGGAGACCGAGGAGGAGGCGACGCACCGCGCGATCATGCTCGCGCGCATCACCGGCGCGCCGCTGTACGTGGTGCACATGTCGGCGAAGCAGGCCGTCGAGACCCTGGCCGCCGCCCGGGGCGAGGGCTGGAACGTGTTCGGCGAGACGTGCCCGCAGTACCTCTACCTCTCGCTCGAGGAGCAGCTCTCGGCGCCGGGCTTCGAGGGCGCCAAGTGGGTCTGCTCGACACCGCTGCGCTCGCGGGCGGAGGGCCACCAGGACGAGCTGTGGCGCTACCTGCGCACTGGCGACCTGTCGGTGGTGAGCACCGACCACTGCCCGTTCTGCATGAAGGAGCAGAAGGAGCTCGGAGTCGGCGACTTCTCCAAGATCCCCAACGGGATCGGCAGCGTCGAGCACCGGATGGATCTGCTCTACCAGGGCGTCGTCGACGGTCGCATCTCGCTGTCGCGGTGGGTGGAGATCTGCTGCACCGCACCCGCGCGGATGTTCGGGCTCCACCCCCGCAAGGGCGAGATCATCCCGGGCGCCGACGCCGACGTCGTGATCTACGACCCGCAGGCGACGACCAGGATCTCGGTCGAGACCCATCACATGAACATGGACCACTCGGCATGGGAGGGCTACGACATCGACGGCGGGGTCGACACCGTGATGTCCCGCGGTCGGGTGATCGTGGCCCAGGGCGAGTACCGCGGCAGCAAGGGCCACGGCCAGTTCCTGCGTCGCGGCCTCTCCTCCTACCTTCTCTAGACAGGAATCGGTGCTCGATGGACTTCGGCGTCGTACTGCAGTGCAACCCTCCCGCCTGGCGGGTGGTCGACCTGGCGAAGAAGGCCGAGATCGCCGGTTTCAGCCATGTCTGGACGTTCGACTCGCACCTGCTCTGGCAGGAGCCGTACGTGATCTACAGCCAGATCCTCGCGCAGACCAACCGCGTCATCGTCGGGCCGATGGTGACCAACCCCGCGACGCGCGACTGGACCGTCACTGCGTCCACGTTCGCCACGCTCAACGACATGTTCGGCAACCGCACCGTGTGCGGCATCGGTCGGGGGGACTCCGCCGTACGCGTCATCAACGGCAGGCCGTCCACGCTCGCCGAGCTGCGCCACAGCATCGAGGTGATCCGCGAGCTCGCCAACGGTCGGTCGATCGACTACCAGGACAGCCACCTGAGGCTCCCGTGGAGCAAGGGCAGCCAGCTCGACATGTACGTCGCGGCGTACGGCCCGAAGGCCCTGGCCCTCACCGGCGAGATCGCGGACGGCTTCATCCTGCAGCTCGCCGACCTCTCGATCGCCGAGTGGAGCGTCGCTGCGGTACGTCGCGCTGCCGAGCAGGCGGGCCGCGACCCGGCGTCGGTCAAGATCTGCGTCGCGGCACCGGCGTACGTCGGCGACGACCTCGCGCACCAGCGCGACCAGGTGCGATGGTTCGGTGGCATGGTCGGCAACCACGTGGCCGACATCGTCGAGCGGTACGGCGCCGACGGCGCTGCCGTGCCGGAGGCGCTCACCGACTACATCGCCGGTCGCAAGGGGTACGACTACAACTCGCACGGGAAGGCTGGCAACACGCACACCGAGTTCGTGCCCGACGAGATCGTCGACCGGTTCTGCGTCCTCGGGCCCGCGGAGGCGCACGTCGAACGGCTCAAGGCCCTGCGCGACCTTGGCGTCGACCAGTTCGCCATCTACCTCCAGCACGATGCGCAGGACTCAACGCTGAAGGCTTACGCGCAGAAGGTGATCCCGGCGCTGAACGAGTACGAGCCCGCGAAGAGCTGAGCGCAGCCCGCTGCCGCAGGTGCGAGATCGGCTACGCGGGCGGCACCACGTGCTTGACCACCGTGAGACCCAGTGCGACCGCCTGCCCGATGAGGAGTGCGAACAGCGCGGTGCCGATGCCCACCGTGCCGCCGAGCAGCCAGCCGACGATGAGCACGACGACCTCGATGCCCAGCCGGATCTGGGCCACCGGCCGGCCGGAGCGGTGGTGCAGCCCCGTCATCCAGCCGTCTCGAGGCCCGGGTCCGTGGCCCGCGGTCAGGTAGAACCCGCTTCCCAGCCCGATGAGGCCGATCCCGACGAACACGAAGACGTAGCGCAGGCCCAGGCCGGTCGGCTCCGGAAGCCAGCTGTAGGCGAGGTCGAGCACGAGGGCGATCACCACGATGTTGGCGAACGTGCCGAGCCCGGGCTTCTGCCGTAGCGGGATCCAGAGCAGCAGGACCACGGCGCTGACGAGGAACGTCACCCAGCCGATCGAGAGTCCGGTGCGCAGGCTCACACCCTGCGCGAGCACGGTCCACGGCGTCGCGCCGAGACTCGCCGCGAGCAGGAACGCCTCACCCAGACCGAACAGCGTGAGCCCGAGCAGCAGCGAGAAGACCGAGCCGGGCGTGGGCCGCCAGAACTGTCGCGCCGTCCATCGGGTCCTCGGGATCGTGCGCGACCCCTTGAGGAAGGCCAGGAGCCGTCGCGAGGCGGACGGCGGCGGCTCCTGATGCATCCGCCTACCCAACCAGACCGCCCGGACGAGGCGACAACGGGATACGCGGGTGCGAAACCCGGCGGGTTCCGTCTGACCGCGGAGTCAGGCGAGGAGGGCGTCGAGAGCCTTGTGGATGCGCTTGCCGCTGATGGGTGTGCGGGTGCCGAGGTTCTGCGCGAAGAGGTTCACGCGGAGCTCCTCGATCATCCAGCGCACCTCCTGCGCGGCAGCAGACTCTCGCTCGGCGGGGTGCAGAGCCGCCAGAACGTCCCTCCACTCCGATGTGACCGCCTCTATCTGGCTCTGCCGCAACGCATCCCGACCGGTGTCCTCCGCGGCTGTGTCGAGTCGTCGCAGGACGGCCCGCAGGTAGCGGACCAGATCAGGCATCCGATCGACGCCGACCACCGTGAGGAAGCCGTCCGGGAGCAGCGCGTCGAGCTGGCTCTCGACGTCTCGGCGCAAGCCCACCAGCTTGGGCGAGGTGATCCCTGACAGCCGCAGCCGCACCTCGGTGGAGAGCTCGAGCAGTATCGCCGCCTGCTTGACCACCCGCAGCAGCTCATCGCCGAGACGGTCCTGGCTCGTCGCCAGCGCCGCGTCGTACGCCGCCCGCGTCCAGGGCAGGCCGTCCGAGAAGCCCACCGAGCCGGCGGCCGCCGCCCGCGCGGTGCCGGCGTCGAGGCAGGCGCCGAGCGCGTCGTCGAGCAGCGCGGGAACCGACCCGTGCGGCGTGTGGCCGAGGGCGATCTTCTCCTTCATCGTCAGCACGCCCACGACATACCGCACCGGCACCGGCGTCGCCAGGTGCATCAGCCGCCGGACCCCTCGGCGCATCGCGACGAGCTGCTCGGCGTGCGTGACGAGCACGCGGAGGTCGACGGACTGCCCGGAGTCCACCAGAGCCGGCCATCCGCGGACCACGTGCTCCCCGTGCGACTCCTCGACCACACGGGCGACGCCCTCCAGCGGGAACTCGGTCAGCCCGTGCACCTCGAGGTCGCGCGAAGCGTGTGAGATCGTCTCGGCCACCTCGGGCGCGAGCCTCTGCTGCAGCGCGGCAAGGTCCTTGCCCGACGCGAGCTCTATGCCGTCGTCGGACACGACCCGGATCGTGACGCGCAGGTGGTCGGGCAGCGACTCCGGTGCCCACGCGTCGTACGGCACGACCATCCCGGACATCCGTGTGAGCGTGTGCCCGAGCGAGTCGAGCAGCCCCCGCTCCCCCGGCTCGAGGGTCTGGAGCACTGTGCGCGCCGTGTCCGGCACGGGGACGAACGCCGTGCGCAGGCTCTTCGGCAGACCTCGGATGAGCGCAGTGACGACCTCCTCACGCCGGCCAGGCACCTGCCAGAGGAAGTCGTCCGGATGTGCTTGTGGCAGAAGGGCTACCGGCAGGTCGACCGTGACGCCATCGACGTCGCTGCCCGGCTCGAACGCATACGACAGCGGCAGCTCGACCTCGAACGAGCCGAACGACCACGACCGCGGGAAGTCGTTCTCGACGTCGTCGCCGACGCTGCGCACGAGCAGGTCTTGGGGGTACGTGAGCAGGTCCGGAGCCGTACGCCGCTCCGCGCGCCACCAGCGGTCGAACGACCGGCCGTCGTTGATCGTTGCGGGCAGTCGCTGGTCGAAGAACTCGATGAGCACCTCGTCGTCGACGAGCAGGTCGCGGCGTCGGACGCGGTCCTCGATCTCGGCGACCTCGGAGACGGCCCGATGGTTGTCACGCACGAAGTGGTGGTGCGAGTCCCATTCCCCACCGACGAGCGCGTGCCGGATGAACAGGTCACGCGAGACCACGGGATCGATGCGGCCGTACTGCACCTGCCGCCCGACCACGAGCGGTACGCCGTACAGCGTGACGCGCTCGTCGGCCATCACGGCGACTCGCTTCTTGGACCAGCGCGGCTCGGAGTAGGACCGCTGCACGAGGTCTCCGGCGATCTTCTCGACCGCCTCCGGATCGACACGAGCGACCACGCGGCCGAACAGACGCGAGGTCTCGACGAGCTCGGCAGCGACGGCGAACTGCGGCGGCTTTCGCGAGAGCGCAGACGCCGGGTGGATCGCCCAATGAGCGCCTCGCGCTCCGAGGTAGTCGCGGCGCGAGGGGTCGTACGAGCCGAGGTGCGAGAGCAGACCCGCAACGAGCGCCCGGTGGACGGCGGCGGGGTCGTGCGCTCCGCCGTCGGCCGTGCCGAGCCGACCGACCTCGATGCCGAGGTCCTTGCATGCCTGCCGGAGCTGGGAGTGGACGTCCTGCCACTCGCGCACGCGCAGGTAGTGCAGGTACTCGTCGCGGCACATGCGACGGAAGTTGTTGCCGCTGCGCTCGCGCTGCTGCTCGCGCAGGTAGGTCCACAGGGCGAGGTGCGCCAGGAAGTCGCTCGTCGGGTCGGTGAAGCGTGCGTGCATCTGGTCGGCCTGCGCCTGCTTGTCGACCGGCCGCTCGCGCGGGTCCTGGATCGACAGTGCGCTCGCGATCACCAGCAGCTCGGCGACACAGCCCTGCACCTCGGCCTCGAGCACCATCCGACCGAGCCTGGGGTCGAGCGGCAGACGGGCGAGCCGACGCCCGATCTCCGTGAGCCGCAGCTCCTTTCCGGGTTCGAGCGAGCCAAGCTCGCGCAGCAGGTCGACGCCGTCACGCACCTGCCGAGAGTCGGGCGGCTCGACGAAGGGGAACTTCTCGACGTCACCGAGGCCGAGCGCCGTCATCTGCAGGATGACCGAAGCGAGGTTGGTGCGCAGGATCTCGGGCTCGGTGAACTCGGGCCGCGCGAGGAAGTCCTCCTCCGAGTACAGCCTGATCGCGATGCCGTCGGCCACGCGACCGCAGCGGCCGCTGCGCTGGTTGGCGCTGGCCTGCGAGATTGCTTCGATCGGCAGCCGCTGCACCTTGAGGCGTGCGGAGTAGCGCGAGATCCGGGCCGTGCCGGGATCGACGACGTACCGGATGCCGGGCACCGTGAGCGACGTCTCGGCCACGTTGGTGGCGAGCACGACGCGTCGGCCGCCGTGCGCCTCGAACACCCGGTGCTGCTCCTCTGCCGACAACCGCGAGTAGAGCGGAAGGATCTCGGTGTCTCGCAGCTTCAGGCCGCGCAGCGCGTCGGCGGTGTCGCGGATCTCGCGCTCGCCCGAGAGGAAGACGAGGACATCGCCTGGTCCCTGCCCCTGCAGCACCTTCACGGCGTCGCAGATCGCGGAGACCTGGTCGCGGTCGTCACCGTCCTGCACTCCGTACGGCTCGTAGACGACGTCGACGGGGTACGTCCGGCCGCTGACCTCGACCACGGGTGCGCCCGAGAAGTGCTCGCTGAAGCGGGCCGTGTCGATCGTCGCCGAGGTGACGACGACCTTGAGATCGGGGCGCTTGGGCAGGATCTCGCGCAGGTAGCCGAGCAGGAAATCGATGGTCAGGCTGCGCTCGTGCGCCTCGTCGATCACGATCGTGTCGTAGCGCTCGAGCAGGCGGTCGTTCTGGATCTCGGCGAGAAGGACGCCGTCGGTCATGACCTTCACGAGCGTGCGCTCGCTCGAATGGTCGGTGAAGCGCACCTGGTAGCCGACGGCCTCACCGAGATCGACACCCAGCTCCTCGGCGATCCGGTCGGCGACGGCGCGAGCGGCGATGCGTCGGGGCTGCGTGTGCCCGATCTGGCCCACCACACCACGACCGAGCTCGAGCAGGATCTTGGGGATCTGCGTGGTCTTGCCGCTGCCCGTCTCGCCTGCGATCACGACCACCTGGTGGTCGCGGATCGCTGCCGCGATGTCGTCGCGTCGAGCACTGACGGGTAGGTCGGGATAGGTGATCGTCGGCAGCGACGCGCGTCGCGCTGCGATCCGAGTCTCCGCGCGAGCGACGTCGTCCGCGATCCTCGCCACGGCGATCGAGCGCTTGGCCTCGTCGCGGACCGTGCGAGTGCCGTCGAGCCGGCGACGGAGTCGACGGCGGTCGCGCAGCATCACCGAGTCGAGCCGGGTGCGGAGGTCCGCGACCGACGGCGCTGCGGGAGGGACGTCGGCCGACATGACGGCGTCAGTCTAGGTCGCGCACGGGTGGCGCCACGACGTCGAAAGTCCTCAGGGCCTGTCGCCTCGGGCGAGCATCGCAGCCAGCCGCTCGGCCGCGGCTTGTCGGCCCTTGTCGGTCTTCGGGCTCGCCGCACGGTGCAGCACGGAGTAGCGGTGCGCGCCGCTCAACGCGTCGTACGCCGCCCGTGCACCGGGTGTGCGGTCGAGCGCGTCCACGAGCTCAGGAGTCGGCTCGGCACGGCTCTGCGGTGAGTAGGCGGCGTCCCATCGTCCGTCGGCCTTGGCGGCCGCCACCTCCGCGAGGCCGGCCGGCGTCATCCGGCCCTCGGCAGTGAGGCGCTCGACGTGGGCACAGTTCACCTGCGACCACCGGCTGCGAGGACGCCGAGGAGTGAAGCGTTGCAGCCAGTAGCCGGTGCCGTCGTCGCCCTTCTTGTGGCCGTCGATCCAGCCGTGGGCGAGCGCGACCTGCACAGCCTCGGCGTACCCGATGCCGGAGTGTCCCGAGGCCTTGATCGGCACCCGCAGCCAGAGCCCGTCCGGACCTGATCGAGCGGCCATCCAGGCGGCGAGGTCGTCTGCCGACTCGAACGACAACGACGGTTCGTCAGCCATGCAGGTTCAGCGCAGTCGCCCGATGCCGCCGCTGCCCGGCTGGTGGCCTGGATCGACGTCGTGCGCGCCGGCATTGCGGGCGGCCTCGCGGTCGTGGACGTCGTCGAGCGAGGTCTCGCTCCGAGCACGGCGCAGGAGCACGACCAGACCGACGACCACCACGACGGCCACCAGAAGGAGTGCGAGATTGCGCCCCATGCCGACCTCCCCTGTGGCCGGTCGTCGGCCACCGACCTCGACCGTACGCCGAAGCGTGCGACCAGGTGCGGACTTCGACGCGGGACTGGTGGCGTGACGGTCCGCCCCACCGACTCTGCCCAGTCACGATCCTGGCACCGGCCGTGCCGGCCACCGCCCTCCCTGGTAGAAACGACCCACGGGGTCCCACGGGGGCGAGGAGGTACCGCGTGGAGAGCCGGACGACGAGATCCCTGCGCCGTGGGCCCGAGCGCAAGCACTTCCGCGACGCCTCGTTGATCATCGGCGCCGCCGGGGCCGGATGCCTCGTCATCGCCGCGATGCCGCCGTCGCCCGACACCCCGGTTGTGGTGTGCTTCCTGGTCGGCCTCGTGACGTTGTTCTGGGCCGTCCTCACCTTCACGGTGGCACCCTCCATGGGGCAGCGCGGGCTCGAGCTCTCGCTCCTCGGGCTCACTCTGGGCGGTACGACCATCACCGCCACCGCAGTCACCCCGGTCGGCTGCATCGGGCCGCTTCTGGTTCTCCTGGCTGGCGTCCCTGCGATGGCCGAGATCCTCCCCCGCCGGGGCGCGTGGCGACAGGCTCTGCTCGCCCTCGTTCTCTGGGTGGCCGCGATGGTCCTGCCCGATGCCACGGTGATCGACTGGTACTTCGTCGCGATCGCGGTGGTCGTGGTGCCGCTCACGATGCACGTGTGCGTCCAGATGGTCGAGCGCATGAACGATCTCGCGCTCTCCGATCCGCTCACCGGCGTCCTCAACCGCAACGGCCTCGCGATGCAGGCCCCGTTGGGCACGTCGCTGGCCCGACGCGCCGGCCTGCCGACGACGGTGGTCGCGATCGACCTCGATCTGTTCAAGGCGTACAACGACCAGCATGGTCACCCGGCGGGCGACCGTCTGCTCGCTCAGCTCACCGAGGCGTGGTCCGGTGAGCTCCGTGAGGCCGACGTGCTCGCGCGCACGGGAGGCGACGAGTTCGTGGTCGTCCTTCCGGGCACCAGCCCCGAGGAGGCCGCGCCGCTGCTCGAGCGCATGAGCGAGCGTTCTCCGGCCGAATGGACCGCCGGCGTCGTGCTGTGGGAGGACGGCGTCGACCTGGAGACCGCCATGGCCGCGGCTGACGCGATCCTCTACGCCTCGAAGCGGCGGGACAGCGGCTTCGTCATACCCGAGCAGGCGCGACCGGAATCGGCGCAGGCGCCGGTGTCCGACACCACAGGCTCGCCCTAGCCGACCTGCTCGGAGAACGGGCGAAGGCCCCCGCATCGCTGCGAGGGCCTTCGCCGACATCTGTGGTCGACCCCGTCGGGGTCGACAGGGGGACTCAGTCGTCCCAGGGACCGAAGTCGTCCATGGCCTTACCTCTTTCCAATCGTTCCGGTCTGCGCCTCGCGCGAAGCGAGGCCGTGCAGGTCCGGGGTGTCCCGCGGGGACAAGATGTCCTTCTCGCGGGTGCCAGGTCTGCTCGAGAGAGCAATAGTGATGTGACTGAAAGTCAGAACATCACACCGGCTGTATCGACAACGTTACGCGACACCTGAACAATTCCCCAACTCGATACGAACTTGTGTTCGCCTCGAATGGCCTAAGGGGCGGCGTCCCCGCAGGTCAGCGGCGTGCGCGCCCGCGAGCGGGCGAGCGGGCCTCCGCAGGCCCGCCCTCGGCCCGCAGGGTGCGGAACCGGCGTCTCAGGCCGTCGAGCAGGGCCGAGAGGCCGAGCTCGAAGACCTGGTCGGAGATCTCCACCTGCGACCCGGCGAGCTTGAGCGACCTCACCACCGTAACCGCGCCGCGCTGCTTCGCATGCCCGAACATCGTGCCCGCGGCCGCCCGGTCGAGCACGGAGCCCGCGATCAGGTACTCCACCGAGGCCAGGATCGGCACGGTCATCTCCACCGGCCACCCCGAACGCCCGAGCCCGGACGTGACGGCCTCGTACATCTCGAAGGCGCCGTCCGAGTTCACGGGCGTCGTGTACAGGAGCGTGACGGTGTTGGGGTGTGCGGCGAAGGCCTCGCGGTACGAGCGGGCCCAGGCCTCGAGCGCGACGTCCCAGCGCTCGGTGTCGAACATCGAGTAGTCCATCTCGGCAACGACGAGGTCGCGCACGCCCTCGATGATCGCGGCCTTGGACGCCACATGGTTGTAGAGCGACGGCGCTCGCACTCCGAGCTTGGTGGCGACGCGCTCGAGCGTGAACGCCGCGACGCCCTCCTTGTCGATGACGGCGAGAGCGGCGCGCACGATGCGCTCCTCAGACAGCGGAGTCGTGGCGCGTGCTGCCATGTTTCCCCCTTGTCACGACTCCATGAAGTTGTGTCGGAGGGTACTTCCCCCGGCCGCCTAATGTCATTAGTCTCCGCACCACGACCTCGACTAACGACGTTAGTGACAACCCGGGTCGTGGTCAGGAGGACCCGTGCCCGAGCAGGTCGACGAGAGCACGCGAGGGCTGCGCGTCGAGCAGCTCCGCAAGACCTTCTCGACGCCGGAAGGCACCGAGGTCCATGCCCTCGCAGGCGTCTCCCTCGACATCCGTCCGGGCGAGTTCTTCGTGATGCTCGGGCCGTCCGGCTGCGGCAAGACCACGCTGCTGCGCAGCATCGCCGGGCTCGAGACCGCCGACGAGGGCCGGATCCTGCTCGACGGCGAGCGCATCGACGAGCTGCCGCCGTACAAGCGGCCGGTCAACACCGTCTTCCAGAGCTACGCCCTGTTCCCGCACCTGACCGTGGCCAAGAACATCGCGTTCGGCCTCGAGATGGACGGCATGTCGCAGGCCGACATCTCCGCGAAGGTCACCGAGATGCTCGCCCTGGTGCACCTGCCGGGGCTCGAGGGCCGTCGCCCGGGGCAGCTCTCCGGCGGTCAGCAGCAACGGGTGGCGCTCGCCCGCGCGCTCGCCAAGCGGCCCAAGGTGCTCCTGCTCGACGAGCCGCTCGCCGCCCTCGACCTCAAGCTGCGACGCGGCATGCAGGCCGAGCTCAAGGAGCTGCAGCGCACGACCGGCATCACGTTCGTCTTCGTGACTCACGACCAGGAGGAAGCCCTCTCGATGGGCGACCGGATCGCGGTGTTCGAGAACGGCCGCGTCGCCCAGGTCGGCACGCCGGCGGACATCTACGAGCGACCGGTCGACCGCTTCGTCGCCGACTTCATCGGCGAGACCAACTTCTTCGACGTCGTGCTCGTGCAGGACGGCGACTCGCTCGCCTTCGCCCTGCCGGAGGGGGCGGCCGTCCGGCTGCCGTCCGACGCGCAGCACGCCGTCGGCCACGCCACCGTCGCCGTGCGCCCCGAGCGCATCTCCTTCGCCCCCGAGGGCGACGCCGGTGGCGCCCCGGCGACGGTGACGACGGCGACGTACATGGGCACCGACCTGCGGGCAACGGCCCTGCTTCGTGATGGCACTCGCGTGAGCACGCGCGTACCGGCCTCCGTCGAGTCAGGTCACGTCCGTCCTGGCGCCGTGGTGTCGGTGCACGTGGCTGCGGGGTTCGCCAGGCCGGTGGTCGAGACCCCGACCGCTTCCGAGGTCGCCGACTCCGCCGACAACGCGCTCGCGGACGCCTCGTGACCCGCAGCACCGCCGCACGGCCGGGGCAGCTCCCCCACTGGGCGTCGTGGCCCGGGCTGCTCACCGCGATCATCCTCACCGGTGGCCCGCTCATCGTCGTGGCGATCTTCTCGTTCCTGACCCAGCCCGAGTACGGCGGCGGCGTGGTGTGGACACCCACCCTCGAGGCCTACCGGCGCTTCTTCGTCGACACCGACTTCCTCGGCAACACCTCGTTCAACGTCGCCTACATCAACGTGTTCCTGCTGTCGTTCTGGCTCGCGGCGGTCACGACGGTCGCGTGCATCGCGCTCGGGTTCCCGCTCGCCCTCTGGATGAGCAACCAGTCGCCTCGGATTCAGACCGTGCTCGTGCTGCTCGTGACGATCCCGTTCTGGACGAACCTGCTCGTGCGCACGTACGCCTGGCTGCTCGTGCTGAACGAGAACGGCGTCGTCAACGACCTCACAGATGCCGTCGGGCTCGGCCGCTTCCAGCTGCTCTACACGCCGTTCGCCTCCGGCGTCGGTCTCGTCTACACGTTCCTGCCGTTCATGGTGCTGCCGATCTACGCCCTCCTGGAGCGCTTCGACTTCCGGCTCGCGGAGGCGGCGTACGACCTAGGCGCCAACCGGTGGACGGTGCTGCGGCGCGTCGTCTACCCCGCCGCGCGGCCCGGGATCATCGCCGGCGTCTTCTTGGTGTTCGTGCCGGCCCTCGGGTCGTACGTGCAGCCCGCCCTGCTCGGCGGCGGGAAGGACCTGCTCATCGGCAACCTGATCGCGGCCCAGTACGGCGACGCGCGCAACTGGCCGTTCGGGTCGGCGCTGTCGATGATCCTCCTGGCCGTCCTGCTCGTCGCCCTGCTCGTCGTCCTGTTCTGGGGACGTCGTGCAGGCGCCAATGTGGAGCTGACGGCATGAAGAAGGGTGACGCCGCGGCACTGCGCCGCTTCCCCGGGATCGCGCCCATCGCGTGGTTCGCGCTGTTCTTCCTCTACGTGCCGATGGTCGTCACGGTCGTGTACGCCTTCAACTCGGGCGAGCGCGCGCTCGTGTGGGAGGGCTTCAGCACGGTGTGGTTCGGTCGCATCTTCGCGAACCCGGACATCATCGACGCCGCCATCGTGTCGGTGAAGCTGGCGCTGGTGGCGATGGTGATCTCGACCGTGTTCGCGCTCGGGATCGCCCTCGTGCTCGAGCGATGGTCGGCACGCAAGCGCGGTGCCGCGCTGGGGCTCATCACGGCTCCGCTCGTGATCCCCGAGATCGTCGCCGGCGTGGCCACGCTCGCCTTCATCCGCCTCGTCGGCATCAAGCCGGGATTCAACGCCCTCGTGCTCGCGCACATCGCGTTCTGCATCCCGTTCGCGCTGCTGCCGATCCGGGCGCGTCTGCAGAGCCTCGACCTCGCGGTCTTCGAAGCCGGTGCCGACCTGGGCGCCAACATGTGGCGGCTGTTCCGCAAGGTGACGCTGCCGGTCCTGATGCCCGGCATCATCTCGGGCGCACTGCTCGCCTTCATCATCTCGCTCGACGACTTCATCATCTCGAGCTTCCTGTCCTCCGCCGGCAGCACGACCCTGCCGATCTACCTCTTCGGCCTCATCCGCAAGGGCGTCAGCCCAGGGGTCAATGCCGTGGCGACGGTGCTGCTGGTGCTGTCCGCCGTGATCGTGACTGTGACCTACCTCCTCACCAACCGGAAGGAACGCTCATGAAGTCCTCGAAGCTGCGAGGTGGCCTCGGGCTCACCGCGGCACTGGTGGGCGCCCTCGCCCTCTCCGCCTGCGGGGGTGCGACCACAGATGGCGGCGCCTCCTCGACCTCGGCCGCGCCGTCGACCGACACCTCGAGCTCCGCACCGGCGGCGTTCGTTCCGGCGACCAGCGGCGACCTGCGTATGTACACCTGGAGCGACTACTTCCCCACCGAGATGGCGAAGCGGTTCACCGCGGAGACCGGCATCAAGCTGACGGTCGACTACTACGACTCCAACGAGACCCTCGAGGCCAAGCTCAAGGCCTCCGGCGGCACCGGCTACGACCTGGTCGTGCCCTCGGACTACATGGTCGCCAACCTCGTCCGCGAGAACCTCGTGCAGCCGATCGACCTCGCGCCCCTGCCGAACGGCGCCAACATCAAGGACGAGTTCCTGACGCCGTACTTCGACGACGGTCGCAAGTACTCGGTGCCCTACCTGTACGGCACCACCGGCTACGCCTACGACAGCGCGATCGTGAAGCAGGACATGAAGACCTGGGCCGACTACTTCGCCGCACCGGCCGAGGCCCGGGGCAAGATGGGCGTCTTCAACGACCAGGTCGAGGCCATCAACGCCGCACTCCGCGCAGTGGGTGGCGAGGTCTGCTCGACCGACCCCGCCAAGCTCCAGGCCGCCCAGGATCTCCTCGTCGCCCTCAAGCCGAGCGTCGGGACCATCAGCAGCGAGGGCATCATCGACCGCATGATCGCCGGCGAGTCGTCGCTGTCAATGATGTGGAACGGCGCCGCGCACCGGGTCATCCTCAAGCGGCCGACCGTGAAGTACGTCTACCCGGCCGACGGCACGACCCTCTGGCAGGACAACTGGACCATCCCGTCGGGTGCTGAGAACACGCAGCAGGCACTGACGTTCCTCAACTGGTTCATGGACCCGAAGAACGCCGCCGAGGCAGCGAACTACCAGGGCTACAACTCCGGCATCAAGGGCGTCGACGCCCAGCTGTCCGACGAGATGAAGAACGACCCCGCGGTCGTCATCCCGCCGGACATGCAGGCCCAGGTCGAGGTGCCCGCACCGTGCGACGCGACCGCGACGAACAACTACTCCAAGATCTGGGAGTCGTTCAAGAGCTGACGCTGCCGCGCAGCCGCACGCTCAGCACCCCGGGGCCTCGCTCGTCGAGGCCCCGGGGTGCGATCCCCTCGCCTCGACCTCTCACCGCAGGAGCAGCATGCCCACGCCCGCAGACCTGGTGGTCCTCGGCAACGTCTACACCGGCGACGCCGTCCGCAGCTGGGCCCGAGGCATCGCCGTACGCGGCAACCGCATCGTCGCCGTCGGAACTGCCGAGCAGATGAGGGAGCTCGTCGGGCCCTCGACGCGCGTGGTCGACGCGCCGGGCAAGCTCGTCACTGCGGGGTTCCAGGACGCGCACATCCACGCCCCCTTCGCCGGTCGCAACCGGCTGCACCTCTACCTCCTCGACACCCATGGCCGCGAGAACTACCTCGCCGAGATCAAGTCCTACGCCGACGCGCACCCGGACCGCGAGTGGATCAGGGGCGGCGGCTGGGCGATGGAGTTCTTCCCCGGGGGCAACCCCCACAAGGACGACCTCGACGCGATCGTGCCCGACCGCCCCGTGTTCCTGTTCAACAAGGACACCCACGGCGCCTGGGTCAACAGCAAGGCGCTCGAGATCGCCGGGATCGACGACTCGGTCGCCGACCCGTCCGACGGCAGGTACGAGCGCGACGCCGACGGCCGGCTCACCGGCATGCTCCACGAGGGGGCGGCGTACTCGTTCGAGGACCGCTACGTCCCCAAGCCGGATCAGGCCGAGTGGGAGGCCTCGATCCTCAACGCGCAGGCCTATCTGCACTCCCTCGGCATCACGGCGTGGCAGGACGCCTGGGTGACACCTGAGACGCTCGACGCGTACGCCGCTCTGGCGGCCAGGGACGCACTCACCGTCCGCGTGGTCGGTTCGCTGTGGTGGGACCGCCACCGAGGCGTGGAGCAGATCCCCGAGTTCGTGGCGCTCCGCGAGCGCGGGCTGGGCGGACGGTTCTTCCCGACCACCGTCAAGCTCATGACCGACGGCGTTCTCGAGAACTACACGGGCTCGCTGCTCGCGCCGTACTGCGACGGATGCGGCGGCCACACCGACAACGCAGGGTTGCAGTTCATCGAGGCCGACGTCCTCAAGGACGCGCTCGACCAGCTCACCGCGCTCGGCTTCCAGGTGCACCTGCACACGATCGGCGACCGCGCCGTACGCCTCGCCCTCGACGCCATCGAGCACGCGATCGGCGTCCACGGACGCCACGACCTGCGCCACCACCTCGCCCACGTGCAGGTTGTGCACCCCGACGATCTCCCGCGCTTCCGCGACCTCGATGCGGTCGTGAATGCCCAGGCCTACTGGGCTCAGAGCGATCCGCAGATGGACAAGCTCACCGTGCCGTTCCTCGGGCAGGACCGCGTCGACCAGATGTATCCGTTCGGCGACCTCGCCAGCAGCGGTGCCATCCTCGCGATGGGCTCGGACTGGCCGGTCTCGACCGCGGATCCGTTGGCGCAGATGGAGGTCGCGGTCACGCGCACCGGAACTGACAACCGCACGGGAGACCCGTTCCTCCCAGCCCAGGCGATCTCGCTCGCCGAGGCGCTCGCGGGGTTCACCATCGGGGCGGCGTACGTCAACCACGACGACGCCGACGCCGGCACGCTCGAGGTCGGCAAGCGCGCCGACCTCGTCGTCATCGACCGCGACCTGTTCGCCCTCGATGCAGGCCCGATCGGCGACGCGAAGGTCGAGCTCACGGTGGCCAACGGCCGCATCGTGCACGACACCCTCGCCTGAACACCCCATCGCTGACACTGATCATTCCGTCGTTTCCCCGGCCAGGAAGCGACGGTTTGATCAGTCTGAGCGGGGTCGGGCCTTTCCGATGTCGGCGGGGCGGTCTAGCGTCGGTCCCCTCGCTCGGGAGGGAGCCGACCATGACGCATGTCGTTGCCGTAGGGACCCGCAAGGGGCTCTGGCTGCTGAGGTCTCAGGACCGGCGTACGTGGACCGCAGACGGTCCGCACTTCGCGATGCAGGAGGTCGCGTCCGTCGCCTTCGACACCCGTGGCGACACGCCGCGGATCATCGTGGGCGTGATGTCGTGGCACTGGGGGCCGACCATCGCCTGGTCCGACGACCTCGGCGAAACGTGGCACGAGACCGAGAACCGTGCGATCGCGTTCCCGGAGGACACCGGTACGTCGCTGGGTCGCGTGTGGCAGATCCAGCCAGACACCGCCGACAGACCGGGGGTCATCTGGGCAGGGTGCGAACCGACCTCGCTGTGGCGCAGCGGCGACAGCGGTGAGACGTTCGAGCTCGTCCGTGGGCTGTGGGACCACCCGCACCGAGAGCAGTGGGCGCCCGGCTTCGGCGGCGCGGCCGTGCACACGATCGTGCCGGACCCGGGCTCGTCCAAGGTCACCGTCGCCATGAGCACCGGCGGCGTCTACGTCAGCGACGACGGCGCAACGGGCTGGACTCCGCGCAACCGTGGCATCTCGGCGAAGTTCTTCCCCGATCCCTATCCCGAGTTCGGCCAGTGCGTGCACAAGGTCGCGGTCGACGCGTCCAGCCCCTCGGTGATGTACGCCCAGAACCACCACGGCGTCTACCGCACCGACGACGGCGGGCTGCAGTGGAATTCCATCGCCGAGGGGCTGCCCAGCGACTTCGGCTTCTTCGTCCTCGCCTCGCCGCGCACGCCGGGCACGGCGTGGGTCATGCCACTGGTCGCCGACGGCGAGCGGTTCCCCGTGGGTGGCCGGATGCGCGTCCACCGCACCAGGGACGGCGGAGGCACCTGGGCCGAGCTCGGCCCCGGCCTGCCCGACGAGGCGTGGACCGTCGTGCTCCGCGACGCCGCGTGCGTCGACGCCGCCGAGCCCACCGGTGTCTACCTCGGCACCCGCGACGGCTGCGTCTACGCCAGCGCCGACGAGGGCGACACGTACTCCCTGCTCGTCGACCACCTGCCGGACATCCTGTCGGTGCGCGCTCTGGAGGTGTGAGTGGGCGTCACGCTCCGGCTGCCCACGATCCTCGCCGACGTCGCGGGCGGTCGGCGGATGCTCGACGTCGACCCGGCGCCGGCGTCGGTGCGCGCGATGTTCGATGCCCTGGCCGTGTCGCACCCCGCGCTGGAGCGGCGTGTGCGCGACGAGCGAGGCGACCTGCGGCGCTTCGTCAACGTGTACGTCGGCGACGACGACGTGCGTCACCTCGACGGCCAGGCCACCGCGCTCACCGAGGGTGCCGAGGTGTGGATCCTCCCGAGCGTCGCCGGAGGCTGACCCGCACGCTCAGCCTGATCAATCCGTCGCTTCCCGCGCTGGGAAACGACGGATTGATCAGTGCGGGCGAAGGGGGGCTACGAGAGGCCGGTGATGTTGCCGTCGGCGTCGAGGTCGATGCGCTCCGCGGCCGGATGCTTGGCGAGACCGGGCATCGTGCGCATGTCACCGGCGATCGCGTAGACGTAGCCGGCGCCCGCCGCCACGCGCACCTCGCGAACCGGCATGCGCCAGCCTCGCGGCGCACCGAGCAGGGTCGGGTCGGACGAGATGGACAGGTGCGTCTTGGCGATGATCACGGGGAAGTCGCCGTACCCCAGCGCTTCGAACTGCTCGAGGCCCTTCTTGGCCGCCGGGCTGAGGTCGATGCCGGTCGCGCCGTAGATGTCGCGAGCGACGTCGGTGATCTTGTCGACGAGCGACTCGTCGAGGTCGTAGGCGTAGCGGAAGTCGGTCGGCTCCGCCGCAGCCTCCTCGACCGCCTCGACCAGAGGCAGCGCGCCCTTGCCGCCGAGCGCCACGTGACGTGAGATCGCGAACCTCGCTCCGGCAGCCTCGGCGATCTCGCGGACGACGTCGTGCTCGGAGTCGTGGTCGCCCGGGAACGCGTTCATCGCGACGACGGGCGAGACTCCGAACGAGCGGACGATCTCGATGTGGTGGGCGAGGTTGGCCGCGCCTGCCCGGACGTCGTCCGGGTTCTCGGCGAGCATCTCCGGCGGCAGGGGCTTGCCGGGGGTGACGGTGAACCGGCCGCTGTGCGCCTTGAGCGCTCGCACCGTGGCGACGAGGACGGCGACGTCGGGCCGCAGCCCGCTCACGCGGCACTTGACGTCGAAGAATCGCTCAGCACCCATGTCGGAGCCGAAGCCGGCCTCGGTGACGAGGTAGTCGCCCATGCGCGAGCCGATGAGGTCGGCGATCACGCTGGAGTTGCCCGTCGCGATGTTGCCGAACGGGCCGGTGTGCACGAGCGCCGGCCCGCCCTCGAGCGTCTGGAGCAGGTTGGGCGCGAGCGCGTCCTTGAGGATCACCGCCATCGAGCCCGCGGCCTTGAGCTGCTCGGCCGTGATCGGCTCGCCCTCGAACGAGTAGGCGACCACGATGCGCCCGAGGCGCGCGCGCAGGTCGGAGAGGTTGGTGGCGAGGCTGAGGATCACCATGACCTCGCTGGCGGCCGTGATGTCGAACCCGCCCTGACGCGGTACGCCGTCCATCCGCGCGCCCAGGCCGACCACGACGTTGCGCAGCGCACGGTCGTTGACGTCGAGCACCCGGCGCCACGCGACGCTGTGCGGGTCGATGCCGAGCTCGTTGCCGTGGTGCAGGTGGTTGTCGACCATCGCGGCGAGCAGGTTGTGAGCCGCCGTCACCGCGTGGAAGTCGCCGGTGAGGTGGAGGTTCATCGTCTCCATCGGCACGACCTGGCTGTAGCCGCCGCCGGCCGCGCCGCCCTTGATGCCGAACGTCGGGCCCATGCTCGGCTGCCGCAGCGCCACAGTCGCCCGGTGCCCGCGGGCGACGAGCCCCTGGGTGAGGCCGACCGCGGTCGTGGTCTTGCCCTCGCCGAGCGGTGTCGGCGTGATGGCGGTGACGAGCACGTACGTCGCCTGCGGGCGGTCGGCGAGGTCGCTCGCGGCCGTCAGCGAGATCTTCGCGACGTTGCGGCCGTAGGGCTCGAGATGGTCGGGTCTGAGCCCGGTGCCCTCAACCACCTCCGCCAGCGGCCGGAGCTGGGCGGCCCGGGCGATGTCGAGGTCGGAGGGCAGGGCTGCGGGCTTGGACGTCGTCGTCACTCCGTCATCTTGGCCCGGCGACCGGCCGTTTGCCTGCGAACGACACAGCCGGGGCGAGATTTCCTGATCCGGGCGTCAGCCCTTGCGCAGGGCCCAGGTGAGCTTGGTCCCCGACTTCGCGCAGACGAGCGGCTTGCTCTTGGAGCGGTCCCAGCCGAGGGTGTCCACGGGCCGGCAGGCCTTGCCGAGGTCGCCGATGACGCCGCGGATCGCCCACTGGCCGTTCGCCTGGTTGCAGGCCAGCACCTCTCCGGTTGCGGGCTTCACCTCGTCGGGCGGTGCGCACGGGCCCCCGACGACGGGGTCGGACGTCGACACCGGGAGCGGGGTCTGGGTCGCTGCGGCATCGGGCTCCGACATCGCGCGCTGGATGCCGACGACGATGCTGGGCGCGATGAGCAGGATCAGCACCAAGGTGGACACGATCGCCGCCACGGTGCGGACGCGCGGCGTGAGCAGGCGTGCGCGTGCAGGCGCTTCGGGCCGTGACCGGCGTCCGTCCGAAGGAGCCGTGACCGCACGGGTACGACGCGGCCGGGTACGTCCATCGGCGGTCTCGCCCACCTCGACGGGCGGCGGCAGCGCGATCGGCACGGCACCCGGCGCCGGAGCCTGACGTCGTCCGGCCGCTGGCGCAGCGGCCGGCGTCGGCGCCTGTCGGCGTCCCGCCCCGGGCGCAGTGGTGGGCGCTGGGGCAGGACGACCCTGCGCCAGGGCGAGGAGCCGGGTCGGCTCGGGGGCCGTCGGGGGCGGCGCGGCCGTCGTCCAGGCGTCGGACCAGCGCAGCACGTCGTACGCCGCCACGACCTGGGCCTGCGTGAGGCGGTCGGGCAGGGCGCTCAGCCAGTCGACGAGCCCCGTGGCGTCGAGCACCGACACGTAGTCGGGCGACCGGGTGACCTGCAGGCTGGCGCCCACGATCGCGATGGTCGGGAACACGGCCGAGGCGAGGGCGACGTCGCCCGCCAGGGCACCCTGTGCCTGCTGGGCGCCGAGCCGGGCGTCGGGAACGTACGACTCCTGGCGGCCTGCCGCCACCACCGTGTCGCCGGCGACCGTGACGTGGGAGCCGCTGTGGTTGCGGCTCATGATCGTGAAGATGCCGGTCGGGCCGATGATCACGTGGTCGACGCCCGTCCCGGCGTCCCGTGCGGGCACGGAGTGCAGCACCCGCCACCGGCTCGAGAGCCGGTCGAGTGCGGCCGAGACGTCGACCTCACCGACGTACGCCACTGCGAGCGCAGCCTGGTCAGGGGTCAGCGCCGGGGCTCCGGTCGCGGCTGCGGCCGGGCCCAGGCGGGCGTGCAGGGCCGCGAGCACGGCGTGACCGGGCTCGTGCAGCGCCAGGTCGTAGCGCTGGGCCACGGCCGGCACGGACGTCGCCGCCCCGGAGCCGGCGGACCCGGCGTCCGGGATCGGTACGCCGCTCGCGAGGCGCGAGCGGATGATCGGCGCGAGCCAGCCGTTCACCGACGGCTCGTACCACCACTCGTCGCCCGAGAGGCGGTCCATGCCCCACACGGCGTCAGGGCCGTCCAGGTATGCGAACACCCACTCGCGTCCGCCCTGCACGGCCCGGAAGAACCGGACCTCTCCCATAGCTCCATCTTCGACCGCTCGCGGTGCAGCCTGAAGGCTTTGCGGTAACCCGTTTGCAGCAGTGAGCGCTCAGCTGCGTGCGGCGCTCAGGCCCAGATCAGTGCGCGGGCCGACGCCCGCGGCTCGGGTCATCGTTCGATCCGGGGCACGGTGGTCGCGCGGATCGTCGTCACGGCGCCGAGCCCGAAAGCGGTCATCGCGAGCACGAGCGAGATCACGAGCCGGGCGTTGGCCTGGCCCTGGCACGCGGCGACGACGTCTGCGGGCAGCGCGCCCCTGGATGCGTCGTATCCGAGGGCGGGCGCCCAGCACGCCCAGGTCGAGCCGCCGACCGTGACCGACGGCGACGCGAGGGCGAGGACGACCGCGACGAGGGCGAGGCCGAACGCTGCGGCGATTCCCACGGCGAACGACCGGCGGAAGGGCGGACGCTCCTCGGTGGGCGCCGTGGACTCGTCCGACCAGCCGCTGCTCATGCGCCCATCGTGCCGGACGCCGGCGTCGGCTGCGCCCGGGCCGGCTCGTCCCCCGGGAGCCGCGGTGTCGGAGGCACCCCCTAGCGTCGGTGCAGGAGCCGACGCCGCGCTCCGCACACGGGGACGAAGGACGGCCGATGGCACCGCAGCGCACAGTGCTCGCACGGCACGCAGCACCTCGGGGTGCCGCGTGAGGCTGCTGCACACGTCCGACTGGCACCTGGGCCGCACGCTGTTCCAGACGAGCCTGCATGCCGCGCACGACACGTTCCTCGCGTGGCTCCTCGAGACCGCCCGCGAGCAGCAGGTCGATGCCGTCCTGGTCTCCGGCGACGTCTACGACCGCGCGGTGCCGCCGCTCGACTCGGTGCAGCTGCTCGACCGCACCTTCCTCGCCTTCGCGGAGGCACGCATCCCGCTGGTCTTGGTCTCGGGCAACCACGACTCCGCCGTGCGGCTCGGCTTCGGCGGCGGGCTGGCCGCTGCGTCGCGCATCCATCTGCGCACGACCATCGCGGGCCTCACCGAGCCCGTCGTCCTCACCGACGCCCACGGCGACGTCGGCGTGTACGGCATCCCCTATCTGCTGCCCGACGCCGCGAAGGACTCTCTCGGCGTCGAGCGCTCGCACGAGGCCGTGCTCGCCGAGGCCGCCCGTCGGATCCTCGCCGACGCCGCGGCTCGCGGGATCACGCGCACGGTCGTGCTCTCGCACGCGTTCGTGACCGGTGGCACCGTCACCGAGTCCGAGCGCGACATCCGCGTCGGGGGCATCGGCGACTCCCCCGCGCACGTCTTCGACGGCATCTCGTACGTCGCCCTCGGCCATCTGCACCGGCCCCAGCAGGTCAGCCTCGCCGGCAGCACCACCGTGCTGCGCTACAGCGGATCTCCGATCGCGTTCTCCTTCAGCGAGAAGGGCGATGCGAAGTCGGTGACCGTGGTCGACCTCGACGTCGACGGCGTCGTCACCACCACCGCGATCCTCGCCCCGGTTCCGAGACCCTTGCGCGAGGTGCGCGGCCGGCTCGACGACCTGCTCGAGCGGGCGAGCACCGACCTCGCAGACCTCGCCGACGCCTGGGTCAAGGTCGTGCTCACCGACCCGAGCCGCCCGGCCGCGCCGATGGAGCGCCTGCGCGAGCACTGGCCGCACACCCTCGTGCTCGACTTCGCCCCTGACGGCACCGCCGTGAGCGAGGAGACCGATCTCGCCCGGCTGCGGCGCACGAGCGATCCCGTCGAGGTGTGCACGCTCTTCGTCGAGTACGTCGACCGCGTGCCGCCAACCGCCGAAGAGGCTCAGCTCCTGCGCGATGCCGTCGAGGCCGTGCAGCACGCCGAGGTGAGCGGCTGATGCGCCTGCATTCCTTGCAGATCACGGCGTTCGGCCCGTTCGCCGGCACCGAGACGATCGACATGGACTCCCTCACTGCCAGCGGCCTCTTCCTGCTCGAGGGCCCCACCGGCGCCGGCAAGTCGACCATCCTCGACGCCATCACGTTCGCGCTGTACGGCGCCACCGCAGGCAGCGAGAGCTCGTCGGACCGTCTTCGCTCGCACTTCGCACCGCCCGACGCCGTGCCCGAGGTCGTGCTCGAGCTCTCGGTCGGCGGTGAGCGCCTGCGCATCTCGCGTGTGCCCG
This sequence comes from Candidatus Nanopelagicales bacterium, assembly GCA_038316965.1. Classification (GTDB taxonomy): domain Bacteria; phylum Actinomycetota; class Actinomycetes; order S36-B12; family CAIYMF01; genus Longivirga. The sequence goes on from JBBQAY010000002.1 coordinate 74,049, forward strand.
AGCACCAGCGCCCCAAGAAGCGGGGCGACGGGGTCACGTCCGAGAAGGCGAGCGTGCACCTCGAACGGCTCGACGCCGGCACCTGGACATCGGTCAGCAGCCACGTGCAGGAGGCCAACACCGAGATCCGCGAGCGCGTCGGTCTCACTCCCGACCAGTTCACCAAGGTCGTGCTGCTCCCCCAGGGCGAGTTCGCCACGTTCCTGCGTGCCGACGACGACGTCCGCCGGATCCTGCTCACGCAGATCTTCGGCACCGGCCTCTACGACAAGGTGACGCGCGAGCTCGAGAACCGCCGTACCGAGGCGTCCCGTCAGCGCGAGGCGGCCCTTCAGTCGGTGTCGCAGGCCCTGGCCGCCGCCGACGAGGCCGCCGGCCTCGGCGCCGATGACGAGACCTCGCTCGTCGGCTCGCCCGAGGCCGAGCGCGAGGCTCGGGTGCAGCAGATCGCCGAGGCGCTCACCACGGCACAGGAGGCCGCGCGCACCGAGGAGTCCCGTGCCCGCGCCGCGTTGACGGCCACCACCGCCGAGCAGGCTTCGCTCGAGCAGACTGCCGGCCTCGTAGGCGAGCTCGCCCAGGCGCGCACCCAGGCCGATCTCCATCGCGCCACGCGGCCCGGGCACGACGCCCGCGCGTCCGAGCTCGAGTCGGCGTTGTCCGCCGTGCCGGTCGGCGTACGCCTCGAGCACCTCGACCAGGCGGAGGCCGCGGTCGGCGACGCTCGTCGCGCCCTCGACCTGCTGACCACCGACGCCGAGGCGGCCCTGACGCACGGCGCAGCGCACCACGATGCGCGCGCCCGTGCGGCCGACGCCGAGGCCGCCGGCCTCGAGCACCTGGTGGCGCGCGAGCGGGCGCTGGGCGAAGCTGAGCGCGACGTCGCCTCCCTGGCCGTGGCGCGCGACCAGGCCGCGACCCGTCTTGAGGCAGCGCAGCGATCCAGCGCAGAGCTGCCGCAGCGGATCGCCGATTCCGAGGTTGCGCGCGAAGCCGCCCTCGTGCGGTCCACCGGAGCCGACTCCGCCGAGGCCGACGTCCAGCGGCTCGAGACGCGCCACGCCGCCGCGACCGGGCTCGCCGGGCTGCTCCCTCGGCTCGAGGCTGCGACGTCCGCACTGGAGACCCGCCGCGAGACGCGCCTTCGGGCCCACGAGACCTGGAACGACCACCGCACCCGCCACCTCGACGGCATCGCCGCGGTGCTGTCGGCGCGGCTGGTCGACGGCGAGCCGTGCGCGGTGTGCGGCGCCACCGACCACCCCTCGCCGGCGCGCCCCGCCGACGACGCGGTATCGACCGACGACGTCGGTGCCGCAGAGGCTGCCTACGTCGCGGCGCAGGAGGCCGAGGCCATCGCCCAGGCCGAGGTCGACACCCTGACCCTGGCCCGCGCCGAGCTCGCCACTGCCGCAGACGGTTCCAGCGTCGAGAGCAGCACGACCGAGCTCGCCCAGCGGCGATCTGAGCTCGCCGGCATCCGCACTGCAGCGGGCCAGCTCGGCGACCTCCAGGCGCGGGTCGACGCTCTCAAGGCCGACCTGGCCGCCCACGACTCTGCCGTGGGCGCCGAGACCATTGCCGTGGCCACGGCCACGGCGGAGCACGATGCGAAGGCGCAGTCCCTTGCCGAGTCCGGTGCCGAGGTGGTCGAGGCGCGCGGCGAGCACGCGAGTGTGTCCGAGCGTCAGAGCGCTCTGCGCGCATCTGCGGAGCGAGCACGCGCGGTCGCAGAAGGCGTGGCCACGGTCGCGACCGCGATCACCCGGCGCGACAAGGCCGCCGCGGAGGCTACGGCTGCCGCAGCTGGTGCCGGGTTCGCCGACCTCGTCGCCGCGCGCACGGCGCACCGCACCACCGCGCAGGTCGCTGCTCTGCAGGTCGAGGTGCAGAGGTGGTCGCTAGCCCTTGTCACCTTCGACGCCGGCGTCGCGGATCCGCGATTCTCCGGGGTGCTCACCGCCGATGCCACTGAGGTCGCCGGTCGGCTCCTCGTCGCCGGCACGGCCCGCGACGAGGCAGAGGCCCAGCACCTCGCCGCGACCGGTGCCCTCGCCACGACGAGCCTTCGCTTGAACCGGTTCACCGAGGCGCGTGCCAAGGTCGACCAGGCCGTCGACGGCCACCGCGCCGTCGTCGCGGGCACAGCAGCGATCTCTCGCCTGGCCGGTCTGGCCAAGGGCATGAGCGGGTCGCTGCGGATGACTCTCACCACCTATGTCCTGCGTCGCTGGTTCGAGCAGGTCGTGACGGCCGCCAACGTCCGCCTGGCCGCGATGAGCGCCGGCCGGTACGAGCTCGAGCGCACCGACGAGTCCGAGAAGAAGGCCGAGCGCACCGGCCTGGCGCTGCGCGTCGTCGACCGGCACACCGGCGAGAGCCGCAGCCCGAAGTCGCTCTCGGGCGGCGAGACCTTCTACACCTCGCTCGCGCTCGCCCTCGGCCTTGCCGACGTCGTCACGGCCGAGGCCGGCGGGGTGGAGCTCGACACGCTCTTCATCGACGAGGGCTTCGGCACGCTCGATCCCGAGACGCTCGACCAGGTGATGTCGGTGATCGACGACCTGCGTGACCGGGGCCGGGCGGTCGGCATCGTCTCGCACGTGGCCGACCTCAAGGACCGCATCACTGAGCGGCTCGAGGTGCGCCGCGCCGACCCGCAGGGGCCGTCGCACGTGCGGCTGCACGCCTGACCCCCGGCGCTGTCGCTCAGGGCGGAGCGGGTTCTCGACGTCGCGCGCGGCGTCGCGTCGCGTCGGGTGCGAGCATGGGCACATGAGCACCGAGGACGCGGGCACCCCTGTGCGCGGCTGGGCGGCGTCCGACCTCGCGCGCCTGGTCCCCGACGGCACGCTGATGCAGCCGACCGAAGCCGTTCCGACGCAGTACGACCAGACGGGCGGCGACCTCCAGCGCGTGGTCGGTGGCCCTGCCGTCATGACGCCGCTGCCCAAGCCCAGACCCGTGGCGAACAAGACCGCGACGTCGGGCCTGCAGCTCGGCGCCGTCGCCCGCTCGATCGTCGGCGTAGCCCTGGCCGTGGCACTCGGCTTCATGGTCTACACGGCCTGGCGCAACATCACCGGCTGACCCCGGGCGCACCTCAGCGAGGAACGACGGCCTCGCCGCAGTCCGGGCACTGGATGCGGTCGAGGTCGTCGTCGCTCTCGCCTTCGCTGCCGCAGTGCTCGCACGCCCAGCGCGTCACGGCGAAGCCTCCACCGGGTGGGGGTCGGGCCAGCCGCCCGAGTGCGCCGTCATGACGAAGTCGTCGTACGTCTCGCCGTGCAGCTCACACGTGTCGGGCTCGCGGCCGGTCACTCGGAAGCCGCACGCCTCGTAGCAGCGGATGGCGGCGTCGTTGATCTCGAGCACCCGGAGGTCGACCTCGAGCAGCCCGAGGTCGTCGAACGCGTGCCGTAGCACGGCACGAGTCGTGGCCGAGCCGAGGCCGCGGCCGATGAGCTCGGGGTGGAAGAGGCCGACGGCGTACCGGGCTCGGGCAGGATCGGCCTGGAACAGGTGCAGGAACGCCACGCCCGCGGCCTCGCCGTCGACCTCGACGACCCACCAGGTGTCGCTCGCCTCGGCGAGCACGCGCTGCACCCAGACGTCGGCCTCGGCATCGGTCATGGGGCGGTCCTGCTCGACGTGGCCGAATCCGCGCTCGATCGCAGCCCACCAGCCGTGCTTCTGCCGGGTGTCACGGTCGGCCCGCGTGGGTGGGCGCAGCGTGACGACTCCCTCGCGCAGTACCGGTGCGGTCATGGGGTCATCGTGTCAGTCGACGTCGACCTGGCGTCGACCGCCGACCTTCGCGCGGTGCAGCGCATGGTCGGCGCGGGCGAGCACCTCGTCGGCCGACTCGTCCTGGCCTGCGAGCACGGCACCGACACTGACGCTGACCTCGATGCTGCGGCCCTGGACCGCGACCGGTCCCTCGACCGAGGCTCGGCACTTCTCGGCGATGGCGGCGAGCTGCTCCCGGCTGTGCAGCGCCTCGAGCAGCACCACGAACTCGTCACCGCCGATGCGGGCCACCAGGTCTTGGCTGCGGACGGCATTCCTCAGCCGTTCGGCGACCGCCTGGATCGCGACGTCGCCCGTGTGGTGGCCGAACTCGTCGTTGAGCGGCTTCAGGTTGTCGATGTCGCAGAACAGCACACCGAGCCAGCCGACCCTGCCCTGCCCGCGGCGCAGGCTGTGGGCGAGCTGGGCCATGAGCTCCCCCCGGTTGACGACGCCGGTGAGGGGGTCGTGGCTCGCGCGGTACTCGAGGTCTTGGCGCAGCCCGTGGGCCTCGGTCTGGTCCGCGAACTGGTGCACGTAGAAGACGGGGGCACCTGCCTCGTCGCGCAGCACGCTGGCGGAGTGCTCCACCCACAGCGAGCGTGTCGGCGACACCAGCTGGTGCTGGTGGCGGAACGTGCTCGCTCCGGGCTGGGCAAGGGCATTGCTCACGTGCTCGATCAGGCCCTCCTCCTCGGGCGCGAGGAAGCCACCGACGGTGGAGCCGAGCAGCTCACCCTCCTCGAGCCCCAGAAGGGAGCAGAGCGCGTCGTTCACCTGGACGAACCGCCCCTCGGGGTCCGAGATCGCCATCCCGACGGGTGCCGCGGTCATGGCGAGCCGGAATCGCTCCTCGCTCCTGGCCAGCTGGCGCAGCGCCTCGACCTCGGCCGTGGCGTCGTTCAGCTGGGCGACGTTGTGCCGGAACCGGCCTTCGGAGTCGTGCACGGCGGCCACGCTGAGATCAGCCCACACCTCGTCACCGTCCTTGCGCAGGTAGCGCTTGCGGACCGATATGCTCCCGACCTCACCTTCGACCAACGACCGATGGAGGTCGCGGCCCGACTCGAGGTCGTCGGGGTGGGTGACGTCCAGGAACGACCGGCCCACCAGCTCACCAGGCTCGTAGGCGAGCAGCCGCTCCAGTGCTGGGTTGACCACAAGGAAGGTGCCGTCGGCGTGGACGAGGGCCATGCCGACCGCGGCCTGCTCCATGGTCAGCCGGAACTGCTCCTCGCTGTCGGCGAGGGCCTGCACAGCGCGCACACGGGCGTCGACATCGCGGAGGTTGACCACCGTCATGACGGTCGCGGCCCCCACCGGGGTCATCGAGCTCGCCGTCACCTCCACCCAGCGGGTGCCACCGTCAGCGGCCCGCAGCAGCAGCAGTTCGCGGAGCGGGCCGACCCTGTCCCAGGCCAGGTAGGCGGTCTCGATCTGCCGACGGGCGTCCGGCAGGAGGTAGTCGCGGAGCCCGGTGCCCAGCACCTCGTCGGGGTTGTAGCCGAGCACGTCGTGGACCGAGGGTGAGACCCAGCCGATGTCCCAGGCGTCGTCGATCCGCAGGACGACGTCCGAGGAGTTCTCGGCCAGCAGGCGGAACCTCGACTCGCTCTCCTCGAGCGCCACCCGCAGACGCAGGTGGTCCGACACGTCGGTGGCGACGGCGACCCCACCGATGACCACGCCGCTGGCGTCCCGTACCGGCCCGAAGTTGACTACGTACCCTTGGCCTTCGTCGGTCTGCGAAGGAACCTCGATCGAGTACGACTCCCCGGCGAGCGCGCCGCGGTAGAACGGCTCGTAGAAGGCCCAACGAGCGGCCGAGAGAGCCGAGGACACACTGCGTTCCTCGAGCGTCGAGGGCTCCAGGCCCGCATCATGCAGCGCCCCGCCCCTCGCCACGACGAACACGAGGTCGGTGTCGAACACCATGATCGACGCATCGGGCAGCACGTCGAGGGCTGCGAGCACCAGGGAGCCGCGCGGGCTGTACCCCGCACGTGCCCGTTGCCGCTCGATCATGGCGCTCCTCCCGACCGTGGGTTCCACGGTAGAGGCGCGAGCACCACTGATGCGCGGCGCTGGGCGAGTTCGTCGTACGCCGGTGCCGCGATCGGTCCCGCAGGCCGAGCGGGATGTGCCGGTGCCCCGAGCGGGGAGGGACATCTCAGCTCGGGGCACCGGTGTCGGCCGGGTCGGCAGAAGGAGCGGACTGCCGGCCTGCGGTCGTCGCCGGTCGTCGCGCGGGGGTGCGGGAGACCGGTTGTCGGCACGGTAGACCGCAGGGCGCGCGAATACGCGATCACCGCGTTATCGGTGCACGACTTGTGACCGAGCCCGGGACGCGTGTGGCGTGAGGTGCCGGACGTGCACCTGGGGCCCGATCTCGTCCGGCCCGTCTCACGCGGGCGGGCACCGGAGCACGACGACGGTGAAGGGCTGCTCCAGGTTCGACGGTGTCCGGTGGACGCGTCGCTCGACCAGGACCCGCTCCCACGCCTTCGCCTGCAGCGCGGCGATGAGCTCCTCGGCGTCGTACCGCTGCACCGGCAGCCCGCTGCACTTCTCGGGGCCGTCGGGCGCGAAGGTCGCGACCACCGCGCACCCGCCGGGAGCGAGCGCGGCCCGGAGCGTGGCCGCGTAGACGGCCTGGTCGTCGGGGTCGGTGAGGAAGTGGAACACCGCACGGTCGAACCAGACGTCGGCCCGACGGTGAAGCTCGAGCTCGAGGACGTCGGCCACGACCGTCCGGAGCCGTGCGTCGAGGTCAGGCACATGCGCGCGCAGCCGCTCACGGGTGCGCGCGAGGGCCGTCGGCGACAGGTCGACCAGCGTGAGGTCGTCGTAGCCGCGGGCGAGCAGTGCATCGGGCAACGTCGAGGATCCCGAGCCGACATCGACCACATGGGCCTGCGGGCCGGCACCCGTGCGTTCGACGAGATCGGCCCAGACCGCGTCGTCGTCCTGCCACCACGACACGCCGTCGACGTCCCGGGTGCTGTGGACGCCCTCCCAGTGCTCGGACGTCGACTCTCTGCTCATGCCGCATCCCTCCTCACTCCGTCATCCTGGCGCTACGGCGCAGGTGGACGCGCGCCGACCTCAGTGGAACAGGCCGCTGTAGCCGTTGAGCGCGGGCTGACCACCGAGGTGGGCGAACAGGACGTTCGACGACGATGCGATCTCCTGGCGACCCACGAGGTCGATGACGGCGGCCATCGACTTCCCCTCGTACACGGGGTCGGTGATCATCCCCTCGGTGCGGGCGACGAGCTTCATGGCGTCCAGCGTGTTGGCGTCGGGGATGCCGTAGATGCCCGCGTGGTAGCGCTCGTCGAGCTCGACGTCGGCGGCGGTGATCGGCTCACGTACGCCGAGGAGCTCGGCGGTGGCCGCCGCGATGCGCGTGACCTGCGCGTGCGTCTCCGCGGGCTTGGCGCTCGCGTCGACGCCCAGGACTCGACGTACGGGTGCGCCCTCCTGCTCCAGGAAGCGGAAGCCGGCGACCATGCCGGCCTGGGTGGATCCCGTGACCGAGCAGACGACCACGGTGTCGAAGAAGACGCCGAGCGCCTTCTCCTGCTCCGCGACCTCGTACGCCCACCCCGCGAACCCGAGGCCGCCGAGGCGGTGGTCGGAAGCGCCGGCGGGGATGGCATAGGGCTTGCCGCCGCCCGCCTCGATCTCGGCGAGCGCGTTCTCCCACGACTCCTTGAAGCCGATGCCGAACTCGCTCTGCACGAGCCGCACGTCGGCGCCGGCGAGCCGGCTGATGAGGATGTTGCCGACCTTGTCGTAGACCGAGTCGGGCCAGTCGACCCAGCTCTCCTGCACGAGCACGCACTTCATGCCCACGTGCGCCGCGACGGCCGCGACCTGGCGCGTGTGGTTGCTCTGGACGCCACCGATCGAGACGAGAGTGTCGCAGCCCAGCGCGAGAGCCTCGGCGACGAGGTATTCGAGCTTGCGGGTCTTGTTGCCGCCGAACGCGATCCCGGAGTTGACGTCCTCCCGCTTGGCCCACACCGAGGCACCGCCGAGATGCTGCGTGAGCCGGTCGAGGCGATGGACCGGCGACGGCCCGAACAGCAGCGGGTGGCGCGGGAAGTCCTGCAGCGTGGTCATCGCCGCTCCTTCGGTGAGAGGTGAACGGTCGGCGGTGAGACGGTGGGGACGACGTCGAGCTGCTGCTCGAGCGCCGTCCAGATGCGCGTGGTGGTCAGCACGGCGAGCTCGACGTCGCCGCGCCGGAACGCGCTCATGAGCTGGGCGTGGAGCTGCACCGACTCCCGGCCGGGGAGCTCGGTGAACTTCGCCCGCTCGAGCCTGCGGATGAGCGGCGTGAAGCGCTCGATGGTCGCCGAGGCTGGGCGGTTCGCCGCTACCCGCACCGGGATGTGGTGGAACTCGTCGTCGGCCTCGAGCGCTGCCTCGACGTCGCCTGCGCGCACCGCGTCGGTGAAGCGGTCGTTCGCGGCGATCATCGAGGCGAGGTCTGCGGGCGACACCCGCGGCACCGCGAGCCCGACGACGAGCTCGTGCATCGCGCGGACGACCTGGACGGCGTCGCGCACCTCGCGGTCGACCACGGGCGTGACTCGGGTGAAGCTCTGCGGCTTGGTCTCGACGAGGCCGTCGTCCACCAGCCTGGCGAGCGCTGCGCGGACGGGGGCGCGCGAGAATCCGAGCCACTCGGCGAGCTCTGACTCCGACAGGGTGGCACCGGGCTCGAGCTCACCGCCCACGATCGCGGCGCGGAGCGCGTCGTACGCCTCGTCCTTGCGCAGACGCCGTCCGGTCACCACTGAAATGTTAGTGGTCGAACGCCCCGCGGGCCAGGGTCAGCGCGACGCGAGGGCGTCGTGGAGCTCAGCCCTCTGCTCGGCTGGTGCCGGACGCGGCCGGCGCCACACGAGCGGCAGCATGACCGCGGGCACGATGAGGTTGGCGGCGGCGATGAGCAGCCACGCCGTCTCCCGCCCGCGCGGCGAGGTGAGAGCGAGCGCGAGGCACGCGAGGGGAAGGACCAGCACCAGCATCGTGATCACGACACGGGCTCCGTGCGAGAACTCGGCCCCCGGTGCTCGGTGCCCCTGCTCTGTCTCCTGCATGGGGAGTACTTCGGCACCCAGACCGCGGCCACCATGCGCCGAGCGGGTGTCATCCGTTCGGCGACGCGGCAACGCCTCAGCCGATCGCGCCGCCGGGCGCAGTCGCGGTGCTGGTGGGCTGCGGCTGCGCACTGGTCGGCTTCGGCTTCGGCGTGGCGGTCTTGGTCGGCTTCGGCGTCGGCGTCGCGGTGGGGGTGGGAGTCGGCGTGGCCGTAGGCGTGGCGGTCGGGGTGGCGGTGCCCTCCGTGCTCGGCGCGCTCGGCGACGGGCTCGCGGAGATCGCGGCCGCATCGAGCCGCGCCGCGGCCACCGTGCCGTCGGACGCCGCCCACACCACCTCGGCGGGCTGGGCGCCGTACGGCATCGTCACCGACCAGATCACCTTGGCCCGCACGCCGGCATCGATCGGCAGGGCTGCGGTGATCGCTCCCGCCGTGCCGGAGTAGCGGGTGCCGGCACCGTCGCGGAACACGGTGGCAGTGGCGTCGATCGTCACGGAGTCAGCGGTGCCGTTGGCGTACCACACACCGATCTGGCACAGGCGCGAGTCGCCCGCCGCGACGCAGACCGGCTTCTCCGACTGGAGCGAGATCCCGGCCGGCAGCGCACCCGGCGCCACGGAGACGGACGGGTCGGCGGCGGACACCGCGGTGGCCGAGGCGCAGCCGGCGAGCAGCAGCGCGGCGCCGGCCGCGAGGGCAGCCCTGGAGGCGTGGATCGAGCGGGTCACCTGACCGTCACCGGCATGAGGTCGCTGTTGGTGCCCGCGTAGACCTTGGTGCCCGACAGGATCACCCGCAGCTGGTACGAGCCCTTGGCAGGGAACACGTAGACGAACGGGATGTTCTGCGACGTGCTCGTTCCGCTCGCGAGCGTCGTCCACTTCGCGTTGAAGAAGTAGCGCAGGGTCAGCGGTGTGCCGAAGGGCAGCCCCGGCACCGAGCACGACCCGGTGCCCTTCTGGCCGGAGCCGACCGTGCGGTTGTTGGCCCGGCACGTCATCGGAGCGCGCACCTGCTGGCGGGCGAGCCCGGTCGCAGCCGGCATCCAGATCTTGCCCAAGGCTGTCTTCAGGCTGACCGAGCGCGCGGTGACCGTGGTGTTGGACCGGGCGGTGTAGGTGAGCGTGAACCGACCGGTGCTGCTCGTGCGGATCGTGCTCGTGAACGTCGACCCGATCGCGGGGTCGCGCACCAGCGCGACCAAGGCGTTGGGGACGCCGAGACCCGTGCGCACGGCCACCATGCGCCCGGTGACCGTGACGCGGCCGCCATTGTCGACCGTGGTCGAGGGGGCGAACGTGATGCGCGCACCGGTGGAGGCGTAGAGCTTGCGCGCCGCGGCGCTGCTCGAGAACCGCACGCGGTCCTTGGTCGTGCGCACCTTCACCACGAACGTCGACAGGCCCGCGGCCCGCGACGCGTTCCAGGTGAACGTCGCGATGCACGCGTGCGACGTCGCCTTGCAGAGATAGGTGTCGAACGGCGTCGAGGAGCCGTTGCGGTAGATGGCGGCGGACTTCGGGACGTCGCTCTGGGTCGCGTCGGTGCCGAAGCCCACCTTGATCGTGACGGCGGACCCGCTCACGACGGCGCCGTTCGTGGGCGAGATCCACGTGATCGAGGGCAGCGGGTTCCGCAGCGTGACGGTGGTGGTCGGCGAGTTGAACTTCTTGGCGCCGGTGTTGGACGTGGTCGTGACCGCGAGGATGCCGGTCGAGCCGTTGGCCAGCAGGGTGGTGTCCCACAGTCCGCTGATCGTGCAGGTCGACGCGACCGCACAGGTCTTGGTGGCACCGAGCTGCTTGCCGCCGGCGAACAGGGCGATGGTCGTGATGTGACCGGTGAGCGGCGCCTCGATCTTGGCGGTCATGCTCACGGTGACGCGGCCCTTGAGCACGGTGGCGGTCGGCGCGGTCAGCGTGACCGTCGGAGCAGGGTTGTCGATGCCGAAGACCACGCCGGCGCTCGTGCGGGTGCGGTTGTTCGTGGTCGTCAGCTCGGCGGTGAGGGTGTAGGAGCCCGTGAGCGACGAGACGTTCCACGGGAACGTGAACGAGCAGGCGCCGTTGACCGGGGCGGAGTCGCAGCTGATCGGGCCGAAGGTCACGGTGTCGATGCTGTTCGTCGCCGTCACCACGACCGACTGCGGCTTCTCGGCCGAGAAGTCGGAATCGGTCTGCGCGTTGACCGTGACCGTGGCCGCACCCTTGATCGAGCCGCCGGGCGGCGCGACCACGGTGACGACCGGCGAGTCGGCGAGGGTGAAGCTGACGGTGCTGCTTGTCGCCACGCGCCCGGCCACGGTGACCTTCACGACGGCCGTGTGCGTGGTGCCGCCGGCCACCCCCGAGGCGTCCCACGTGAGGGCCGAGCCGCTCGAGCACGAGCCGGTCGACGTGCAGGTGGCGGTGTCGACGACAGCGTCGTCGATGAGGAGTTCGAAGCTCTTCAGCCGGCTGCCGATCTGGGGGTCACTGGCGCCGTTCGCCGTGACGGTGACGACGTCCGGGGAGTCGGGCAGCACCTTCGATCCGTTGGTCGGCGACGTGATCGCCGCCGAGGGCAGGCTGGCGATGCGGACGGTGCGGGTAGCCGAGCTCCTCAACAGACCGCCCGCGACCACCTCCGCGACGAGCGTGTGGGTGGAGCTGGGCGCGAGGCCCGTGGCGTCCCAGGTGACCGTCTTGGTGCAGGGCACCTCGATCGCGGTGCAGGTAACGGTGGCCTCGGCGGTGCCCGAGCCGTCGACGAACAGCGACAGCGTCTTGGCCGTGCCGCCCACAATTGCGCCATCAGAGGCCGCGGTGATGGTGACCGGGACGGCGCCGGTGACGAAGTCCGGGAGGACCGTGGAGTTCTGGGTCGGCACGGTGATCGACACGGTGGGCGGTGCTCCGACCGTGAGCAACCGCGCCGAGCTCGTGTCGGTGCTGGCCGCGTGCGTCGTCATCACGACCGTCAGCGACTTGGTGCCGGGGGTGACGGCGGAGATGTCCCACGTGATGGTCTGCGAGCAGTCCTTCGCGTTCGCGGCGCACGGGCCGGCCGTGCCGATCGTCGTCGCTCCCGAGCGCAGCGTGAACGACTCGGGGTAGTCGCCGCCTTGCGGGTCGGTGACACCGCGGACGGTGATGTCGACGGAGCCGGTGACGGTGCGGCCGTCCACCGCCGGTGTGGTGATGGAGGCGACGGGAGTGTCACCGACGAAGAAGGTCAGACCGGCGCGGACGATCTCGGAGGCGATGTCCGTGGTGAGCCGCACCGATGCGGTGTGCGTGCCGTCGGCGAGGGTGCTGGTGTCGAAGTCGAACGCCACCGAGCAGGTCGTGCCGACAGGGTCGCAGAGCTGGTTCTCGGTCTGGATGCCGTCGATGTACAGGTCGACTGAGAGCGCGCTGTCACTGGTCGAGGCCTCGGCGCTGATGCCGCGCACCAAGCCGGTCGGGAGATACTCCCCCGCGCTGATGCCGACGAACGTGATCACGTCGTTGGCCGCGCTCGCGGATGCGAGCGGCACCATCGCCACGACCACGGCCCCCACGACCGCCGCGACTACGCGGCGGGTCAGCGTGCTCACCCTCATGTTCTCTTCCCCAGCCCCACCCGGCCATCGGCGCGGTACGGCGATGTCACCCGGGTGTCACCCGATCGGCGGAATCTGAGCCCACTCTACGTGTCTCGGCCCACACTCCGAACAACAGGTCGCCAGCCGGACACCGACCCTGGGGGCATCGTCGCGCAGCGTGGCGACCGGGGCACTGCGCGTGCGAAACGCCGGTCGTCCCAGCAGGATCCGGCCTTACGTCCACCAGCGTTGCCGCTGTGAACCGTGTGACTGACGTGGCCCATGGGGCACCTCAGGCAGCGCCGGGCCGGGCAGCCGCGGGGGCGGCGCCTGGTGCAGGTCACGGTCGCAGCGCCGCCGGCTCAGCCTCGGTGTCAGCACGTCCACGTCCCAGTCGAGGTGCTCGAGCACCGCGAGGCTCTCGTCGGGCACGCTCGCCTCGGGAAGCACCGACAGCACCACCTTGCCCCCCGGCTCGGACGCCGCCACGAGCGCATCCAGGCGATCGGTGTCGTAGCAGCGCCACGCCGCGAGGTCGACGTCGCCGGTCGACCAGGTGAGGCCGCCGGCCATCGCGGTGAGCGCCACGGGAACCGGATCGCGAGGGGTGGTGGTGAGCCCGAGCAGGAGGACCAGCGCGTCGGCAACGACGCGGTCGGCACTGCGTGGCACCCAGGTGAGCGGCCCGTAGCCGGCGTCGTCGACCCGCCAGTGGACGGTCGTCCCCTCGACCAGCCACATCGACAGGAAGGGCGCGATCCCGCCGTGCTTGCGGTGAGCGGCGCCGAAGATCAGCTGCGCGGTTCCCGTCGTCATGTCGATCCCCAGAGAGAGGCGATGTCGTGACGGAAACGCTAGTGAGGCTCCAAAAGCCGATGCCCGACAGGCGGGGAGCGGGCACCAGAACTTGAGGCAACGCTGAGAGTCGAACGCTCACGCTAGGGGACCGCTCGCGGCGTCGGGCAGGGCCGATCGGGTGAACCCGGGTCCAGGCCGGGGGCACCCCGCGCGGTCGGTCGCAAACGCAGAGCCAGGTCGGAGCAACGCTTGTCACACGACTTGGACGAACCTTGGCCAATTGATGCTCAAGCCCGCTTTCCGAACCGGCGATATGCCAAGCACGGGGATGGCACCACGGGGCGCGGAGGGTTCGGGCATGGGGATCGGTCGTCGGGTCATGACGTCCGCGGGGATAACCGCCGCGATCGCTGGCAGCTCCGTCGCTGTGCTCGGAACAGCACCCGCGTTCGCCGCAGCTGAGCCCGGGCAGGCACTCAACAACGACTACGGCCAGTCCGACTACGAGCGGTCGGTCGAGATCAAGGCTCAGGTCGAGGGCACGTCCGCGGTGAAGACCGCCCGCGCGACGTACGCCACCAAGCACGCCCGCTACCTCTACCTCGTCAAGCTCACCGTGACGCGCTACACGGCCTACAAGGCCGCGCTCGCGACGCACTCGCCGACGAAGATCGCCGCGGCCAAGAAGACCTACCTCAGCACCAGGACCGCCCGCGACGCGGCCAAGAAGTCCTCGGACGCCGCCTACTCATCGCTGATCGCGACGCTGTCGAAGTACAAGACCTACTGGACCGCCAAGCACTACCGCCCGATCGACGGCACCTACACCGGCGACGTCGCGCAGTACTTCATCGGCGGGATCGGCCTCGAGCCGATGCAGGTGCAGATCACGGTGTACGGCGGCCACGTCAGCGACGTCGCAGCGGTCCAGTACACGAAGACCGGAAGCTCGCGGTACTACAACGAGCTCGCACTGCCCACGCTCATGGTCTCGGCGATGAACTCGGGAGACACCGCGAAGATCGCCACGGTCACGACCGCGACCCTGTCCTCCGAAGCCTTCGCGAAGTCACTGGCGTCCGCCCTCCTGAAGGCGGGGTACAAGTCCTGATGCGTGCCACCAGCCGGAGTGCAGCCGCCGTCGCCGCGACGCTCGGCACGCTCGCGGGCACCGCGGGCGGACTCGTGCCGGCCACTGCGGCGCCCGCACCGGGCCAGGACGTGCTCAACGACTGGGGCCAGACGCCGGACGAGGTCACCGCCGAGGTCACGGCGGCCGTCGACGCCGACGCGACCGTCGTCGCCGCCCGCCAGCGCTACACCGACTCGCTGCCGTCATACTCCGCCGCGGTCACGCTGGTCGCCTCGACCTACGACGCGTACGTCGCCGCCCAGGCCACGGCCGGCACCGCCGACGACGCCGCGACCCTCGCCGCCTGGAACAAGGCCAAGAAGGCCAAGCTCGACGCGGCCGCGGAGATCGTCGCCTCCCAGCTGGCCATGGCCAAGACCGTCGACTCCGTCACCGCTGCGATCCGCGCACGCCACTACGTGAAGGCACCTGTCGTCGCTAAGCCCGGCCAGGTGACGGGCGTGCTCGCCGCGCCGGCCGACACGCAGGTGGCGCTCAGCTGGCCCGCAGTCACCGGCGCGAGCGCCTACCGCGTCTACCGCGACGGCCTCGAGATCACGCGCGTCAGCGTGCCGTCGTACCTCGACACAGCGGTCACCAACGGATCGACGTATGCCTACACGGTCATGGCGACGAACATCGCCGGCTGGGGCGGCATCTCCGCGCAGGTGCTCGCGACGCCGGACGTCGGCATCCCGAACACGCCCGCAGGCCTCGCAGCCGTCGCGGGCGACGCGCGCGTGACGCTCACCTGGACGAGCCAGGCGGGCGTGACTGGCTACCGCGTCTACCGCGACGGCGCGCTCGTCGCGTCTCCCGTCAGCGCGACCTACGTCGACAACGCCGTCGTCAACGCGACGACCTACTCCTACGCCGTCGTCGCGGTGAACGGTGGGCGCGTGTCGGGCGCAAGCGCGGCGGTCACGGCCACCCCGATCGCAGCGGCGCCCTCGATGCCGACGAACGTCGCGATCGCCGTCGGCGACGCGCAGCTCACGCTCACCTGGTCGGCGCCGGCCGGTGCGACGGCGTACCGCGTCTACCGCAACAACGTGCTGGTCGCCTCGCCGGAGACCGCGTCGTACGGCGACACCGGCCTCACCAACGGCACGGCCTACGCGTACCGAATCGCGGCCGTGAAGCTCAACAGCGTCGAATCGGCGAGGACGACGGCGGTCAGCGGCACCCCGGTCGCGGCCACCCCCGCGACTCCGACCGGCCTGGCGGCCACTCCGGGCAGCGCCTCGATGTCGCTCACCTGGACTGCGGTCAGCGGCGCGACGGCGTACCGCGTGTACCGCGGTGGCGTGCTGGTCGGCTCCCCCACCACGAACTCGTACACCGACTCCGGCCTGACCAACGGCACGGCGTACAGCTGGACCGTCGCCGCGGTGAAGCAGAACTCCGCTCCGTCGGCGCTCTCGGGCTCGGTCTCCTCGACGCCGATCGCCGCTGCGCCCAGCGCCCCCACCGGCCTCGCCGCGACACCGGGCGACGGCCAGGTCGCGCTGACCTGGACGGCGCCCGCAGGTGCCGATGCCTACGCGGTCTATCGCGACGGCACGCTCGTCGCTTCGCCCCTCACCGCGTCGTACACCGACCTCGCGGCCGCGAACGGCGCGAGCCACACGTACTACGTCGTCGCGTTCCGGCAGAACTCGGTGGCCTCTGCCGCCTCGAGCACGGTGACGTCGACGGCCGTCGCCGCGACGCCGCTCGCGCCCACGGGCCTGTCGGCCGCCCCCGGCGACGCGTCGATGTCGCTGTCGTGGACCCCGTCGGCCGGAGCGACCGGCTACCGCGTCTACCGCGACGGCGCGCTCGTCGCGTCGCCCGCGGGCGCGTCGTACACCGACACCGGTCTCGCGAACGGCACGTCGTACACCTGGACCGTCACCGCCGTGAAGCAGAACTCGCCGCAGTCGCCGGCGTCCGCGCCGGTCGCCGCGGCCCCGGTCGCAGCCGTGGCCGGTTCTCCGACGGGGCTCGTCGGGACGCCCGGCGACACCATCGCGACCCTGACCTGGAACGTGGTCGGCGGCGCGACGAGCTACAACGTCTACCGCGGTGGCGCGCTCATCACCTCGACCGCGGGCAACAGCTGGACAGACACCTCGCTCGCGAACGGCACGAGCTACACCTACTGGGTCACCGCGGTCGTGGGCGGCACGGAGTCTGCGGCGTCGTCGTCGGTCTTCGTGACGCCCGTGCCGATCGTGCCCGACGTGCCGGCGGGCCTTGCCGCGACGCCGGGCGACGGCTCGATCGCCCTGTCGTGGTCGGCGTCCGCGCACGCATTGTCGTACCGCGTCTACCGCGACGGCGTCCTCGTGGCGTCCCCCTCGACGACCTCCTCGACCGTGAGCGGCCTGACGAACGGGACGCCGTACGCCTTCACCGTGGTCGCGGTCAACGGCACGGCGTCCTCGAGCGCATCGGCCGCGTTGTCCGCGACCCCGGTCGCCGCTGCTCCCTCGGCACCGACCGGGCTCGCCGCGGTCGCAGGCAACGCACAGGTGTCGCTCACCTGGACGGCACCGGCGGGCGCGACCGCCTACCGCGTGTACCGCGGCGGAGTGCTCGTGGCCTCGGTCGCGACGACGTCGTACACCGACACCGGCCTCACCAACGGCACGGCGTACTCGTGGACCGTCAAGGCCGTGAAGCAGAACAGCGCCGAGTCGGCCTCCTCCGCCTCGGCCTCGGCGACGCCGCAGGTGCCCGCGCCGGGCACGCCGACCGGAGTCGCGGCATCGGCTGGTGCCAACCAGGCCACCGTCACGTGGGGTGCGGTCTCGGGCGCGACGTCGTACCGCGTCTACCGCGGCGCGACCCTCGTGACGACCACCGCGACGACCTCGTACGTCGATGCCGGCCTGACTCCTGGCACCGCGGTCACCTACACGGTCGTCGCAGTCAACGCAGGCGGCGCCAGCGCGGCCTCGACCGGTGCGACCACGACCCCCCTTCCGTCGGCACCGACCGGGTTGACCGTGACTCCGGGCAACGCGACCAACGCGCTGTCGTGGACTGCCGTCACCGGCGCTGCGAGCTACCGCGTCTACCGCAACGGCACGCTCGTCTCCTCCCCGACCGCCACGACGTTCAGCGACACAGGGCTCACGAACGGAACGAGCTACTCGTACTACGTGACGGCCGTCGCCGGCACCGCGGCCTCGATCGCCTCCTCGACCGTGTCGGGAACCCCGTCGCTGCCGCTCATCAACGGCACGTTCGTGGGCAACACCGCCGCGATCGCCAGCGGCCACGGAACTCTCAGCGTCACCCTCACCGTCGTCAACGGCGTGATCACCGTCGCCAAGGGCACGTTGGTCAGCAACGACGGCAGCGAGACCCAGCAGATCAACGCGACCGCGCTGCCGAAGTACAACAGCGAGGTCGTCGTCGCCCAGTCCGTGAACATCGCCAAGGTGTCGGGCGCGACCCTCACGTTCGCGGCGTACAAGACCTCGCTCCAGTCCGCACTCACGAAGGCAGGCCTCTAGCCATGGCACTCGAGCGCACCGAGTTCCTCCCCGGCGGTCCGGTCGGCCGCCACGGTGGCGTGGCCCCGCTCCCCGCGGACGCGTCGTACGGGAGCCTCCTGCTGCCGCCGGCGCCGACGGGCCAGGCTCTGCCGATCGCGCCGCCCGTGCCGGCTCACGACGCCGTGATCCCGCCGCGCGTCTTCACCCCCGAGCCCGACTACGACGCCGAGCTCGCCTCGGGCTCTTCTGCGATCGCAGCGGCGACCGGTCCGACGCCCGTCACCTACCCGCTGCCGGTCGAGCAGGGAGTCCGCGCACGCGGCAGGTCGACTCGACGTGGCGACATCGCCGTGCTCATCGCCGGTATCGGGCTCGGCATCACGACCGCGTTCGCCGTCGGCGACGCACCCTCGACCTGGGCCTACCTCGGTGGCCCGATGACGGCCCTCGGCTCGATCTCGGCGATGGCCGGCACCTACCTCTGCCTCGCGCTCCTCGTGCTCGTCGCGCGCGTGCCGTGGGTCGAGCGGGAGGTCGGCCACGACAAGCTCGTGTCGCTGCACCGACAGGTCGCGCCGTACTCGCTCGTGCTGATCCTCGCGCACATGGTGCTGACGACCATCGGCTACGCGCAGGCCGCGGAATCCGGTGTGCTGGAGCAGCTCTGGAACATCGTCGCGCACTCCGCGTGGATGGTTCCCGCGGCGACGGCGTTCGTGCTCATGATGGGCCTGGGCGTGATGTCGTACCGCAAGATCCGTCAGCGGATGAGGTACGAGACGTGGTGGGTCGCGCACCTCTACTTCTACGTCGCCGTCGCCCTGGCCTTCGGCCACCAGATCGAGCTCGGCTCGATGTTCGCCAAGCACCCCCAGCAGAAGTGGTTCTGGATCGGCCTGTACGTGCTGGTCGCGGCGATCATCATCGGCTCGCGCTTCATCGCCCCGATCTCGACGTCGCTGCGGCACGACCTGCGCGTCGCGGCCGTGGTGCGCGAGACGCCCGACGTCGTGTCGATCTACATCTCCGGCCGCGACCTCGACCTGCTCAAGGCGCGGGGCGGCCAGTTCTTCCAGTGGCGCTTCCTGACGCGGCACTGGTGGTGGCAGGCGCACCCGTACTCGCTGTCGGCGTCCCCGAACCCGTCGTTCCTGCGGATCACGGTCAAGGACCTCGGCGACCAGTCGCGCGAGCTGATCTGGCGGCTCAAGCCCGGCACCCGGGTGTGGGCCGAGGGCCCGTACGGCGTCTTCACCGCCAGCCAGCGCCACGGCAACCGCATCGCCGCGTTCGCCGCCGGCGTCGGCATCACGCCGGTGCGCGCGATGCTCGAGGACCTGCCCGAGGGCGCCGACGTCGACGTCGTCTTCCGCGTGCACTCGCTCGACAACGCTCCGCTCCGCGCGGAGCTGGAGGAGCTCGCGATGTCACGCGGGTTCCGACTCTGGTACCTCGAGGGTTCGAGGCGTCAGGCACGACTGCGCACGGACGTGATCCTGGAGATGATCCCGGATCTCGCCGACTGCGACGTGTACGTCTGCGGACCCGACGGGTTCACGGCGAAGGTGCTCGAGGCAGCCGATGACGCCGGAGTACCCACTGATCGTCAGCACCACGAGGCATTCGCGTTCTAGGGGTTTGAGGGAAGGTTCTGATCATGAGACGAGCACTGCTGGTCACAGTGGGCACCGTCGCAGGTCTCGCTACCGTGCTGTCGTACACCGACGGCCAGGTGTCCATCGCCGGCGACCTGGCCTCGGCGGCCGGACCGGTGGAGGGCCTCGGCGCTCCCCCGGCCGACGAGACGCCGGCGCCGGACGACTCGGCCTCGCCGTCGGAGTCGCCGTCGGCGGGGGCGACCAAGGGCGCCAAGCCCAAGCCGTCCGCGACGGCCAAGGCCTCGACGAAGCCGACGAAGGCCGGAGCGACGACGGCTGCTGCCGACCCGGCAGCTCCTGCCGCCAACCCGACGAGCGCGGCCCCCAAGCCCACTCCGACCAAGGCGGCTCCCAAGCCGACCCCGAAGCCGACGCCGACCAAGACGCTGCCCAGCGGCGACTTCGTCGGCAGCGCGGTCACGCACCGGTACGGAACCGTGCAGGTGGCCATCCGCGTCGTCAACGGCAAGATCACCAAGGCCTGGGCCGCGAAGTACCCGACGGGCGAGTCCGCGCCGTACTCCGAGTTCGCCATCCCGAAGCTGTCGGCCGAGACGGTCGGCGCTCGCAGCGCGTCGGTCGCGGCGGTGTCGGGCGCTACCCTCACGTCGAAGGCCTGGGTCTCCTCCCTCGCCTCGGCGATGAGCAAGGCGGGCATCTGACATGACCGGGCTCGGCACCGACGGCCTGGTGTCGTACGCCGGTCCCGGCCCGTGGTCGCAGAAGATCCACGTCGAGCCGGTGTGGGGCACGCACGTCGTGTTCGACCTTCGGGCTGAGGCGTTGCCCGATGACGTCGACTCGATCCTGGCCGATGCCGTGGCGTACCTTCACCAGGTCGACGCGTGGTTCTCGACGTACCGTGCCGACACCCCGATCACGATGTACCGCAACGGTTTGATGGAGGAGTTCCGGCTCCCCGCGATCGTGCGCTCGGTGCTCGATGCGTGCGCGGGAGCGCGTGACCTGACCGACGGCGTGTTCGACCCCTGGGCCGTGAGCGGCGGCGTCGACCCGAGCGGATACGTGAAGGGGTGGGCGGCCGGCGTGGTCGCCGACCAGATCGTGGCGCGCGGCGTCGACAACGTGTGCGTCAACGCTTCGGGCGACATCGCCTGTCGCGGCCTGCAGGCGCCGGACGAGCAGTGGACGGTCGGCATCACGAACCCGTACGACACGCAGTCGGTGATCCGCGCGGTGTCGGTGCCCTCGGGCTGGGCGGTCGCGACGAGCGGCCTGTACGAGCGCGGCTCGCACATCGCGAACACCGTCACGGGTGAGTTCGGCGTCCACTACGACAGCGCGACCGTCGTCGGCCCCGACTCCGGCCTCGCCGACGCGCTCGCCACCGCCTGCCTGGTCGAAGGGCCGACCTGCAACCGCTGGTTCGTGGGCCTGCCGGAGTGGTCGGTGTACCTGGTCAAGGACGCCCAAGCCGAGTTCTTCGGCCCCGCCTTCACCTAGCGCCTGGCCCCGTTACCCGGGTAACGAACGTGCGCTCCACGACGAATACGCCACCCACCTAGCGCCGCGCCCCGTTACCCGAGTATCCAACGTGCGCTCCACGACGAATACGCCACCCACCTAGCGCCGCGCCTCGTTACCCGAGTATCCAACGTGCGCTCCACGACGGATTCGCCGCTCACCTACCGCTGCGCCTCGTTACCCGGGTAACGAACGTGCGCTCCACGACGGAGTCGCCGCTCAGCTAGCGCGCGCAGCCTGCGCAATACGGCGCAGTCGCCGTACGACGCCGGCGGGGTCGACGCGGAGCTCGATCACCGGGATGCGCAGGACCAGATAGCCCAGAGCGATCAGGGAAGCGTCCCGTGCCGCGTCACGTGCACGCTGGCTCGGATCGTCGTGGTGCGGTCCGTCCACCTCAATGGCCAGAGTCCGCGCGTCCGGGAGGTCGACCACGAGGTCGAGCTTCTGCACGCCCTCCGCGGTCCGCACGAGCACCTGCCGTCGAGGCTCCGGGAGCCCAGCCCGCCGCACGAGCAGCACGACGTCGATCTCGGCAACTGACTCCGAGCCGGCACCCGCCTCGTACAGGGCCGCACGCAGCAGCGGAGCGCGTCGCGGCCGCCAGATCCGGTCGAGCTCGAGCCGCATCGCATCGGGACTCGCGACCCGCTGCTGCGCCACTGCGAGGAGCAGCCCGACGGCGGACTTGTCGGTGCGCTCGTGGCACGCAGCCCCGACCGCCGCCTGTGCCGGCGGGGCGGCAGGCGGCCAGGCGCCGGCCGCGGCAGGGAGCGGTCGACCCGAGACCTGACGTACCACCACACCGTCCAGTTGCACGACGCGCCTGCCCCGTGGCACCGCAACGTGCACCGCCGGCCGCTCCCACCCGCGGAGCCCGGCGTGCTCCAGCGCCGCCCACAGGTCCAGCTCGCTCCCCGGGCCGGCGTGCACAGCACCGAGGCGGAGCCATTGCCGGCGAGACAGCGCACCGGTCTGCAGCGCCACGGCGTGCGGACCCATCGCACGCCACCGCTCCGCCTGCACCTGACGCCGCACGTGGTGATGGCCGACGCCGAGGTCGCGGAGCTGGTCGCGGCGTACGACGCCGAGCTGGGCACGGGCAAGCTCGCGCAGGCCGGGGACGAGGTCGAGGGCGTGGGTGCGGCCGGTCATATCGCGCACGCTGACGGGGCGGTACGTCGTACGCGGGCGGGCTCAGCCTCCGCCTGTGGCCGACGCGCCGGTCACAGCACCGGTGGACACCCCGTACGCCAGGCCGCTCTACTCGCGTAACGAGCGCGCTCCCCACGTCGGGACCGGCACTCACCTACCCACCTCGGGCTTGCCCGGGTAACGAGAGTGCGCTCTACGACGGAATCCCAACTCACCTACGCCGTCGCGCGCCTACCCGGGTAACGAGAGTGCGCTCCACGACGGAATCCCGACTCACCTACGCGGCATGGCTACGGGCGTCAGGGGGCGAGCAGGGCCTTCATGTCGGCGATCTCGGCCTTCTGGCCGACGACGATGGCCTCGGCAAGCGTGCGCACGTCGGCGTCGTCCGTGGTCGTGAGCACCTGCTGCGCCATGGTCAGCGCCCCCTCGTGGTGGGCGATCATGAGGGTGACCCACTTCTGGTCGAACTCGGCACCCGATGCCGCGGCGAGAGCGGCCATGTCGTCGTCGCTCATCATCCCGGCCATGCTCATTCCGCCGTGGTCGGAGTCGTGGTCCATGTCGGACGGCATCTCGCGGGGTGCACCCCAGGTCGTGAGCCAGCCGGACATCTGCTCGATCTCGGGGTCTTGCGCGCCCTTGATCTGCTCGGCGAGCGCGCGGACCTCGGGCGAGGTCTGGCGCTCGAGCGCGAGGTCGGCCATCTCTACTGCCTGCTCGTGGTGCGGGATCATCAGCTGGGCGAAGGCGATGTCGCCGGTCTGCCCCGCCACGATGGCGGCAGTGGCATCGCCGGAGGCCGTTCCCGAGGAGTGGCTGCTACAGGCACTGAGGACCGCGGCGAGGGCGAGGGCCGTGGCGGCCAGGGCGAGGGGACGTCGGGCGCGCATGGCGTCAGTGCTCCTTGCAGTGGTCGTCGGATCCAGGTCCGGGCACCCGGCGGGTCGCGGCGCGATCGCCTCACCATCCTCACCCGGGTGCACGCTCCCCGCGACTCGTACGCCGGGCGACCGGCGCCGGTCATCGCACGGGCAGGGGCGACGTCCGCCCGGTCTCGGTTCGGCCACCGTCGTCGTGCCCCGGCCGCGGTGAGCCGAGGTCCGGCGATGATGGCCGCATGGGGATGCGCGCGCGCTGGGTGGCCGGGCTCGCGCTCGCGCTGACACTGACGGCCTGCACCCAGTCGTCGACCGGGCCGCTCGAGACGACGCCGCCTCCGCCGAGCCCGTCGCCGTCCACCTTCGACCCGTCACTGACGACGGAGGTCTACTCCCCCGTCGCCGTACCCGCACGCCCGACCGTCCCGATGGTGGTGCTCGTGCCCGGCGGCGGGTGGCAGTCGCACGACAGCTCCGGCCTCGTCCCGCTCGCGCAAGCGATCTCCGATGCCGGGTACTACGCGGCCACCACGGAGTACCGCGCCGGCAACGACGGCATCGGCTTCCCCGAGTCGCTGCAGGACGTCCTGTGCTCGGCGGCATACGCCGTCTCGCTGGTGTCATCGTCCGAGCCGAAGCCTGGCCCGGTGATCCTCGTCGGGCACTCGGCGGGCGGGCATCTCGTGGCGCTGGCCGGTGTGTCGGGTACGGCGCTCGCGCGGCCCTGCGCCGATCCGATCCCCGAGGTCGAAGGTGTGGTGGGGCTCGCGGGGATCTACGACGCGAAGGCCTTCCAGCCGATGATGGCCGACTGGTTCGGCGTACCACGCGAGGACGACCCCGACCTGTGGGACTCCGGCGACCCGATGCACTACGTGACGACGGGCACGGCGCCGAAGACCCTGCACGTGCTGCTGATCCACGGCGACGCAGACGACGTCGTGCCGCTGCCGCAGTCGACCACGTTCGCCGCCGCGCTGAAGAAGGCCGGAATCCCGGTGAAGCTCGAGGTGCTGCCGGCCGAGACCCACATGAGCGTGATCGCCGTCGGCGTCGGGGCCGACCCGATCCTCGTCTGGCTACGTTCCTGGGCGGGCTGACGGCGAACCTCAAGACGATCCGCGCTCTCCACGACGCGGATCGTCATGAGGATCGACGCCGAGAAGCCTCGGCTATGGCCACGAGCTGAGCCCTGACGCTGGACCGCTCCGCATGGATGGTCGCGGCAGGGATGCGCAGAACCACGCACCCCATCGCGATCAACGCCGCATCGGTCGCGGCGTCCCGTGCTCGGGCCCGGGGGTCGGTGTGCTGGATCCCGTCGACCTCGATGACGAGCGTCCGACCGTCCGGCAGGTCGACCACGATGTCGAGGCGACGTGGTCCGGCCGTGGTGCCCAGCCGGACCTGGCGGCGTGGTTCGGGCAGACCCGCCTGGCGCACGAGGGCGACGACGTCGGACTCGGCGAGCGAATCCGCCCCACCTGCAGCATCGGCCAGCGCGCGACGCAGCGCTGCCGTACGCGGGACCCGGCCGAGCCGATCGAGCACCTCGAGCATGGCGGCCGGGGTCGCCAGCCGCTGCTGCGCGACCGCCGTCACGAGACCGCACGCTGCTCGTGCAGTGCGCTCCCACCCCGCGGCGTCAATCGCTGCACGCGCCGCGGTGGTGCTCGGCACCGGTACGGCGTGCAGGTCGACGTCGTCGAGGTGCAGAGACTGGTGGAACACCACGCCCGCGAGCGGCGGCGGCCGATACCCCTGTGGCCCCAGGACATGCACGGGCTCGCGCTCCCACCCCCGCGTGCCGCGGCACTCCAGCGCAGTCCAGGCAGCCAGGTACGCCGGACTGCCCGCGTGCACGAGCGCCACCCATCGCCGCTGCTCACGCGTCAGCCCGCCGCGAGCGAGAACGACGACCCGGCTGCCGATCGTCGTCCAGCGCTCGGCGTCCACCTGACGATGGATGTGATGCCGGGTGACGCCGAGCTCACCGAGCTGGGTACGGCGTACCACTCCGTGCTGCACGCGGGCGAGGTCGCGGAGGCCGGGGACGGTGTCGAGTGGGTGGGTGCGTCCAGACATGGGCGAACTGTCGAGGCACGTGCCGCCATCGACGGCGTACCCACGCGCACGGCCTGTGCACGACTCGTCCCTCCGCCCGCCTGGGGACCAGTGCGAATCTCATGACGATCCGCGCTCTCCACGGTGCGCATCGTCTCGAGGTTCAGGCGGGACTCGCGTCGTGCCGGAGCGGTGGTGGGAGGAGCACAGGCGACGTCCCTCCCCCATCCAGCCCCTCGACCCCTGACCCCGAACCTCGTGACGATCCGCGCGCCCTGCGGCGCGAATCAGCACGAGGTCGGGCCAAGCGACCACCGTTCGGGTCTGGTCAGCGTGGGTGGTGACGGGCACGATCGACGCATGGCGTCAGGGGCTGGGGACGACGGCACGCTCGACCAGGTGGTCGAGCTGCGCGTGCACGGGGTGAGCGGCACCAAGCCCGAGAGCATGCTCGGCGACCCGAACCCCGCCCAGGTCGCGGGCGACGAGGCCGCGCGCATCTTCCGCCGTACGACTCCGGTGGTGGAGGCGACGTACGGCCGCAGCCGCATCGTCGAGGCGTTCCACTGGGGTCGCCTCACGTCGGGGTCGGCCACGCGTGCGCTCTGGCTGCTGCTCGTGCCGTTCGCGCTGCTCAACCTCGCGCGCTTCACGATGCTGCTCCCCCACCAGCAGAGCGACGTACGTCGGCGCGACCAGGTGGCCACCGCGGTGCTGCGCCTGCTCGGACTCGGCCTCACGCTGCTCCTGGTCGCCACGGCGTGCTTCGTGGGGTGGACGATCGGCGCGCCGCGCTTCGACTGGTACCCCAACAGCGGCGGCTACTTCGTGCTGCTCGGCGCGGTCCCCGCCGCGGCCACCGTCACGCTCGTGTGGTGGTTCGGCCGTCAGGTGTTCACGCACGATCCTGCGGGCGGCCTGGTGCCGTGGCGTACGCCGTACGGCTCGTTCGACGACGTCGGCTTCTGGAGCGGGTCGCCGAACACGTCCCGCCTGCGCGCTGCGCACGTGCTGTCGGCGCTGGGTGTGTTCGGTCTGCTGGCTCTCAGCCTCGTGAACTCGGCCGCATCGGTAGGTCACTGGGCCGTGAGCTCAGCGGTGACCTGCCTCGTGGCGGCGAACGCGTTCGTGCTGATGTCAGGCATCTGGCTCGTGGCCTTCGAACCGTCCCGGTCGCGACCCGTGCAGTCGTCGTCGGTCGACTCCGTCCGACTCTCCACGCGGCTGTCCCGAGGGCGAGCCCTGGCAGTGCCGCTGACGGCGACGTCGGTGTTCCTCGCGGCCTGGTCCCGCGACCACCCCCAGTTGTGCATGCCGACGTGGGGCACCGCCGAGGACACCATCAGCATCCTGGCCGTGCTGCTCTCGCTGCTGCTCGTCGCCCTCGTCGCGACGACGGCGCTGCAGCGCACCGGCCCCGTGGCCACCAAGCTGCTCGCCGGCGACGCGTCGGATGCGTCGTATCCGCTTGTCCCACCAGCGTTCCGTCCGTTCTGGCGAGGCTGGGGCCCGCTCCTGCTCACCGTCCTGGCCGTCGCGCTCGCGTTCGGGCTCTCCACGGTCCTGGCGTTCTGGACGAGCAGCGTCACCGGGTCGGGTGAGCTGCCGGTCATGTTTCGCTTCTCCGCGGCGATCTGGGGCGTCGCCGCGCTGCTCCTTGTCGGATCCCTCGTTCCGCTCGCGGGCGGCGTCCTCGAACGTCCCGTGGCCAAGTGGCCGTGGTACGCGGCCATCACCTCTGCCGTCGCACTGTTCCTCCTCGACAACCGCTCGACCCTCGACCTGTCCGACCTCTGGTACGTCGTGCCCGTGGGGCTCGCCGGCCTTGCGCTGCGTCTGCTCGTCGCGCAGGACGAGAACGGTCCGTACGTGACGCTCCTGAAGCAGGACTACCCGGCCAGCGCGGTCGGGGGCGGCGGGATCGCCGACCTCGAGCGCGGCCGACGCTCCGTGCTGGCCCGCTGGTTCATCGCGGAGTCGCGCACCCGCTACCACCGCGTGGTCGGGCCGCTGGCCGGCCTCAGCGGCCTCGCCCTCGTCGTCGCGTCGATCGCCTCGCTCGGCAGCGTGCGACCCTCGCTGCTGAAGGGCGAGATCCAGGAAGCAGTGAACTGGCTGGCATCCAGCGGGCTCTTCACCTTCGGTCTCACGGTGGTCTCGGCCGTCGCCGCAGCACTCGTCGGGCTCGGCCTCACGACCCTGCGCGACCCCGAGAAGCGCCGCACCGTCGGCATCATCTGGGACGTCCTGTCGTTCTGGCCGCGCGATGCTCATCCCCTCTGCCCGCCGCCGTACGGCGGACGCGCCGTGCTGGGCGTGGCGACCCGTGCCGTCCAGCTTGCCGAGCCGCAGGACGTCGGCGGGCTCGGTGCGAAGGCCGTCGTGGTCTCTGGCCACAGCCAGGGCGCGCTCATCAGCGTCGGCGCACTTGCCGTCCTCGACTACCTCGGCTGGCCCACTCCGGCTCCGTCACCAGCGACCGCCGACGACGCCGTGAGCCCGTTGGCTCCGGTGTTCGATGCGCCTGGCCTTCCCTGGCTGCACCCTGCCCGCGCCCGATCGGTGCTCCCGCGTCTGTCGCTGGTCACCTACGGGTCACAGCTGCAGTTCCTCTACGCCCGCATGTTCCCGACGTACTTCGGCTACGGGCGCATGTCCTGGCTCTACCAGCAGGCTCTGCGGCGTACGGCGGGTGAGCCCGGTCGTACCGCGCCCCCCACCGAGGCCCGGTGGCGCAACCTCTATCGCTGGACCGACCCGCTCGGCGCACCGGTGCTCTCGTGGCCGGCGGGCGCCGAGCGACCCGGGCCGCAGACGACGCAGTGGCTCGGCTTCGCCTGGCAGGGCGGCCAGGATCTGCCGCGCCAGGCGGACCCGCGGGAGACGACGGTGCGCGGGGTGATCCACCGCTGGTACAAGATCGGCTCCGACCTCAGGCTCGTCGACCCGGCCGTGGTCGCCGAGTCGGCGCTCGAGCCTCGTCTGGCACCGCTCGGACACAGCGACTACCCGGCCGACCCCGTCTTCGACGTCGTCGTGGCCGACCTTGCCGAGCCGCGGGACACGCCGTCCCAGCAGCCCACACCGCCGCCTGTTCCACCGGTCACGCCGTCGGTGCGGCCGGACGCCGAGGGCCCGACACCGTCGGGGGCCGAGCCGCCCGAGGTCGACGCCCCGGCAGGAGCGGAGCCCCCCGCGACTCCACCCGAGAACTGGAGCGCCGCCACCTGACGCCCCGCGCCGAATGCGATGAAGGGGGCCTTCGTTGCTAGGAGCGCAACAAACTCGGCTTTCACGGTCGCGGGTGCCTGCTGTACGTCTGCGCGCCTCTGAGGCATCCAGAGCCGGACCGTCAGCCGGTCTCGGCCAGGAGTGCGAGGAACTGGGCGCCGTACTTCTCGGCCTTCGCAGGGCCGATGCCGTTGACCGCGAGCAGGCCGTCCGTGCTGGTGGGGCGCGACGCCACGAGCTCCCACAGGGTGCGGTCCGGCAGCACGACGTACGCCGGTACGCCGTCGGCGTCTGCGAGCTCGCGCCGCAGAGCACGCAGCCGCTCGAACAGCGCGTTGTCGGCGGGCGAAGCGGTCGAAGTCGCTGCGCCAGAACGGTTTCGCGTCTTCTTCACGCGGGCAGCCGGAGCCGACACGCGCCGCAGCTGCACGGTGGCACCACCCTCGAGCACCGGCCGTGCCGCCTCGGCCACGGTCAGCGCACCCATCCGTGCCGGATCGGGCGAGAGCATCCCGCGGGCGACGAGCTGGCGGACGACGCTGCGCCACTCGCGGTCGCTCACGTCGGCGCCGACGCCGAAAGTCGGCAGCTCGTCGTGGCTCCACTGCTCGACCTTCGGCGTCCGCTTGCCGAGTAGCACGTCGATCAAGTGACCGGCGCCGAAGCGCTGCCCGGTGCGGATCGCGGCCGACAGCACCTTCTGAGCGGGCACGGTGGCGTCCCACAGCTCGGGCGGGTCGAGGCAGACATCGCAGTTGCCGCAGTCCTGCGACTCCTCGTCGAAGTACGCCAGCAGGATGCGACGGCGGCAGGTGGAGGCCTCGGCGTACCCCAGCATGGCGTCGAGCTTCATCTGGTCGACGCGCTGGTGCTCGGGTGATCCGCCGCTGCCGTTGATGAACGAGCGTTGCTGGACGACGTCGGCGAGGCCGTACGCCATCCACGCGACTGCAGGCTCGCCGTCGCGGCCGGCGCGGCCGGTCTCCTGGTAGTAGCCCTCGAGGCTCTTGGGCAGGTCGACGTGCGCGACGAAGCGGACGTCGGGCTTGTCGATGCCCATGCCGAACGCGATCGTCGCGACGACCACCACGCCGTCCTCGCGACGGAAGCGCTGCTGCGCGGCCGAGCGGTCGTCGTTGGCCATGCCCGCGTGGTACGGGATCGCGTCGTGGCCGGCGTCGCGCAGCCAGCCGGCGATCTCCTCGGTGCGCTTGCGCGACTGGCAGTACACGATCCCCGCGGAACCGCGCAACGAATCGCCGTCGTCGCCGGATTCCAGAAAGCGCAACAGCTGCGCGCGGGCCTCGTTCTTCTCCTCGACGACGTACCTGATGTTGGGGCGGTCGAAGCTCGACACGAACTCCTGCGCGCCGCCGAGCGCGAGCCGCTGGAAGATCTCGGTGCGCGTAATGGGGTCGGCGGTCGCGGTGAGCGCGATGCGCGGCACCCCCGGGAAGTGCGCGGTGATCTCCGCGAGGCGCAGGTACTCAGGCCGGAAGTCGTGGCCCCACTGGCTCACGCAGTGCGCCTCGTCGATCGCGAACAGCGCGATGCCGCTGGTCGCGGCCACCTGTGTCAGCACGGCCAGGAACGACGGCAGCAGCAGGCGTTCGGGGGCGACGTACAGGAGGTCGAGCTCGCCGCTCTGCAGCGCGCGTCGGGTGGCCGCGGTCTCCTCGGCGGACGACGTGGAGTTCCAGTACGCCGCCCGCACACCGAGCAGCCGCAACGCCTCGACCTGGTCGTGCATGAGCGCGATCAGCGGCGACACGACGATGCCGACGCCAGGTCGTACGAGCGCCGGAAGCTGGTAGCACAGCGACTTGCCGCCGCCGGTGGGCATGAGCACGACGGAGTCGTGACCCGCGACCGTGCGCTCGACGATCGCCTGCTGAGCACCCCGGAACGAGTCGAACCCGAACACCTCCCGCAGCACAGCAGAGGCGTCCCGAGTCATGCGACGACCCTAACCGCCGAGGCAGACGCCCCACGCCCACGCTCCCCAGCCCTGGACAGCCCCGTACCTGGGTAACGAACGTGCGCTCTGCCGCCCCCTCGTTACCCAGATACGCCGATGCGGCCGTGGTGCACTTGCCGAGGCGCCCCGATGAGGAGGTACGGACGACATTCGACGGGATCCGCATCCGCTGATCGGCGAGCCTGGGTAACCAGCGTGCGCTCTACCGCACGCTCACTACCTGGGTAACGAGCGTGCGCTCTACCGCACGCTCACTACGCGGGTAGGCACCGCGCATGCGCGATACGGCGCGGACGCCGAACGTGACTGTCGCCCCACGCTCTCCCAGCGACGTGATCTCACGGAGCGGAGTCCGGTGGGCGCGAACTGTGGTCGTACCGGTGGGGCATGATCGGCGTGTCATGGGGATGCGTCTTGCCGCCGTCGCGGTCTCGCTCGCGCTGGTCGCGTGCACACCGCAGCCCTCGGCCGACGAGACGCCCAGCAGTGCGCCGCAGTCGACCGGCGGCGTGACCCCCGGACCGACACCGACCACTCGTACGACGTCGATCCCGGACGGTCCCGAGGTCACCGTGCTGCCGGGCCAGGACATCGTGATCACCCGGTGGGTGGACGGCGACACGGTCGACACCACGGCTGGGCGCGTGCGGCTGCTCGGGATCGACACCCCTGAGCACGGCCGATGCGGCTTCGACGAGGCCACCGCGCAGGCCGAGGCGCTCGCCCCGGTCGGCTCGGCGGCGCGGCTGCTGAGGGTGCCGGACGACGACGACACCGACCGCTACGGCCGGCTCCTGCGCTACGTCTGGGTGGGAAGCACCGACGTCGGCCTCACGCTCATCGAGAGCGGCGTCGCGATCGCCCGCTACGACTCCCGCGACGGATACGGCCCCCACCCCGCCGAAGCGACGTACATCGCCGCCGACGAAGCGAGCCCCAACCTCTGCTAACCCGAGGCCCGGGGTCGGCGCTTCTCGGGCTACGAACCGCGGGTCGCCCTCGGGATCGCCAGCAGGCAACACGTACGTGCGCATCGCTAACGTCGGGGCCGGAGGGGGCTCTCATGGAAACCGTCGACGACCTCGAGCGCGAGCTCGCCCGCCTCACGACCGAGCGCGGGAAGGGCGACGTACTGACGATTCAGGTGCTGAGCAGGCTCGTCGCGGCCCTGCTGCGCGACGACCGGTACGCCGAAGCTGCCGATCGCGGCCGCGACTGCGTCGAGCTGCGCACCCGGGCCAACGGCGCAGACGCCAAGTCAACGCAGTACGAACGCCGAACCCTTGCGACGGCCACAGGCTTCGCCGGTGATGCGGCGGAGGCGCTCAGAATCAGCCTGGAACTGCTTCCGCCCACGATTGAGGCGTTCGGCACCCTCTCCGATGACGCACGGCAGGTTCGTGC
Source organism: Candidatus Nanopelagicales bacterium (assembly GCA_038316965.1). Classification (GTDB taxonomy): domain Bacteria; phylum Actinomycetota; class Actinomycetes; order S36-B12; family CAIYMF01; genus Longivirga. The sequence continues at coordinate 105,793 of JBBQAY010000002.1, forward strand.
GGCGATCAGACGCTGGGCGGCCGCCTCTGGTACGGATGTTGACCCGTCAGTCGTCAACGAGCCCTCACCGGTCCCACCTCCGGCGCCGGCTTCGACTCCTCTACCCGAGGGCAGCCGGGACCCGGTGCCCGATGGGATCGAGCGAGTCGTCCGCGACATGGTGAGGGACTTCGGCAGCACCGAGATTCGCTGGTTCGAGGTCGAGGAGCACACGGCAGAAGGATTTGTTCCTCATGAACCATCGTGGGGCTTCGGCTACCGATGGGTGCCCCAGCTCCCGAAGTGCAACGTGTGCGAGCGACTCGGCTACGAGAGCGATGCGCACATCAGCGTCGACTCGCAGAAGTTTGGCCCTGGAGTGACAGTGAGCTTCGACTTCTGCATGGGCCATGCAAAGGCTTTCAACGACCTGCTCGTCGGCGATGGATCAGGTCTCATCGTGCTCGCCGCCACGCAGCGGGCGCAGCACCATGTGACGACACTGACCCACGCGGTGATGTCAAAGCGAGATCTGGACTTCAAGCCGGACCACGTCATGTACTACGAGCACGACAACGACATCGCCACTTGTAGGGGACGGTCCGGCTTTGTCGTCGCGATGTCGGCCTCGGCACTTCGCTTCGAGTACGCCGTCGCCGTCATTGACGGCGCGCTCACGAGTCACATCCACGTACCTCACGGCCCGCGATCTCGGTATGACGCAGTCTCACTGACCGCTCTACGTGCGACGGGCCGATGGTCCCGCTTCCGCGGCGTCTTCACCGATCCTGCCCTCAAGAGCCTGACGGACCAGTTACTCAGCAGCACAGCGGGCAAGGTCGGGGCCGGAGGCATGCGTTTGAACGCGCGCATGTCCGTAGCCTGTCTGCGTCCCATGACGTGTCGCAGGGAGCACTTCAACTAGGCGCAACAGTATCGAGCACGAGTCATCCGATGGACTACGCGCTCTCTGCGACGCGATCTCCGTCGATGACGAAGCGGCGGGATCAGGCGGGCGCTACCGACTGGGCCTGGATGGCCGTGATGGCGACCGTGTTGACGATGTCGGGCACTGTGCAGCCGCGCGAGAGGTCGTTGACCGGACGGCGCAGGCCCTGCAGCACGGGCCCGACCGCCACGGCGTCGGCCGAGCGTTGCACGGCCTTGTACGTCGCGTTGCCCGTGTTGAGGTCGGGGAACACCAGCACGGTCGCGTGCCCGGCCACCTCGTTGCCCGGCATCTTCGACGCGCCGACTGCCGGATCGACGGCGGCGTCGTACTGGATCGGGCCCGCGACCGGCAGATCGGGCCGCGCCTCGATCAGCCGTGCCGTGGCCGAGCGCACCTTCTCGACGTCGGCGCCGGACCCGGACTCCCCCGTCGAGTACGACACCATCGCCACGCGCGGCGCGATGCCGAACGCCGCCGCCGTGTCGGCGGTCGACGACGCGATCTCAGCCAGCTGCTGCGCCGACGGGTCGACGATCACCGCGCAGTCGGCGAAGGCCAGCACGCGGTCGGGCAGGCACATGAGGAATGTCGACGACACCAGCGACACCCCCGGCACGGTCTTGATCACCTCGAGCGCCGGCCGGATCGTCTCGGCCGTCGTGTGAGTCGCGCCCGACACCATGCCGTCGACGTGGCCGGTCTCCACGAGCAGCGTGCCGAAGTACGACGGGTCGATCACGCGGTCGTGCGCCTGCTCGAGCGTCACGCCCTTGTGCGCGCGCAGCTCGGCGTACCTCGCGGCCAACGCCGGCAGCAGGTCCGACGCAGCGGGATCGATGATCGACGCGCCGGAGATGTCGACGCCGAGTGCCGCAGCCTTGGCGGCGATCACACCCGGGTCGCCGAGCAGGACGAGGTCGACGACGCGTCCGTGCAGCAGCTCCTCGGCCGCGCGCAGGATGCGTTCGTCGGTGCCCTCCGGCAGCACGATGCGCTTGCGGTCCGCACGCGCTCTCTCGAGTACGTCGACCGCGAACATCAACGGCGTCACGGTCTCCGACGTGCTGAACCTGATCCGCGACGCGAGCCGCTCGGTGTCGACGTGCTCGGAGAACTCCCCCAGCGCCGCGGCGATCTTGCGCCTCGACCCCGCGCGGATCTCGCCTCGCAGGCCCTGGATCTCGTGCAGCGCGGCGTACGTGTCGAGCTCGACCGCCACCACCGGCAGCCGCGAGGCCCGAAGCAGCTGCTGCGTCAAGGGATCCGGGATCAGTCCGAGCGTGACGATCAGCCCCGCCGGCGTGGGCAGGTCGGGGCTCGAGGCGAACGCCGCCATCGCGACGGCGAGATCCGCACGGTCGCCGGCCGCGACGAGCAGCACGCCGGTGTCGAGGAGCGGCAGCACGTTGGGCACGTGCGCGGAGCCGGCGACGAAGCGGTCGACCTCGCGCTGCAGGTCGGCCGGCTCCCCCGCGAGCACTGTGCCGCCGAGCGCGGTCGCGATCTCGTCGACGGTCAACGCCGACAGCACGGGAAGGTCGGGCAGCACCCAGACCGGTTCATCAGATCCCGACGCCTGCACCAGTGCCTCGATCTCGTCGCGCCGCAACGGATCCGCGCGGTTCACCAGCGTGCCCACCAACGTGCAGCCGCGGTCGGTCAGCACGTGCCGCGCCTGCGCGACGGCCGCGGGTACGTCGTCCGGCTCGCTGTCCCACGCGGACACGACCGACAGCACCGGCGTGCCGAGGTTGGCCGCAAGTGTGGCGTTGAGGTCGAGCTCGGTCGACGCCGCCGGCCCGGTGTAGTCGGTGCCGAGCACGAGCACGAAGTCATACCGGGCCTTGAGCGCGGTGAACGCCTCGACCGCGGCCGTCACGACCGCGTCCTGGTGCCCCGACTCCAGGTGCCGCGCGGCATCGGCGTACGTCATGGGGCAGGCGGTCGCGAGGTCGACGTCGAGGTCGTAGCGGTCGACGAGCAGCTCGAGCAGGGCGTCAGAAGTGCCGTCGCCGTCGATCAGCGGACGGAACAGGCCGATCCGGTCGACGCGACGCGCGAGCAGCTCGAGCACCCCGAGCGCCGCGACCGCCTTGCCCGCGCGCGGTGACGCAGAGGTGATGTAGAGACTCTCGGACACCGCTCATCCCCTCCGGTCGCCGTACCGCCTACGCCGACCCTGCCAGACCACGCCGTACGCCGCGCGAACACCGCCAGACAACGCGACCCACATCACCCGCGCTACCCGGGTAACGATCGTGCGCTCTGCGACCAGTTCCGCACCCACCTACCGCCGGTGCTCGCTACCCGGGTAACCAGCGTGCGCTCTGCGACCACTTCCCCACCCACCTACCGCCGGCGCTCGCTACCCGAGTAACGATCGTGCGCTCTGCAACCCCTTCCGCACCCACCTACCGCCGGCGCTCGCTACCCGGGTAACCAGCGTGCGCTCGACGACGGGAGCCGCCCTCACCTACAACGTCAGACGCGCCTAGTCGCGCCTCGGTATGCCCCTGCTTCTCGCCTCGCTCCTGGTCGCCGTTCTCGCCGTCCCGCGGGTCGGCCGCCGGAGGAGCGGAAACGGTGCGGGAGCGGCCGAGCCTGGGCAGAATGACCGGGATTCCACAACGGGAGGAACCCGATGACCGACGCACCCACGAGCCACGACGAGCTGCGCGAGACGGTGCACGGGCTGATGCCCGAGCTGATCGACGAGCTCGCCGACCTTGTGCGGATCCCGTCGGTGTCCCTCCCCGGCAACCCCGCGGAGACCCACGCCGAGCTGGCCCGCGGCTGCGAGCAGGTGCAGGCCCTGCTGCGCCGCTCGGGCGTGGAGCAGATCTCGCTGCTCGACCTGCCCGGCACCGCACCCGTGATCATGGGCGAGATCCCGGCACCGCCCGGCGCTCCCACTGTTCTTCTCTACGGCCACTACGACGTCGTGCCCGCGGGCGACTAGAGCCTGTGGCGCTCCGCGCCGTTCGAGCCGACTCTCATCGTCGGCGAGTTGTACGGCCGGGGCACCGCCGAC
>JBBQAY010000003.1:0-95691 GCA_038316965.1 Candidatus Nanopelagicales bacterium
GGTTGACCGTGCCGATGTTGAGTTCGGAGGCGAGGACCACCTCGGGGTACTGGGTCATGTTGACGATGTGCGCCCCGGCCGCCCGGAACCAGAGCCATCGCGCTGCCGAACGCTGATGGGGTGTTCGAGCCGTCCCTCGGACTGGCGCTGCGCCCGGAGTTCGCGGCGATCACCATGGCAGGGTCCAGCGCCCTCGTCGCGGTCAACGCGCTGACCCTCAAGTGGCTCAAAGTGCCCCAGCCGACGCCTCCTGCGCGATCAGCGTCCCCGGCTAGCGACCAAGCTGATGCCTCCACATTGCCGCAGGCATCCTGACATGGTCACCTCAATGCGGCTGCTTCCACGACGCCGCAGATTCGCCCACCCCGTCGCGTCGACCCGTCGATGACTGCATCGATAGCGGGCAGACAGGCCCCGGCCCTGACGGGCAGACCATCACCGCTGCGAATGCTGTGGATCACCGCAGCCCTGGGTACGTGCTTCCTGTTCATCCATTGGGGACTGCGTGACGCGCCGCTGTTGTGGTTCGCCGCGCTACGGGCCCTGCTCGGCGGTGCCGCGCTGGCCGTCGTTGCCCTCTGGCAGCGGCGGCCGGTGCCGCGCCCGGGCACTGCCTGGGGCAAAATCAGCATCCTCGGGCTGGTCAACGTCAGTCTTGCCTTCGCTGCGATGTTCGCCGGCGTCGCCGGGTTGGCCACCGGTGTTGCATCGGTGCTGGCCAATGCCCAACCGCTGCTGATTCTGCTGCCTGCGTGGTGGCTGTTTCGGGAGCGGATCACGGCACGGACGGGGGTGGCCCTGCTGGTCGGGTTCGCCGGGCTCCTCATGGTTGCGCTGCCCGGCGGCGGGGGCTCCGGGGCGCTGCTGTCGTTGCTCTCGGCCGCGGCGGTGACCGCGGGGACGCTGATGGTGCGCACCTTGGGTGGGCTCGATGTGGTGGTGACCAGTGCGGCGCACTTCCTGATCGGGGGACTGGTCCTCGCCGGCGTGGCCTTCGCAGCGGAAGGCCCCCCCGAGATCTCGTGGACTCCCCGGTTCGTCTTCGTGCTCGGGTTCTTAGGGCTGGTGGCCACCGCAGCGACCACGCTGGCCTGGTTCGTGGAGGTGCAGCGCTCCGCGCTGTCATCGTTGACCGTGTGGATGTTCCTGATCCCGGTGTTCGGCCTGTTGATCGGGATGGTCGTGCTCGGTGAACGACCGGGTGCCTGGACGGGCGCGGGCATCGCTCTGGTGCTCGTTGCCATGTGGGTGGCGCTCACCAGGCAGCCCATTCCTGGCTGTGGACCGCCGGGCGTTTTGTGCGCGGCGTGCCAGCCCGACGCCGTGGCGGAGGAAACGCATTAAAGCCCACCCAGCGAGTCACCCTCGTCGATGGACTCGATCTCAACCGCCAATCCTTCTGAAGATGCCATGACCACTCGTCGACGAACCTCGCCAACCGGCACCGTCGACACCCACGAGACGCGCCCCCTGTCCGAGGAAGAGCTGGGCAGGCTGGGGGCCCACTGGCGGGCGGCGTGTGCTTGGCCAGTTGGGAGTCGACAACGGGGCGGCCAGTCTCCAGGTGGTCGAGGACTTCCAGCTCGGCCCACGGTCTGCACCCCGTCTGCGAACTGCATCGGCTGTAGCGTGCCCCAGGTTGTATGAACGCTCACCCGTTGCGACTGACCGGGGTCGGATCGGGGATCGCCCGTCGCTATACAACGACGGCGCAACTCTCGGTGGGCCGCCTCTCGTCGCGCTGGAGCGCGTCCGGGACACCGGGAACTAGGCACCGGAGTGCCTACATGTGAAGTGCCCTACACGAGATCTGCCGTTCCTATCTATCAGCGCAGCGGATCCCTGCCCACTTGTTTGCCGGCGTGCCAGCGTGGCCGTAGTCTCCAACCGTGCTCAACGGCGTCATGCTCTTGTGGTGGATCCTCACGGTGCCGTCGTTCATTTTCGTCGCCATCGACGTCCGTCAGACGCCGGCCGCGCCGGTCCTGAAGTGGGCCTTCGTCATCCTCACCGCCTTCACCGGGCCGATCGGCGCGTTCTTCTATGTGCTCGGCTGCCGCGAGCCCCTCGACGGGACCCACGAGGAGTACGTCTCGGTCCGGTGGCGCCAGGTGCTGGGGTCGACGATGCACTGCGCCGCGGGCGACGGGATCGGGATCATCGTCGGCGCGGCCATTGGCGCTGGGCTGGCCCTGGCCTTCTGGCCCGACTTCCTCCTCGAGTACACGTTGGGCTTCGGGTTCGGGATGGGCGTACTTCCAAGCGTTCGCCATGCGCGACATGGCGGGCGGGTCGTACTCCAAATCGCTGCGGATGACGTTCCTGCCCGAGCTGTTGTCGATGAACCTGCTGATGACCGGGATGCTGCTCACGACGCGGTTCTCGATGCCGCAGGTCGCGGGGGGCAACGACCCGGCTCGACCGGAGTTCTGGTTCATCATGTCGATGGCGCTGGTCGTCGGTTTCGCGTGTGCCTACCCCATCAACTGGTGGCTCGTCGTGAACCACATGAAGCACGGCATGCTCACGGTCCGCAAGGAACCCGTCGCCGCGCCGAGCGGGGGTGGGACGATGGACGCCATGTCGACAGGACCGCCACCGGCCCAGCCCAGCATGCGCGCCAAGGTGGCGATGACTGCCTTGACGCTCGCGATCCTCGGTGGCGCACTCGTCATCATCACGCAGTTCGCACTCCCCTGACGGCCATACGCCCACCGCTCCAGCGTCCCACCCGGCCACGCGAGTGCTGATCGAAAGCTCGCCCGGATCAACGCATCACGCAGACACGCTATGCGGCTGGCCTCTGCGACGCCCACCCACTGACGACTGGAACCTTCGGGCGTCAGTGCCATCACAACTACCCTGCATGTCAAATGGCGCGATGCCTGCTTCGGGGGGTTATACGGAGGATGATCCTGTAGGCCCACGACCCGACGCACCACAGTGTGATGGCGAGAGTGGCGCCTCCGATGGCGACGATTCCTCCCAAGCCGTACCCCGCGGCGGGCGCGCCGTAGTGGAAGGACAAGGCTGATCCGGTCAGCAGGATGGCCGAAAAGAGATAGGAGAATCTCCTCGGTGTGGGTGTGGACGGCAGCGGGGGTGCCCGGAACAGGTGACGGACGCCGACGTTGTAGGCGACGTCGATGAACATCCCCCTCGGCAACAGAGCCCCGCTGACGGCGATCAGGGCCATCGTCCCGAGCCAGAGGGGTGATTGCAGGACTAGCCCGATGATGATGGCGGTTGTGCCAACGACGGGTGTAAAGCGCAGCGGCAGAGCGTAAATGCGCTTGGCATCATCGTCGAGGCAGTCGAATCCTTGTCGATCGAGGTTGGCCCTCTCGAAAGCTCTCAGTGCTGCCATCCCCGAAGCCCTTCTGTCTGCGAGCAGCCGAACGGCAGACGTCTGTCCGGCGGCCGGGGAGAATGCGCCGATCGTACTGACCGGCCATCTGCGGTCGGTCGGCTTCTTGTGAGAGTCGGGCCAGCCCGGTGGCGACCGCAGCGCGCATGATTTTGGTCCACGGAGATGGTGGGGGTGGCTCTCATGTGCCCTCTCACCCCGCTCCCAAGTCGTCGCCCCAAAACTCAAAGGCTACCGGGGTTCGGGCATGAGTATGAAACAGCGGTGCATGGACCCTGGTTGAGCGCCCGAGCCAGCCTTAGCAGGAACGCGGCAATCGTGGCCGCGCCGCGCATCCAGCATGTTCCAGGCGGAAGTGGCGGAACGTCGTTGCAGTGTTCGGGACAACGGTGCTGGGCTTGGGTTCTCGCATCTGGACATGCAACCGGCCGACGGCTCAACTGCCGGTGGGTGTGTGGATCCACTCGTCGCGTGTGGCCGGGATGCCGCTGGCGCCATGGTCTTGCTGTCTGACCGCCACGACCTGGTGCACCGTGAGGTTGCCGTGCTCGAACGCGAGCGCGCACGCGGCGAGGTAGAGCAGCCAGGTCCGGGCGCGGGGCTCGCCCACTTGGCGCAGCGCGATGTCCCAGCCGGTGCGCAGGTTCTCGACCCAGGCGCGTAGCGTGCGACCGTAGTGCTCGCGCAGCGCCTCGGTGTCGCGCACCTCGAGTCCCACGTGCTCGAAGGCGTCGACGGTGCTCGACAGCGGGAGGATCTCGCCGTCGGGGAAGATGTGGCTGTCGATAAAGCCGGGCTTGTCGCGCCTCCGAGGCGGCGGCAGCGTGCGCACCGACGCGATGGCGTGGTTGAGCAGGCGGCCGCCTGGGCGCAGCAGGTCGACGAGCACCTGCGCGTACACCGCGAGCTGTGCGCGCCCGACGTGTTCGGACATGCCGACGCTGGAGATGGCGTCGTACGGGCCATCGGCGACGTCGCGGTAGTCCTGCAGCCGGATCTCGACGCGGCCCCCGAGGTCGGCGTCGGCGACCCGCTGTCGCGCCAGCGCTGCCTGCTCTTGGCTCACCGTGACTCCGACGACTTGGACGCCGTGGTGGGTCGCCGCATGGATGGCCAGTGACCCCCAACCGCAGCCGACGTCCAGCAGACGCATCCCGGGCTGCAGACCGAGCTTCGCGCAGACGAGCTCCAGTTTGTCGCGCTGTGCGGCGTCGAGAGTGTAGGCCGCGCTTGGCGGCTGGGTCCAGTAGGCGCAGGAGTAGACCATGCTCGGGCCGAGCACGATCCGGTAGAAGTCGTTGCCGACGTCGTAGTGGTGCGACACCGACGCGGCATCGCGCGACCGGCTGTGCAGGCGCCCACGCCGACGGCGGACCTCCTGCTCCGGCGGCGCGGGCGGCAGACCGATCGCGCCGAGACGGCGAGCGGAGCGGGCAGCATCGACGCGCTGCCGCAACGTCAGACCGATCCCCTCGTGGTGCGCGACACGCGCGATCACGTCCGGCAGATCGAGGAGCTCGAACACATCACCCTCGATGTCAAGGTCGCCCGACACGTACGCGCGCACCAGCCCTAGTTCGTTGGGCGACCACAGCATCCGTCGCAGCGCACGCGGATCACGCACGACCAAGGTCGGACCGGCCGACCCCGACGTCGACCCGTCCCAGCAACGCAACCGCACCGGCAACCGACCCCCGACGGCCGCCTCGAAAATCCGCCGCATCTCATCGGCAGCACCGGGCACGCGGACGTCAGCGGACACGATGCGAGGCCTGCCGTCCACCCCAACGTCGCGCCCCGGCGTGACAGCCTCACGATCGGACATAGACGCCTCCCCGGCGCGCACGGACAGCATCGAACTCCCCTGGGCAGTCTGCGCGCCAATCCGGTATTGGGCAAGAACGCTGAATCCAGCCCGAGCCGTTCGGATGTGGACACGTGACACCTCAAGCCACCCGACGATCAGCCGGAGATCCGCGCCCGTATCCAAGATCCCCGCATCCGCACACTCGCGCGCCTCAAGCCGGGCTGTCACGGCCTTCTGCTCATCTTCGCGTCGTTCTGGGACTGTTCGGCTGAGGAGATCCACCAGCCAGCGTGCATGCGAAGTGAGGCGAACTCAACCGGTCAGCGCAACGCTTCGCTCGTGTCTGTGCTGGCGTCTTCCAGCCGAGGGTCGTCGAGGCCGTCCGTTGAGTTGGTCTAGAGCGGCGCATCCTGAACTGCGCCTGCCACGCAAGTTCTTGGGGGCTGCTGCCCGGACGTGTGAGAGTCATTTGGCGCCGCCTGAGCGGTAGCCCCACACGTGTCCGGTGCCTGCTGGGTAGCGAGTAGGGCATCCCAACGCTGGCGACCGGGTGGGGAGTGACCGCCAGTGGCCGCGTCCCGAGATCAAGCTGTCGGTTCTCGATGCTGGGGTCGCTGCCGCTCGACGTACGCCGTGAGCGCTTCGGCGGGGACGCGACGTAACCGCCCGACCTGGATGGACTCGACCTCGCCAGTTTCGAGGAGTTCGTAGAGCAAGCTGCGGCTGATCCCGAGGCGTCGCGTCGCGTCGACGATTGTGAGGAGTAGCCGGTCGTCCGGATGGAGTGTCAGGTTTACCACCGGTGATACGGAGGAGTCTGGCTGGCGTGACCCGGTCGCCGTGGTGGCGATCAGCTGCAGCGTTGGAGATTGCGTCCGGGCTTTCGCATGGGGGCCTCCTGGTCGGGGTAGCCACCGTGCCGAGGGTCCATTGCGGCGGGGCTGGCGCGAATCAGGCTGCCGGGCCCAGGTCTGGCAACGGCCGAAGAGGGCCGGCCCCCAACGATTGTTATGGGCTGGCGTGAGCCGCCGGGCTCGGAGATCTGACCACGCTGCGCATGTCGGGGCTTGTCACGGGGCTCGCGCGAGATCGCCGCGCCAGCCCCACTCAACGCTGGTGATCGACAAGTCACAGGTGACGGGACTCACGGTTTGGCGCGAGCCCCACGGCAACCCCTCGAGCGGAACCTCCCGGTGTCCGACACCCACCGGGAGGTGCCAGCATGTTCGCCACCGCCATCGCGACTCCGTTCAGCGACGTCGCCGGCTTCGAGCCTCGACCTGCATCCTCACCTCGTTGGGCGGCAACCTTGGCTTCCAAGGGCGTGGTCATGCGAGGTACGTGAAAGCCGATAGTTCTTCGATTGCGTACGGCGCGGCATGCCCCAGATGCTGGCCCGCTGGGAGGCGCATAGGGCGTCACTGTCCACTTGACGCCGCAGACGGACATTTCTAGGTGAGGCAACGATCCCTGCTACGCGGGCATCCTTGGTGGTCAACTCGCCTCTTTGTCGCGGGCCTCGGCTGCGACCTATGCTACGCTGGGGGCTGACAGCACCATTGGAAGGGAACCGCGATGATCAACTACGACCTGGACGAGAAGGTCGCCGTCATCACTGGTGGTGCCTCCGGCATCGGGCTCGCCTGCGCCCACGCGTTCGCGCGGTCCGGGGCTGATGTCGCCCTCTGGGACCTCGACAAGGACGGGCTCGACGAGGCCACCAAGGCCCTGGCTCAGTACGGCCACCGCACCCACGCCGCCGTCGTCGACGTCGTCGACAGCGCACGCGTCGATGAGGCGATGGGCGACGTGGTCTCAAGCCTCGGCCAGGTCGACATAGCCGTGTGCAACGCCGGCATCGGTGGCGAGGCGAGCACCAGTGGTGACTACTCCGACCAGGCCTGGCACCAGGTGATCGGGGTCAACCTGGACGGGGTCTTTTATACCCAGCGGGCCGCAATCCGGGCCATGAAGGAGTCTGGGGGCGGGTCGATCATCAACATGGCCTCGGTCCTGGGCCAGGTCGGCTTTGCGACGGCGAGTGCCTACACAGCGGCCAAGCATGGCGTCGTGGGCCTGACTCAGGTCGCCGCCTGGGAGAACGCCGCTGACGGAATACGAGTCAACGCAGTGGGGCCGGGCTTCATCGCGACTCCACTGCTCGCCAAGAACCTTGACCAACCCACCTTGGACTTCCTTGGCACGCAGCACGCGCTGGGGCGGCTCGGGCAGGCGGAGGAAGTGGCCGAGCTCGTGGCGTGGCTGGCCAGCGACGGCTCGTCGTTCGCCACCGGCGCCTACTACCCGATCGACGGCGGCTACCTAGCCAGGTGAGTTGGCGAGCAGGACCCGTTTTCACACCCATCTCGATCGCGCGGGGCACTCAGCCTCGACCATGAGGCCCAGTGAAAGTGCTGTAACGCCAAGACCCAGTCACTGGAAGACTCGGGCTAGGACGTGCTCACGCAAGTCGCAACCTTCGCCGTTCGCGCCACCCCCGGCGCGGACGGCGCCGGGGTCACTTTCTTGAGCGTCGACGGGGGCAGCCCGGAGGTTCAGGTCTTGGCGTCGAGTCATCCGTTTGTCGCCGAGATCGACGAGATCCAGTACTCCAGGCTCAAGGAGGGACCCTGCATCACGGCGGCGCTCGAACGCCGCACGGTGCGTTCCGGTTTATCGGGCGGGGTGAAGATGTGGCCGCGTTCGGTCCGCGCGTCGGCCGCCTGGGTGTGCACAGCGTGCTCTCCCTGCCTCTGTTGCTTTCCCTTTCCGAGCGCGCCGTCGGCGCGATCAACGTTTACTTCTACGAGAAGGACGCGTTCGACGGCCATGCCGCGGAGCTCGGAGAGTTGTTCGCGACGCCAGCTGCGGTCGCCGTCCACAACGCGCAAATCCTTGCCCTGACCCAAGGGCTCACCGCTCAGCTGCAGACCGCGCTGTCCAGCAGGCCGATCATCGACCAGGCGATCGGTATCCTGCGCGGGCGCAGCGGCGGGTCCGCGGAGGAGGCGTTCGGCAGGCTGCGGGCGACCAGCCAGTCAGACCACACCAAGCTCGTCGAGGTCGCGCAACACATCGTGGACGAGGCCGTGGGGGACGCGTGGGCTCGCCACGTTCAGTCCTGAGGCTGCCACCGCGCCGTACGCAGCGCGCTCGGGCGCGGGCCTTGGCCGCGGCCGCCAGCGGGGGGATAGTGTCGCTGCTCAGGGAGTTGAGGGACCCAGGCCCTGACCTGTCGTCACGGTTCCCTACCTCGCGCCACGATCCGCGGTGCTCGGCCCCGGTGCGGATTACGCGGCGCTCGGGGGCGCCCAACGGAGCACGAGCCTCGTGAGGATCCGCTCGCCGCGGACCGAGCACTGCTGACCGACGCGATCGACAACGACGGAGTCAACATCGCCTCGACCGTTTCGCTGCTGGTGAACGAAGTCGCGGCGGCGGTTTCCTCGTACCTCGGGCTGTCGGTGCGGGTGACCTCGCCCGAGGGACACCACGAGCTGACGATTCTGCGGGACCAGGACACGACGCGGGGATCCTCACCTCGTTGCGTGTCACCGTCGCGGCCGAGACCCCGCCGGCGGGAAGGTCGGTCGTGATCGTTCTGTACGCCGGGCTGTCTGGCGCCTTCGTGATCTCGCGGCCGGTCTGGCCTGGTTGACCGGACGCGGCCCGGGCGACATCGGTCTGGACGTGGACCTCGGAGAACGCGTCCATGTCCACTCGGCGACGTCCCTGTGCGCTCAGTCGACCATCAACCAGGAAGTCAGCGTCCTCGTCGGACGCGGCTGCTCCCTGGAGGCGCCTCTCGCGCCGGTAGCGATCGCTTCGCCGCGGCCCTCGCGCTGCTCGACGCGCTGCCGCCAGCGGGTGCGGCCGTCTCGTACGGCGCAGAGCAATCCAGGGCAGTCCCTGGCGACGCACTGGTGCACGAGTTCGCGGGGTAGGGTCGGGGTGTTGAGACAATCAACCAGTTCGGAATGATCTCGGCCGCCCGCCGTCGAGGGCGAGGAGCAACCGCTCATCCAACGGACCGCGATCTTGACGCGGCAGGGGCGCGAGGGAATCGCGGACACGGTGGCTGAGGCACATCGGGAGCAGCCGCTGACGCACCACGATCCACACGCCCCCTCTTGGAGTACTCCATGAACGTGCGGCGCGAACCAAGCAGAGAGACGGCGCACAAGAACCGATCTAGCGAAGCCACCGCTGAGCATGGGGCGATGACAGGACACTAGAGAAGCAGACAAGGAAGGTCCGATGAGCAACTACACGATCACCACCACGATCAACAAGCCTTATGACGAGGCTGTCGCTGCGGTCCGCGAGGCCCTGGGCGATCAGGGTTTCGGAGTGCTGACCGAGATCGACCTCAAGGCGTCCCTGAAGGAGAAGCTCGACGTCGACGTCGACCCGCAGGTGATTCTCGGTGCCTGCCGCCCCGCGTTGGCCTATGAAGCCATCCGGGCCGAACCATCGATCGCGGCTGTACTTCCTTGCAACGTGGTCGTGCGCGCAGTGGACCACGAGACGACGCTGGTCGAGGCGTTCGACCCCGATGCGATGATGAGCCTCGCCAACAATGCGGCTCTGAAGGAGATTGCCAGCGATGCCAAGGAGCGTCTGGGCGCAGCCTTCGCGGCCCTCGACAACACAGTGAACTGAGGCGCTGCCTCGTTGGAGGGTCGGCCCACTGCTGGTGGTCGTCGTGCTGGCGGGATGTGACAGTGGGCCGGACCGCTCTGGACAAGCCGACGCCAGGCGAGATGAGCGACACGTCCGCCGTTCCATGGGTCACCTCTGACCGAGGTGACCCAACCGGTCGCCCTCACCGGCGTCGACCTGGGCTCATGGAAAAGGCCAAGCACAACCACACTCACCTAAGCGTGATCATCGACGGAGAGGACGTGCCCGTACCGCCGAACCTCGGCGTCGATCGCCAAGGATGCCATGTCTGCGGTGCTACAACACGAGCCGACGGAACCGTTTACGTCGAAGCCAGTACCGGCATCCTCCAGATCATTCGAACGTCACATCTCACGAAGCCGCTTCGGTGGGCATCGCCAGTGTCACCCAATCGTGCATCCCACCGCGGTAGTAGGCCAGCGAATCGGCCGATAGTCCGACCTCGAGCAGGGCGCGGATGGCCCACGGCGATTGAGGGCACTGCGGACCATTGCAAAAGAGGATTGACACCCTGGAAGGGTCCAACTCGCCGCGACGCCGCACGGCTTGGTCGTGAGGAAGGCTCCTCGCGCCTGGGAGGGTTACGCCGTTGCTGGAGCTTGGAACACGAGTATCAATCAACTCGGCGCCTAGCTGAACCAGTTCCAGGATTTCAACCTCGCCCACCGTCCGAACATCGGGTGCGCAGTGCAATGGCTGCAGCTCACCCCATGTCGTGTCGACGGTGACAACGTCCAACTCGCCAGCCACAGCCCACGGAACACTTCGCGGGCCCTGCGACCTGCGCCGAGTACCACGTTCGAGTCCTACCGATCCGGTGTTCATGGATCGAAGTATGCCGTCTCCCTGCCTACGCAATCGATGGTCCCGCGTGTCCACTGCCACATTCGCGATCACGAGGACTGAGCTTCGCTCATCGAGGTAGTTCATAGGTTGCCGGGGCCTCGTTGCTGCAACCGACTGGCAGCCGCACGCGCAGTTTCACCGAACCTTCATCGAAACCTTCCTGTCCGTGCCGGGGGCGGCGCTAGATTTGTTCTTGCGGCCGTCCCTGCTGGGGCGGTCGTCCAACGTGTACGGCGTCGTTCTCGGACGGTGAGCCCAGGAGTCCTGTGGCGACTCGGGTAGTCAGGCAGGACGCCGCCGGTCGGTGATCGTCGCAGACGTCGCCGGATGTCACGCGCGTGCTTCCAATGGGTGGAAGGCTGGTTGACTCAGGTGCCATGGCATGCGAGGTAGATTCGGATGAGGCCGTGAACAAGAGCGATGCCCACCTCGGCGTGTGCGGCGGGCGTCGGCTCGACGCGGTTGCTGTGCTCGCGGGCGCGGCTGGCCTGTGGTCGTTTCGTCACCGTCGTTCACAGGCTGTGAGGGTGTGGGCGCCATCCCGTCTGCACGGTCAACTCCATGGACGGCTCTATGTGCGGCAAGGTGGTCACGGCGAGAGCGCCGTTGTGCTGCTTCATGGTCTGGTATCCACCGGCGATGTCTTCGGAGCAGCCTTTGATGCCCTGGCCGCTCGGGGGCGGCTGATGGTTCCCGACCTGCTGGGTTTCGGTCGGTCTCTGGATGAGTCGCGATCGACGTTTCCGGTCGATGCGCACCTCGATGCCCTCGACGATATGGCTGACCGATTGGGACTGTTCGACTGCCGATGGCGTATCGGCGCGCACTCGATGGGTTCCAGCTTGGCACTGCGGTGGGCTGCGCGACACGCGGAACGGGTAGAGCGAGTCGTGTGCTGGGGACCGCCCATGTACCCGACTCCGGGTGTGGCGCGAAGCGAGGTCTCCGGCAGCATGATGGCCAGGCTATTCGTGCTCGACACGCGTTGGGCAGCCCGAGCCTGCGCGCTCAGCTGCCGGAACCGGGTGGCGGCGGGTTGGGTCACCGCTGCGTTGCAACCGTCGATCCCAGTGCCTGTTGCTAGGGCTGTTTCATCGCATACGTGGCCGGCCTACCGCGATGCGATGCGTGACCTGATCCTTAACGTCCCGTGGCGCGACCTGCTTGCAGAGCTTGATCACCACGACCTCGACGTCCGGCTGGTCTGGGGCACCAACGACGATGTCGGAGACGACCAGTACGCCCGAGCAGCCGTACAGGAACTGCGTCAGACGACTCTGGTTCGCGTTGACGGAGCCGATCACTATCTGCCGATGAGTCAGCCCGCGACCTGCATTCGCCAGCTCTCGGACTAACCGGATACGAGGCACTCCGGCAGCGGTCACCACAGAAAGTAGGGAGCGCCGGTTCGCCAAAGCAGGAGCGACGGCCAGTACGGTGAGCCATCCGAGGCGGCACTTTGAGCTTCCAGCTCGACTTCATAAGTCGGATCTCATCCGTTGGGCCCATGTTGTCGTCAATTTGTGCCGAGGGTCGGTTCGCCGCTGGCTGTGGTCCGGCCCCGGGACGGACAACGCTCAGCGTCCCGGCCAACGAGGAAGCGTGGTCAGCGGTCAGCCCAGGACTCAGGCGGCGGCCGTCCGCTCGGCACCGACCGGGTGGGTGGGGGTGTTCACAGCAGTCATGCCCGCAAGAACGTCCGGGTAGGCGGGCGCGGTCCGGTGGGTCATCAGTGTCCGTCGAGGCCGGTTATCCGGTCCGTGAACGTCGCACCGGCGTCGGTGGACTCCACGATGGTGCCGTCGGTGAGCACGACCAGTCGCTCGCCGTCGGCAGCGATGGCCTCCGGGGGGCCACCGACGGAGCCGGTTCGGGTCCAGATGGTCGCGTCGTCGGAGATGTACACGTCGCCGTTCGGGGCCACGCCGTAGACCACCGATCCCGACCAGGCCAAGAGCGCCAGCAACGGTGCCCCGGCTGTGGGGGAGAAGGTGTGCCCACCGTCGTCGCTTTGGACCGGACCTCTTTCAGTCGTCGCGAGGACGCGCTCAGGGTCTTTCGGGTCGATAGCCAGGTCATAGATGGCTGGGAGGCCGAGGTCCAGCCATGTCTGGCCTCCGTCCATGGACCGCAACAGCCGACCGTCGTGAGCGGACAGCCCGAGGACGGCGTTCTCCGCGGTGGTGAGCCGGTGGAAGTCGACCTCGCCCTCCAATGACAACGTCTGCCAGGACAGGCCCCCGTCGGTGGACTCCCGCAGTCCCAAGTCTGCGGGCAGGTTTTGGCCGGGGGCGGGGTGTCCTGAGGCGAGCAACCGGTCCGGACCGACCGCGAGGGCCATCACGTCGAATGGGGGCTCGCTGACCAGCGTTGCTGGTTGGTTGGAGTCTTGTTGCCAGAGTCCGTCGTGGGTTCCCAGCAGTAGCCGTGACCCGTCCAGGGTGAGGTTGTGCACATGCCCCCACGCTGGGTCGGCCACGATGGCGGTTCCACTGGACGTAGGCGATGACGAAGGCGCTGCTCCTGCATCGGTGGCTGGTTGACCACCGCAAGCAGTGAGCAGCAGCACCACCGTCAGCGTGATGGCGGAGGTGAATGTTCGGCGCGGCACAGGTTCTCCCGGGACGTGGTGGTGGGTCAGCTGCCGAGTAGCTGCTGCATGGTGTCGATCTCGGTGTTCTGGCCCGACGCGACGTTGCTGGCCAACGCTTTGACCTGCTCGTCGGTGGTGGTGGTCAGCACCTGTTCAGCCATCGCGATGGCACCCTGGTGGTGGGCGATCATCATCTGCAGCCACACGCGGTCGAAGTCGGCGCCGCGGGCTTGGTCGAGCGCGCCCATGTCTTGCTCGCTCATCATCCCTGCGGCGCTCAATCCGCCCATGTCCATCCCGGAGTGGTCCATCCCAGGCATTCCGGCGTCATCGGACCCCGGCATCTCCAGGGGCGCGCCCCACCCGCCCAGCCACTGCGTCATCTCAGCGATCTCGGGGTCTTGGGCGGCCTTGATCTGGGTGGCCAGTGTCTTGACCTCGGCCGTGCTGCCGTACTTCAGTGCCAGGTCTGCCATCTCCATCGCTTGGGTGTGATGGGGGATCATCAGTTGCGCGAACGCGATGTCGGCGGCCTGGACCGTGAGCGTCGACGGACTCGACGGGGTGTCGTTCATCCCGCCGGTGGTCGCGCCCTCGGTGCTCGCGCCGCAGGCGGCGAGGGTTGCGGTCAGCGCCACGCCGGTGATGGCCAGGGCGAAGGGGCGTGCGTACCTCACGTCGTTCTCCTTGCGGTGGTCGCCGGTGACCTGCTGTCCCCGGCCGTCGGATGTGCGGTCAGGTCAGGTATTCGAGGCGGGTCATCATCCCGGCCTCGGCGTGGTAGGCGTTGTGGCAGTGGACCATCCACTGGCCGGGGTTGTCGGCGACGAAGTCGACGTCGACCGCGCCCATGGCGGGTACCAGAACGGTGTCCTTGCGCGGCCCGGTACCACCCGCTGCCCCGAGCTGGAAGGTGTGTCCGTGCAGGTGGATCGGGTGCGGCATCATCGAGTGGTTGCGGATCCGCAGCCGCCCGGCCTGTCCTGCCCGGATCGTCAGCGGGACGGTGTCGTCGTAGGTGCGGCCGTTGATGGTCCACACGTAGGGACCCATCGACCCGGAGAACAGCAGGTCCTGCACGCTGTCCGGGTCCTGGGGTGGCAGCGCGGTCCCCGGGCCGGCGCGCAGCGCGTCGACGGTCAGCGGATACGCATCGAGCTCGCTGGGACGTGACACGGTCGGGGGAACCGTGCCGCTGCCCGCGCGCACCAACGCACGGCCCTGCCCGGGCTTCGCGACGGGAGCGGCCACCAACGGGAACACCCCGTCGTCGAGGGTGACGACCGCGTCGTAGCGCTCGCCCATCCCCAGCCGAAGCAGGCGGGTCGTGACCGGGGTGACCGGGTAGCCGTCGGTGTGGGTCACGGTCATGTCGTGACCGGCCAGGGCTACGTCGAAGATGGTGTCGGCTGCGGCGTTGATGACCCGCAGCCGCGCACGTTGCCCCGGCTTCGCCGTGAGCACGTCGGGATCGTTGGGAGCTCGACCGTTGACCAGGTACATCGGGTAGGTCACGTCCCCGCCGTCCATCCCACTCATGCCGCCCATGTCACCCATCCCGGAGTCGTGCATGCCGCCCATGCCGCCGGAGCTGCCGGTCGCCTTGAGGTCGGCGTAGATCTTCTCGGGGCTGGGGCCGACGCCGTCGGTCCAGTCGTCCAGGACGACGAGCCAGTCGTGGTCGTAGTCGCCGGGCTCGGCGGGGTCCTCGATGATGAACGGGGCGTACAGGCCGCGGTCGAGCTGCATCCCGTGGTGGGGGTGGAACCAGTACGTGCCGGGATCGGGCACCACGAAGTCGAAGTCGAACGACCCGCCTGGGACCACCTCGGGGGTAGTCACACCGGGGACGCCGTCCATGTCGTTGCGGATCGCCAGACCGTGCCAGTGCACGCTGGTCGCCTCGGGCAGATCGTTGCGAAATGCCACCCGTACCCGATCACCCGCGGTGGCTCGCAACGTAGTCCCGGGCAGCGAGTCGCCGTAGGTCCAGGTGTCCACCACGGTCCCCCCGAGGTCAACCTGAGCCGGGGCGGCCCGCAGCGCGAAGTCCCGCATCGTGCCGGTGGTTGCGCGTGCTGATTCTGCGGCAGCTATCGCAGGGGACCCGACCGGAGTGGAGGGGGAGCGCAATCCGCAGGCGGACAGCCCCGCGGTCGCCCCGACCCCGATGGCGCCGACCAGCAGCTGCCGACGG
The DNA here is from genome assembly GCA_038316965.1 of Candidatus Nanopelagicales bacterium. Lineage (GTDB taxonomy): Bacteria > Actinomycetota > Actinomycetes > S36-B12 > CAIYMF01 > Longivirga. The sequence goes on from JBBQAY010000003.1 coordinate 15,494, forward strand.
GTGACCAACCGAGAGGGCGTCACAGCAAGGCTCCTGTCGGGTGTCGGCGCTGCCCGGCGCGGCAACGGGCACCGGTTGCTGGTGCCTTCCCAACCTTCGCCCGACCGTCCGGCACGAACCCCGCACCTTTGATGAAGGTTCGGTGAAGCCGCCGGCCTTTACCGAACCTTCATGGAGGGGACGTCTGGTGGATACCGGCCGATGCGAGACTGAGTTCATCAGGGCATCGGCCCTGGAGGAGGCAGTGATGATGGGCTGGTATGACAACGGATGGATGACCGGCTTCGGGATGCTGATGATGGTGCTTGTCTGGGGTGGGCTGGTCGCCTTGGGGATCTGGGCCGTGGTCCGACTGACCCGCAGCTCCCCGACGCCTCCCCCAGTGGAGTCGCCGAGGCAGATCCTGGACCGCCGCTTCGCTGCGGGTGAGATCAACGCGGAGGAATACGCGCAGACCCGGCACATTCTCGAGGGCCGCGGCGTCCCCGGTTCGATGCCTCAAGGCTGAGCGCGGCTACCGTCGGGGTGTCCGACCACGTGGCAACGCCCTGGAGGAATCGGTGACCGACCCGCTGCGGGTCCTCGTCGTCGACGACGAGGCCGCCTTGGCGCGCGTGGTCGCCAGCTACCTCGAACGTGAGGGCTTCGCCGTCGAGCTGGCCCATGACGGCCCCAGCGCGGTCGCCACCGCGCGGGACTGGCAGCCCGATCTGGTGGTCCTGGACGTGATGCTGCCTGGCTTCGACGGGGTGGAGGTGTGTCGACAGATCCGCGGGTTCACCGACGCTTACATCATCATGCTGACCGCACGTGATGAGGAGGTCGACAAAGTCGTCGGGCTTTCCGTCGGCGCCGATGACTACCTGGTCAAGCCGTTCTCCCCGCGGGAGCTGATCGCGCGCGTGCGGGCGATGCTTCGTCGCCCCCGGATTGTCGCGGGATCCGCTCCCCCCGACCAAGAAGTGGCCCCACTGCGTCTCGGCGCCCTCGCCGTGGACCTGGTGGCGCGCACGGTCACCGTCGACGAGCGAACGGTCGAGTTGACCCGCACCGAGTTTGACCTGCTCGCCGCCATGGCTGGGCGCCCGCACGCCGCCTTCACGCGACGCCAGCTCATCGACGCCGTGTGGGGTGGCGACTGGTACGGCGACGAGCATGTCGTCGATGTCCACGTCGGTCACCTTCGGCGCAAGCTCGGCGACGACGCGGCAGTCCCGGCCTACATTCGCACGGTCCGGGGCGTCGGCTACGGCATGGGGACCGGGTGATGCGCCGACCTACTGGGCTGGCCGGTCGGTTGATGATCGCGCAGGTTCTGGTCATCGGGATCGGTGCGCTCACCTTGATCGTGACCGCGGTCGTGGTCGCGCCGGAGTTGTTCTCCGAGCACCTCGCACGGACCGGGGAGGACTCCCCCGAGGTCCAGCACCACGCCGAGCAAGCCTTCGCCTCGTCGTTCGCGATCTCCCTGCTCTTGGCCACCCTGGCGTCGCTGTTCGCCGCCGGGTTGGTGTCCTGGTTCCTGGTCCGCCGGGTGGCTCATCCCGTGGCGCAGCTCGCCGACGCGGCAGACGCCGTCGCCGCGGGTGACTACCGCGTGCACGTCCCGCACACCGGGTTCAGTAGCGAGATCGTGCGCCTGTCCGACGCGTTCGACCACATGGCGACCCGGCTGGCTGACACCGAGACGACCCGGACCAGGATGCTCGCCGACCTCGCCCACGAGCTGCGCACCCCCCTAGCCACCCTCGAGGCCTATATCGACGGTATGGAAGACCACGTGGTCCCCACCGAAGCCAAGTCCTGGCAGACCATGCGCAACCAAGTCTCGCGCCTTCGTCGCCTCGCCACCGACCTACGCGAAGCCGCAGCCGCCGAGGAACACGCGCTGGGAATCATCCTCAAACCCGTCGACGCCGGGCAGCTCGCCGAGACAGCCGTCACCGCGGCGCGACCCCAATACAGCACCAAAGGTGTGACCCTCGACCTGACCACGCCCAAGGCCCGAGTTGAGGCCCACGCCGATGAGCAACGCATGCAACAGGTCCTGGCCAACCTGCTCGACAACGCCCTGCGTCACACCTCTTCGGGCGGACACGTCGCGGTCCAGGTGACAACCGGCGAGGGGTGGGTCACGACCCAGGTCAGCGACGATGGCGAGGGCATCGCGCTAGAGGAGCTCGAGATCATCTTCGACCGGTTCCACCGTGCAGACCCAGCGCGCAGCGTCAACGGCGGCGGTAGCGGGCTCGGCTTGACCATCGCCCGCGCCATCGTCGTCGACCATGGCGGCCGCCTTACCGCCCGCAGCACCGGCCCGGGGGAAGGCGCGACCTTCACCGTGACACTGCCAATTGAAGCCTCGGCCCTGTCCGGCGAGTGAGACCCCCCTCGCCGGAGAACCTGGCGATTGGCGATTGCGTCCAAGGGGAATGAGGCGCAGCCTGTTGCTCGCCGCGAGTTCCAGACCGTCGCGGTCCGGGGCACCCTCGGCCAACGCGATGCCACGAGGAGCCATCTGTATATCCGGCTTGGTCCAACCCGTGCGGGCGGCCGCGTCCGCGCGCTGGGCCGTCCGCGCACGACCAACGCGTCGGCGTCGGCGGGGGAGCGGGCGATCGAACAGGTACAGGACACCGATGCCCAACAGTCCCGACGCGAGCAACCCGATCGCGCCAGCGTAGGCCGGCATCTACTCGCCCCATCCACGAAGTACTACCAATTCAGATGATCAAGGTCTACACCCTGACGCGTCGGCGCCCTATCAGTTGGGGTCGCCGACGCCGCCACTACAGGCAGCCCCGGGTTCGGGAGTCTGTGGGCCGTTCTCGAATGCTCGGATGAATTGGTCGAGGCGTGGATCGGCAACCCCAGTAAGGAGAAGCTGCTTCCCCCACGCGGAGGCAACAACGGGGGCTGGGAGGTCGGTGGAGGGACTGACCAGGAGATAGGCCTCGCCGGTCGCCACAGCCGCCAACTCAGCGACCTGCTCGTCCGGGAGATCCGGTCGGTAGGTGATCCAAACAGCCCCATGTTCAAGGGAGTGCACGGCATTCTCGTTGGCGACAGGGTCGCTGTATACGCCACAGTTCTGCCACTGCGCGTCGTGGTCGCCACCAACAGGCGGCGTCAAGGGATACTCCACTGATCCGTCGACATGATTTTGAGTGAGGTCACCGACCGACTGCAGGCCCACGATTTGGTTGGCGGTGACCCGATCGGCACTGCTCTGTTTGATCCCCCACCAGGTCCCGACGGCGATCGTAGCTAGAACTGCAGCTGCTAGCCCAACAAGGGCGGCGCGAACTCGACGGTCTTTTCGCTCCGCCTCGCGACGCGCCGCCTCGAGTCGTTCCCGACGCGCGGGGGACGCACGATTCACCTTGGACATTGGGCGCTCCTCCTCCTGCTTCCGGACCGGGGGGGTTCTGCGGTCCGGAACAATCGGTCACGACACCAACGATCGTCACGCCGATGGGGTCAGCGCCCACCAGGCCGCTCTTCACAACGCATTCAAGACTACTACACTGAGTCGTAGTATCCGCTCATCGCCGTCTCCGTCGCGGTCTCGCGCTTGGCGCACCTTGAAGGAGCCATCTTGCCGTCGGATCGCGAACTTGGCCTCGCCGGCGGCAAGGCCGGGGGAGTTGCAGATGTCCGAGAGGATCCATGGCCAATACTGGGACCCCTCGCCGCAACGGCGCTCATGGGCGCGCTAGTCCTTGGCGTCGTTGGGGTTCCACGGTTGGACATGCATGGACCTCTGCACTTCCTGGGCGTGATGGACCCTCTGTGCGGCGCCACCCGAGCCACCTACTTCATGGCACACGCCGAATGGGCATTGGCATGGGCCTACAACCCCGGGGTCTTCGTTCTCGCGTTCGTCTCGGTCTTCGGCGTAGTCCGATGGATCGTTGGACTGGCTTCCGGTTGGTGGGCTACGAAGCGAGTGCCCCGGCGCCTTGCCTGGTCCCTTGTCATCGCCGGCCTGATTGCGCTTGAGATCAACCAGCAGGCGCACGCAGCCCTCCTTGTTCGCCGATGAGCGCACGTCGGCTTCACGAACCTTCCCGCCTCACGCGCGGATTTGGTCAACAACGACGGCACGCGATGGCGATCATGGGAATCGTTTTGTCGCTCTTGGCCGCGAGCGCGTGCTCCCCGGCATCGGCGGGGAAGCCCGTAGACGAATCGGGTCAGAGCTTCGTCAGCAGTGACGGGTCGGTGACAGAGCGCCCTCTCGGTTCAAGGGGCAGCGCGATCCAGCTTCAGGGTGCAACGTTGGACGGCGGGTCTTTAGATCTGGCGGACCTTCGCGGGAAGGTGGTCGTGATCAACGTGTGGGGTTCGTGGTGTCCGCCGTGCCGCAAAGAGGCACCCACACTAAAGGCGGTGAGTGATGAACTCTCCAGCACGGGCGTTGTGTTCGTCGGGATTGACACTCGCGACAACGACGCCTCCGCTCGGGCTTTTGTCGATACCTTCGATCTGAGTTACCGGAACATCGTAGACAAGGACGGGACGTTGTTGCTGGCATTCTCTGGCGACCTTAACCCGCAGGCGATCCCCTCTACCCTCGTGCTCGACCGCCAGGGGCGAGTCGCCGCACGGGTGCTGGGAGGAGTTACCGAGGGCACGCTCCGGGGGATCATCGAGCCGGTGGTTGCCGAGCCCAAGCCAGGCTCGTCGAGCTGACGACCCAACGTGCTCACCCAGTCTGCCGAAACCGTGGTGAACGGATCGTTGCTTCTGGCGGCGCCGATCGCCGTGCTGGCTGGACTGATCTCGTTCCTGAGCCCGTGTGTGCTGCCCCTGGTTCCAGGCTATGTGTCCTACGCCACCGGACTGGTCGGCGCTGACCTGGCCGAGAGCCGACGGGGACGGCTGCTCGCCGGCTCGCTCCTGTTCGTGCTCGGTTTTACGGCTGTATTCGTGAGCCTGGGCGCACTGGCGGGCTCGCTCGGCGCCGTGCTCATCGCGCACCAGGCGGCGATAACCCGAGTGCTGGGCGCCCTCACCATTCTTCTCGGACTCGCCTTCCTCGGGTGGCTGCCGTGGGCAAGCCGCGAGTGGCGAATCCACCGGATGCCGACCCTTGGCCTGGTCGGCGCACCCCTGCTCGGTGTGCTGTTCGGGCTCGGCTGGACGCCCTGCATCGGTCCGACGCTGGCTGCTGTCCAGGCCCTTGCGCTGTCCGAAGGCTCGGCCATGCGCGGGGCGCTGCTGATGGTCTTCTACTGTCTCGGCCTCGGATTGCCGTTCATTCTGGTCGCGCTCGCGTTTAAGCGCGCTGCCGGAGGCATGGCCTGGGTCAAGCGGCACTACGCCTTCATCATGGGCCTGGGGGGCGCGATGCTGGTCATCCTCGGTGTGCTGATGGTTACCGGGATCTGGGCTGATCTCGCGGTGCAGATGCGGGTGTGGGCGTCGAACTTCGTTGTGGCGATCTAGCGGCTGGCGCCAACGAGTCAGCGCAATGCACTTCTACGCCCGGGCGTTGTTCCGAGGCTACGCGCGTTGGCTAGTGACCCCGAGACGGCGTGGCCCTCACCCGACCAACGCTGAGACGACAAGGCCGACTAGGGCAGCCACCGCCACTGCCACCGTTGCCTGGCGGCCCCAGGAGGTCTTGCGGGGAACGGCGCGCAAGGTCAACAAGCCTTGCCGACCAACGGTGTACACCGCCACTGCCGCGATGAACACGACGCCGGTAGCGGGCATCCACAACAGGAGGGAGAGCAGCGCTAGCGCTGCGATGAGGAGGCAAAGCAGCGCCTCGAGCAGCTGAGTCGGGATTCGCCGTGCTCCGATTCGACCGTCTGACGACCAGACACCCCAACGAGAACCTGTGATCGGTCCTTCGCAACAGCCGGTAAGAAGGCAGCCTTGCCGACCCAGGGCCATAGCGAGAAACAGTCCTGGTGACAGAGCATCAAGGACGACGCCTACCGGTACCCGTGCCACCAGCAGGCCCAGCACGAACACGACGGCAAAGCCAGTCAGGAACCCCTGGATGCAGAGGCCGCGCGTCGGTAGCCCGTTCACGTCTCCTCGTTGAAGCACCAGGTACCAGACCCGTGCCCCGACCGCACCAACAACAGAAGCGAGAACGCCAACTCCAACCGGGATCGCCACCCCGACTCCGGCGCGAGTGAGCAGGAGCGCCATGCTCAGCAGTGCAAGCAGCCAGCCGGCGCCGACGAACACCGGCCATGCGCCTAGAACGATGCCAGGTGCGCTCGATCGAGCGGCGAGGCGTGTGTGCACTCTGATCGGTGTCTGATCGATGGTGTTGGTTCTGGACCACGGCAGTCGCCAGAGGCCGCTGCCGCGCGGAGGCTGTTCCGCTGTCGCATGTGTTGGCGACCTCGATCGCTTGCCCAGCAACTGTGCTTGGACCTCCCAGACGCCATCGTCGAGGCCGTTCACCTTCGCTGTCACTGCCACTGGCCCGCTCCCCGGAACGGCGCGGAAAGCTTCAACGCGTTGAAAGCGCTGGCCCCGAAGTGACGCCCCCTTCCCCCCAATCAGATGGCCTCGAAACGATACCGACGCGGTGTACGGCTGCTCGGCGGTATCTGGGTTCACCCAGTAGGTCACCGACACGGCTCGATCGTTCAGGAGACCCTCCGCCGAACTGGCGCAACCCCCACCGACATGGGTCTGGTCCCCGCGTTCCTGGACGAGCGCCACGAGCTCTCCCTTCTAGCTCCTATGTTTCATAGTACTACTCGATTTAGTGCACATCGCCTCCTCCTGCTATGGTCTGGGCGTCCTTGGCGAGTCCATGGACGTGCCTAATCGACGGGACGGTCCCGTCGTACCGGGGAACCAATCCTTCGGGGCGAATCGCGGACATCCGCGTAGAGCACCTCTCGCGCTCGAGCCCGTCAGCTAACCCGGTCGGCCTGGAGAGGAAAGAAGATTCCGCGTGTCCCTGCGCCTACTCTCGCGCGCCCTCGTACCTGCTTTTCTCGTCGTGGGACTGGCCTTCGCCGGACCGGCGGCCCCCGCAAATGCCTTCAGCAGCATCCCTGGGCCTGTCGGCCCGCACTTCCAACCCAAAGCGCCGTCGGTGCCGAAGAGTGGAGCCACCAGCTCGGGCGCGAAGGCCGAACAGCGGGCCGCAAAGGCCGCGAAGGTGGCCCGAGCACAGGTAGGCGACCGCTACGTTCGAGGAGCGGCTGGACCAGGAAAGTTTGACTGTTCTGGGCTGACCCTCTACGCGTGGAAGGCGTCCGGGCGGGCTCTGCCTCACTACTCGCGAGCTCAGTACGCCGCGACCAAGCGCGTCAAGCTCGCGAACATCCGGCCAGGCGACCTACTCTTCTACTTCAAGTCCGGGGCCGCCCATGTCTCGATCTACGTTGGGGGCGGCAAGATGGTGAGTGCTTCCAGTCCGAGAAGCGGCGTCCAGCTGCTCTCGATCAAAGAGGGCTGGTACCGCGAGAGATTCAGCGGAGCCGGGCGCGTCAAGTGACTTGGTCGCGCCGGTTCCTGGGCGGCCAGCCCGTGTATCCGTACTCGGTGCCTGTTGCCCGCGCCGCCCGTCGTCGGCACGCGGATGACCTCGGATAACCGAACGCCCCGGCGAGTCGATGCCATCACCCTTGCTTCAGATCGGTATTCAATCATCCGATGACGCGTAGTAGGTCCTGTAGTTTCCTGAGATCCGCGGGAGTCCCAAGCAACGGAGCGTTCTCGGTGCGCCGCCTTCTTTCAGTCTGCAGCAGCGGAATTCTGATGACGGTGCTCATACTGAACCCGATCACCGCATCGGCGACCGGCGACGACGGTCCCTCCACGCCCAGCGAAGCACGTGCTGCGGTCGCCGAGACGACCGCCCGCGTTGCGACGCTGGACAAGAAGGTTCAGGCAATCGAGGCCGGACTTCGCTCGGCCCAGTCCGCGCTAAGCAGGGCGCAGGCCGACGCGGAGGTCGCGCAGGCGCAATTCGCTGCCGCGTCACAACAGGTGACCGTGTTGGGGCGCCAGATTGCGTCAGCACGAGATTCCCTGGATGAAACCCAGGCGGCCATCGATACGCAGCAATACCTCGCGGGGCTGCTCGCTCGTCAGTTGTACACGGATGGGCCGCTCAATGAGGTCGCGATCGTGCTGGATGCGGAGTCTCCGGGCGACATGATGGGTCGAATCGCGGCCCTCAATGCCATCGCTCAGCATCAGATTGAGGTTATCGGTGACCTCTCTTTGCTGAGGGCAGAGCGAGCCGACGCGGTCAATCTCCAGGCTGCCCGCATCGTCACGTTCCAGCAGCGACAGCAGGATGCCGCTCAAGCCCTGCGGTTGGCCAACCAGCTGAGAAATGATGCTCGGGCCAGCGCGGCGGAAGTCGCTCGTGCGCTGGAAGCGAAGCGATTGATCGCGAGCAACCTCCGATCTGCCTTGCGCGAGGATCAGCGCCGGTACCAGCAACTGCGCGCGGAAGCCGCTCGACTTCAAAAGGAGCTCAGGGCTCGAGCCAAGGCGGCCGCCGACGAGGCCGGCCAGGCGGCTGGGTCCACCCCCACCGCACCGTCTGGCTCCGGTGTCCTAGTGCCTCCGGTGCCTGGCGGGGTAACTTCGCCGTACGGCATGCGGGTGCATCCGGTGACCGGGGAGTACAAGCTCCACACCGGAGTCGACCTGCAGGCCAGCTGCGGACAGCCGATCCGCGCCGCACGTTCGGGGATCGTCCTTCAGGCCGGCTATAACGCGGCGTACGGATACCGCTCAGTGATCGACCACGGTCGCGTCGGGGCGGTATCTCTTGTGACGACGTACAACCATCAGGTTCGCCTCGGCGTCCGGACGGGCCAGCGAGTTGTGACCGGCGAGACCATCGGCTGGGTTGGGAGTACTGGCTATTCCACGGGGTGCCATCTGCACTTCGAGGTACTAGCGAATGGGAATTTCACCGACCCCATGGGTTGGATCTAGCGCCGCTCAGGCCGACCGTACACTTGAGGCGTAGAGGGTGAGGTGCGATGAAGCCGCGGATGGGGCCGCTTGAGGCCGACGCAATGAACATCCTGTGGGCCGCTGATGGTCCCTTCACCGTACGAGAGGTTCGAGCCCGGTTGGGCAGGGACCTCGCCTACACGACCGTGATGACGGTGCTCGACCATCTCCACGACAAGGGGTACGTCGTCCGTGAACGGACTGGTCGTGCCTACGCCTACGCGCCGTCGGAATCGCGTGAGGAGCACGCTGCCCAGTTGATGCACGACATCCTGGGCGCCCCGGTAGACAGTCCAGGCGTCCTCTTACACTTCGTGGACGGCATGAGCGCCGAGGACACCGATTCACTTCGGAAGGCGTTACGGCGGCGCCGGAGATGACCCCGGTACTTGGCAGTGCGCTGCTCGCAATCCTGGTAGGCACCCTGGGCTGTCGCCCCTTGCGGGCTCACGATGGGCAGGATGGTCCGCGCGCACAAGTAGCTCGATATGCCCTTCTGTTGGTTGGGTTCCTTGTGACCGTGGGTACGGTGTTGCTTGGCGCTCTATGGCAGGTGCACTTCTTCAGGGACAATCTTGGCGTCCTATTTTTCGCCTGCGGCCATGCCCTGGACGGCGCTCGCACGGCGCTCTCCGCCGACGTAGGCACACTCACCGTCGCAGCACTCCTAGGCTGGCTGGCCTGGGGTATCTATACCGGGATTCGAATCACCAGGACCAACCATTCCTTGACCCGCCGGCGCACTGACGCCGTCCGGCTCGCTGGCCAACTGGACGACTCCATTGGGGCGGTCGTCATCGACCACCGGGCAGCGGCTGCGTTTTCACTGCCATCCGGCGTTGTAGTAATCACGACCGCGGCGCTCCAATGTCTGACACAGCCGCAGATCAGCGCAGTCATCGCTCATGAACGAGCGCATGTGCGGGGGCATCATCACATGATCCTCGAATCAGCCGGCTGGCTCAAACGTGCTCTTCCTTGGGTGCCGTTGGTCCGCGACATTGCGGCGGCTCTACCGGGCGTCGTCGAACGCTTGGCCGATCAACGCGCGGCTAAAGCCACGTCAACCACAGCAGTCGCCGGAGCTCTTCGCGCGTTGGCATCCGAACGAACGCCGGCGCGTGCTTTGGCCGCTGCGAATATCGATGTCGAAAGACGGATCCTCGACCTCCTGCAGCCAGCCGCGCCGCGATCCGTGGCACACACACTGTTTCCCAGCGTGTGGTTTCTCCTGCTGACCATCACCGCCGCATTCGCAGCCGTGTCATCCTTCTGCCGCGTATAGACGATCCCCGGCCAACCAGAGCACTCCCACGGGGTCTGACCGCAGCGGAGTCTGTCCTGCGACCCGCAAACTCAGGGTGCGCCGCTCTTCCTCGAGGCATCCGACTTGTGCTAGATACCCGCCGGAGGTATCTTGAGTGTATACCCCCTAGGAGTACTGTGAGGGACACCGTGGGCGCGTTATCGCCTGGATACAGCGAGAACAAGACCGCTCACCTCAAGCGGTTGCGCCGGATCGAGGGGCAGGTCCGGGGGCTGCAACGGATGGTCGAGTCAGACAGTTACTGCATCGACGTCCTGACCCAGATTTCGGCTGCCACCAGGGCTCTGGAGTCGGTGGCCTTGCTGCTGCTCGAGGAACACCTTTCTCACTGCGTCGCCGAGGCAGTTGTTGTCGGCGGCGACACGGCTGACGCGAAGATCAAAGAGGCGTCCGCGGCGATCGGTCGCCTAGTCCGTTCATGACACCCCAACACCACAGCGGCAAAGGAGAGCACCCCATGGCCAGCATCACGTACCGCGTCGATGGCATGACTTGCGGGCACTGCGAGTCAGCCGTCATCGGCGAACTCGCATCCCTGCAGGGCGTCACCGACGTCACCGTCGATCTGCACGCCGACGGCACCTCGAAAGTCACGGTGACCAGCCCCGCCCCTCTCACCGACGAGCAGGTCGCCGCCGCGCTCGACGAGGCTGGCGACTACCGCCTCGTCGGCGCTGACCGCTGATCCAGCTACGCCGAACATCGGAGTGCCGCACATGATCGAACCGAGCACGACCCAGACGCGCACGGTCGAGCTGTCGATCGGCGGGATGACGTGCGCGTCGTGTGCTGCTCGAGTGGAGAAGAAGTTCAACAAGCTGGCCGGGGTGGCTGCCACCGTCAACTACGCCACCGAGAAGGCGAGGGTTGTCTTCCCCGAGGACCTCCAAACACAGGCCCTCGTGGAGGTCGTGGAGGCCACCGGCTACACCGCTACCCTGCCGACCCCATCCACCTCGTCCAGCGGCGAGTCACAGACGGAGCGCGACCCGCGCGAAGCGGAGACCGCCGCGCTCAAGCAGCGCCTGCTCATCTGCATTGCCTTGACCCTTCCGGTTGTGGCGATGTCGATGATCCCGGCGCTGCAGTTCACCAACTGGCAGTGGCTGGCCCTGACCCTGGCTTCCCCGGTCGTGGTCTGGGGTGCTTGGCCTTTCCACACGGCCGCATGGACCAACGCCCGCCACGGCGCGGCCACCATGGACACCTTGATCTCGGTCGGTGTACTCGCCGCCTACACCTGGTCGCTTTACGCGTTGTTCATCGGCACGGCCGGGATGCCGGGCATGACGATGACCTTCACGCTCTTCCCCGCCCGCGGCACCTCGGCCGACGAGATCTACTTGGAGGTCGCCTCCGCTGTCACGGTCTTCATCTTGACCGGGCGCTACATCGAGGCCCGGGCCAAGACCCGCTCCGGCGCGGCGCTTCGTGCCCTGCTGCAGATGGGAGCCAAGGACGTCGCCGTCATCCGCGACGGGACCGAGGTGCGGATCGGAGTGGACCAGCTCGCCGTCGGAGACACCTTCATCGTCCGGCCCGGGGAGAAGATCGCGACCGACGGGATCGTCACCGAGGGCAGCTCCGCAGTCGACGCCTCGATGCTGACCGGAGAGTCGGTGCCGGTCGAGGTCGGCCCGGGCGCGGCTGTCGTGGGGGCCACCGTCAACGCCGGCGGAAGCCTGCAGGTGCGCGCCACCCGGGTCGGATCGGACACCCAGCTCGCGCAGATGGCCCGCCTGGTCGCCGACGCGCAAAACGGCAAGGCTGACGTCCAACGACTCGCCGATCGAGTCTCAGCGGTCTTCGTCCCCGTGGTGATCGCGCTTTCATTCGCGACGCTGCTGGGTTGGCTGGTGACCGGGCACAGCGCCACCGAGGCGTTCACCGCGGCCGTCGCGGTGCTGATCATCGCCTGCCCGTGCGCGCTGGGTCTGGCCACTCCGACCGCACTCATGGTCGGCACCGGCCGCGGCGCGCAGCTTGGCATCCTGATCAAGGGGCCGCAGGTCCTGGAGTCCACCCGACGGGTGGACACCGTCGTGCTGGACAAGACCGGCACCGTCACTACCGGGAAGATGGCCCTGCTGGACTGGGTGCCCGCCGATGATGTGACCGCCGCCGAGCTGCTGCGACTCGCCGGTGCGGTCGAAGACGCCTCCGAGCACCCGGTCGCCCAAGCCATTGCCCGCGCAGCCCGCGATCACGGCGCAGAGCAGGGAGGCTCCTTGCCGACCGTGTCTGGCTTCGCCAACCACGGCGGGCTCGGCGTCAGCGCCATCGTGGAGGGCCACGCCGTCGTCGTGGGTCGCCGCTCCTGGCTTGTTGAGCAGTGGTCGATGACCCTCGACCCGGTGCTGATCGCAGCAGCGGACAACGCGGAGGCGGAGGGCCGCACCCCGGTCTGGGTCGGATGGGACGGCTCGGTGCGTGGTGTGCTGGTCGTGGCCGACACGATCAAGGCGACTTCGGCCGGGGCGGTCGCCGCGCTGCGCCGACTCGGCCTGACCCCCGTCCTGCTCACCGGGGACAACACACGCGCGGCCCACACAGTCGCCGCCGAGGTCGAGATTACCGAGGTCATCGCCGAGGTTCTTCCGGCCGGCAAGGTCGACGTGATCAAGAAGCTGCAAGACGAGGGCCGGGTGGTGGCCATGGTCGGCGACGGCGTGAACGACGCCGCGGCACTGGCCCAATCCGACCTAGGAATCGCGATGGGCACCGGCAGCGATGTGGCCATCGAAGCCTCCGACCTGACCCTGGTCCGGGGGGACCTGCGTTCGGCGGGCGACGCGATCCGGCTGTCCCGGGCGACGCTTCGCACCATCAAAGGAAACCTGTTCTGGGCGTTCGCCTACAACGTGGCAGCACTCCCACTGGCCGCGCTGGGGTTCCTCAACCCGCTGATCGCCGGCGCGGCGATGGCGTTCAGCTCGGTATTCGTGGTCACGAACAGTTTGCGATTGCGCCGATTCCAGACCGGCGCCACGACATGACACTGACGGCCGTTGACTCAATGTCTCACGCGTGAGACATTGAGTCATGACCGAGGTGAGTGTTCGAGATCTGCGCAATCACGGTGGCGACGTGCTGGACTCGGTGATGCGCGGGGAGAGCGTCACGGTGACGCGGCAGGGCAAGCCGATCGCCGAGCTGCGGCCCCTCGCAGAGGGCGGCACACCGGCCACGCTCCTGGCCGAGCGGTGGCGCGCCATCCCAGTCCTCGACTTCGCGGCCCTTCGATCTGACCTCGACGAGGTTCTGGACGCGACGCTTTGACCGCCCACGAACGGGGCCTTCTGGACACCAGCGTCGTGGTGAGCCTGGGTGGGTTCACCGACTTCGAGGCCCTGCCGACTCGGTGCTTCGTGTCCGCGATCACCCTCGCGGAGCTCTCGGTCGGTCCGCTGGTGGCCAGATCGGATGCAGAGCGGATCGCCCGCCAGAGCGTGCTGCAACAGGTGGAGGCGGACTTCCACCCGATCCCGTTCGACGACCGGGCCGCTCGCGCTTTCGGTCGGGTCGCCGCGCAGCTTCGCGCGTCGGGGCGCAAGACGACAGCTCGCGCGTACGACGCTCTCATTGCCGCAACGGCTGTGGCCAACGACCTCCCCGTAGTCACCCGCAATCCCGATGACTTCGCCGAGATCGAGTCCCTCACCGTCCTCGTCCTGGACGCCGCCCCGTAGCGGGACCTGCCCCGACAGGCTGGCCGCCCGGCGCGAATGTGATCCCATGACCAGAGGCTGCTCGTGGGTCAAGATCGTTGACCGCAGGAGACCGTAGGCGGGGCCGAGGAGCCGGTGGACGTATCCGGTAGCCGGTGAAGCAGGCGGTTCCCCGCCTGCACGATCGCGCTCGCAGGCAGCCTCGCGCCAGCCCTGACGCAACCGCCGACGGTCTCGCGCCAGCCCCAGCGCAATCTCGAAGGTCTACGGCACGCCAATTGCAACCGCCGTGACAGCCTCGCGCCAGCCGCGTGACAACCCCTATCTGGTCGCCTAGCCGTCATGGTCATCGGTCCGGCGCCAAGCAGCGGGTCCTTCTGGACCTCGACGCCGGGGTCACCCCTGGTCCCGGATCGCGAGCCGAGTTCGGCGGGGCCCTGGGTCTCGGCATGTCGTCGCGGGGCCTTTGTCGGTGCGAGGCTTCATGCTCGTGGCCGTCGCACATAGCGCACGTTCTGTTCGGAGGCAGTGATGAAGGGTTCGACGTACAAGCGGTGTTCCTGTCCGGTCGAGCGTGACGCCAAAGGCATCCGGAAGGCGTGCAAGAAGCCGCATGGCTCGTGGGTGTTTGTCGCCGATCTTGGGCGCACTTCGGCCGGCAAGCGGCTGCAGGTCAAGCGCTCCGGGTTCGCGACGAAGAACGCCGCGAACCAGGCGCTGGCCGAGCTACTCGACCAGTCGAACAAGGGTCAGGTCGCCCACGACGACCGACAGACCGTCGCCACGTTCCTGACCGACTGGTTGGACGCCAAGGAACGACAAGGGCTACGGCCGACCACGGTGCGCTCCTACCGCGGTCATCTCGACACCTACCTGATCCCCGAGCTCGGACACCTGCGGCTGCGTGACCTGCGCCCGGGGCACGTCGAGGCGGTGCTGCGCGCCGCCGCTGAACCCAGACCCGACCGCCGCCCGGTCGGCCCGGCGACGGTGCGGCGCATCCACGCCACCTTGCGCTCCGCGCTCGCGACGGCGAAACGCAAACGACTCATCGGCTACAACCCGGCCGTTGACCTCGACCTACCCAAGGCCACTCGACCCACAGTCCGGCCGTGGGAGGCCGCCGAGCTCGGCAGGTTCCTCGACCACGCCGCGACCGACCGGCTCGGCGCCCTGTATGAGGTCATCGCGCTGACCGGACTTCGCCGCGGCGAGGCGTGCGGGTTGCGTTGGCAAGACGTCGACCTCCAGCGGCAGCGGCTGGTCATCAGCCAGCAACTCGTTCAACTCGGCCACCAGGTCCTCATCGGGCCGATCAAAACCGCCGCCGGGCAAGACCGCGTCGTCGACCTCGATGAGATCACCATCGGCGCACTGCTCGCAGCCCGCCTGCGCCAGGACACCGAACGGGCCGCGTGGGGCGACGCTTGGAGCGATACCGGGCTGGTCTTCACCCGCGAAGACGGCACTGCGTTGCACCCCGAGACCGTCACCAAGCGCTTCCGGCAACTCTCGATCGCCGCCGGTCTGCGGCCTGTGCGACTGCACGATCTCCGGCACGGCCAAGCCTCGCTGATGCTCGCGGCGGGCGTGCCGATCGCCGTGGTGTCCAAGCGACTCGGGCACTCCTCCATCGCGATCACCTCCGGCACCTTCGCCCACTTGCTCGAGGGAGTCGGGCGGACAGCCGCAACGGCCGCCGCGAATCTCGTTCCTCGAGCCGGCCAGGCAACACCCACCCAAGGAACGTGTGACCAATCGGTGACCAATCCGGCCTCGGAGGAGGCTCCCAGAGCTCCACGATCGGATGTATCTGCAGGTCAGCGAGGTGGGCCGCCTGGGGATCGAACCCAGAACCCGCGGATTAAAAGTCCGCTGCTCTGCCGATTGAGCTAACGGCCCGGCGTAGGGGAGGAGCTGCGTGTTCAACCTTAGGGACAACCCTAGGAACAGCTCCTCCCGGGTTCCGCCCGGATCGGCGGCCAGAGTCAGCGTCGCCGGAGAAGCCGGGACACACCAGAGCCTCCATCAATCCCGGGGCGGTTCACATCCCACTGCGCCTACATCCACGATCGGTCAAGGTAGCGGCCGCTAGCGCCGTTCGCGGATCATCCTGCCGTTCTGACCCGCTCCAGGATGGCGGCGGCGGCTCGACCTCGATCTGGGTGCGCAAGACAGTCGGCGGACCGCTCCTCCGCCGCGACCGGGCCAGCACGGAGTACGAGCAGTCGGTCGTCCGGGCCGAAAGGGCCATCCCGGGCGACTTCGCGGACGCCCTCGAGTGCGAGAAGCGTCGGCGCCGGGACTAGCGATACGTCGACGTGTCCGGTGCACCCGTGGGGAACCGCGTCCCCAGCAGGGTGCGGAACTGCTCGGGCGGGACCGCCTGCGAGTAGAGGAAGCCCTGCGCACCTGGGCAGCCCAGCGCCCTGAGGCAGTCCGCCTGCTCCTGGTGCTCGACTCCCTCGGCCGTGACACTCAGCTTCAGACGATCAGCTATGGCGATGAGCGCACCCACGAGCTGGTAGTCCTCGCTGCGCGTGGTGATGTCGGCCACGAAGCTGCGGTCGATCTTGAGGACGTCGATGGGGTACCGGTGCAGGTAGGTCAGGGATGCGTACCCGGTCCCGAAGTCGTCGATGGCGAGGTGCACGCCGCGTTCGTGAATGCCAGAGAGGTTCTCCTTGGCGACCGCAGTCTCGTTCAGAAGCGCGGTCTCGGTGATCTCCAGGCAGAGCCGACCCGCATCGAGGCCACTGGTCGACAGCGCCTCGTCCACGGCTTCCAGGAGCCCGGCCTCACCGAGCTGACGGGCTGAGACGTTCACCCTGACAGTGATCTCGCCCCCGTGGTCGCCGGCCGCCCAGGACGCGGCTTCCAGGCACGCCTGGCGGAGAACCCAGTCACCGATGTCGTTGATCAGCCCGGTCTCCTCGGCGACATCGACGAAGCGCCCGGCGGTCAGCGTCTCACCGCTGGGGTGGTGCCAGCGCATCAGCGCTTCCGCAGCGATCACGCGGCCCGTGACGAGATCGATCTCAGGTTGGAACCACACCGCGAGCTGGTCTCGCTCCAGGGCGTGCCGCAGATCGCTCTCGACCGAAAGGCGGGTGGCGACCGCCTCTCGCAGCTCGTCGTTGAACACCACGACCCGGTCGCGCCCGTAGTCCTTGGCCGCGTACATGGCCGTGTCCGCCTCGCGCAGCAGGTCGGAGGCCTTGCTCTCCGCACCTGAGATCGCGACTCCGATGCTGGCTGTGCAGAACAGTTCGCCGTCAGGGCCTGGGAATGGTTGCCGGAACGACTCGACGAGGCGCCATGCGGCGCGTACCGCCTCAGCAGGGTCGTGGAGGTTCCGCATGATCACGACGAACTCGTCGCCGCCCATCCGCCCGATCAGGTCGCCGCCCCGGACCGTCCCCGCGAGCCGCTGTGCAGCGAACGTCAGGAGCCGGTCGCCGACGCCGTGCCCGAGCGAGTCGTTGACGAGCTTGAACCGGTCCAGGTCGATCATCAGGACGCCGATGGCGTCGGCCGTGCGGCGCGCTGCCAGCAGGCCACGGTCGAGGTCGTCGAGCACGGCTGGGCGATTGGCGAGTCCGGTCAGGGAGTCGTGCGTCGCCATCTCGCGCAGGGACTGCTCGGCGGCCACTCGCTCACTGACGTCGCGGTTCGTCGAGAGCACGTGGGAGACGGCCCCGTCGGCTCCGAACTGGGGGGACAGGTTCGCCTCATACCAGCGGTGGCCCTCGGTGTTGTCTACCTCGTACGGCATCGACTGAGCCTGTCCCGTGGCGAACACCGATCCGATCTGAGCAGTCCAGGACGCCACCGCAGCAGGTGGGAATCCGAGCTCTTCCATCGACTTGCCGATCCACGCCTCGGCGGGAATGCCGGCCAGCTCGACCGCTCTGCGGTTGACGTACTCGATCCTCATATCGGGTCCGAAGATCGCGGTGCCGTCGCGTGAGTGATCGACTGCTACGGCCAGCAAGGCCTCGGAGTCGCGAAGCTGAGCCTCCATGACCTTGCGTGCGGTGACGTCGCGGCTCGTGGTGATCACGTGCGCCACCGTCCCGTCCTCGCCGAACTCAGGGTCGACCCGGGTCTCGACAAAGCTGTGCCCGTTGAGCAGCTCGACCTCGAACTCGTGAAGCACTGACTCGCCCGTTGCAAACACCTGGCGGTTGTACTCGTCCCACGTGGCCGTCAGTTCGGCGGGGTACCCCGCCTCATCGAATGTCTTGCCCTTCCAGTCCTCCAACGAGATCCCCGTGAGCTCGACCAAGCGTCTGTTCACGTACTCCACGCGCAGATCCGGACCAAATCGCATGATCGCGTCCGACGTGCTGTCCAAGACCACTCTCAGCAAGGCTTCGGACCGGGCGAGGAGTCGCTCTGCAGAAGCCTCACTGGTGACGTTGTGAGCAGTCACGACGACGACGCCGCCGTACGGGTGCGCTTCTACGTCGAAGGCACCCACGATCCCGTTCTCGTCGAACGCCGGGACCCGCATGCCGCTGGGCCTCCCGGTGCGCAGAGGCTCCACGAAACATGCGAGTACGCCCTGGCGCACGACGGACGGGAACACCTCGACGAGGCGCCGTCCCACCACCTCGGCAGCGGGGTGCCCGTAGAGGCGTTCGGCTGCCTCGTTCAGGAACCGGTAGCGCAGGTCCACCACGTTGCCGTACTCGTCCCGCTCGGCCTCGAAGATGAACATGGCCTCGTCCAACGAGCCGAGGGACGCCCGCACCTGAGCCTCGTCGACCTCCCACCCGGGCCGCGCAGACTCGTCCGGGATCCCACCATGACGCGGCGACGTCGAAGCCCCGATGTCGGGCTCACTCATGGCGCCACCTCCAAGCACTGCGAGTGAAGCAGGTCGACAAGCGGGTGTCCTGTCCTCGGTCGCGTTTCACCGAGTGGTGTCACGCGAGCTGTTCCGGAGCACGCAGATAGGGCGCGCGGGATGGTCGACGCGGTGCGCGATGGCCCATCGTCGCTCAGCACCACCGATCACGTCGTCGGCCCCCCTTGCGCCACCTCAGCGCCTGGCAGCAGGCGCCGGCCGGCCGCAGGCCCGGGATGGGTTTCCCGATGCTCGGGTCGTTCCCCGAGGAGCGCGCAGCTGCGGGATCGCGGATACTGGGCGGGAAGGATGCCCGTCACGTCGGGCCCGGATCAACCCTTGCCGCAGGTCCCCTGCAGCCCCGATGAGAGCGCCGTGACCACTACCGACAACGCCACGACCGCAGACCGCGTCGTGCGCACCGACGTGCTCGTCGTCGGCGCCGGCCCCGGTGGCGCCTCCGCGGCGACCCACCTCGCGCGGCTCGGGCGCGACGTGCTCCTGGTCGACGGCGCCGTCTTCCCTCGCGACAAGCCCTGTGGCGACGGCCTCACGCCGCGCGCGATCGCGGAGCTGCACCACCTCAAGCTCGACCATGTGCTCGAGGGCGCACCCGTCAACGACGGCCTCCGCGGTCACGGCTTCGGCAAGAGCCTGATGCTGCCGTGGAACGGCCCGAACCTGCCCAAGCACGGCTCGGCCATCGCCCGCACGGTTCTCGACAACGCCCTGCGTGATGCGGCGCTCGACGCCGGAGCCACGGGCCTCGACGGGCACCGCGCGGTCGACGTCGAGCTCACGGGTGGACGCCTCACGGCCGTGATCCTGCGGGGTGCCGACGGTGTCGTCCGCGTCGAGGCCGAGCACGTGATCGTGGCCGACGGCGGCAAGTCGCACCTCGGCCGCCTGCTCGGTCGCACCTGGCACCAGGAGACGGTCTTCGGCGTCGCGTCGCGCGCGTACGCGACGAGCCCGATGGCCGACGACCCGTGGATCACCTCTCACCTCGAGCTGCGCGACGAGACCGGCCGCATGATGGGCGGCTACGGCTGGGTCTTCCCGCTCGGCAACGGCATGGTCAACGTCGGCGCCGGCACGCTCGCCACGAAGAAGCGCCCCGCCAACATCAACCTCCGCAAGCTCACCGAGGAGTACGCGCGCCAGCGCCAGGACGAGTGGCAGCTCGGCGAACTCACCGGCTACGGCTCGGCACCCCTTCCGATGGGCGGCGCAGTCAGCGGTGTGGCCGGCCCCAACTGGATGCTGATCGGCGATGCCGCCGGGTGCATCAACCCGCTCAACGGCGAAGGCATCGACTACGCCCTCGAGACCGGTCGCCTCGCCGCCGAGCACATCGTGAACAGCAGGCCGAACGCCGACCTCACTGCCTCGTGGGCCGGCGTCCTCGACGAGGAGTACGGCGAGGCCTTCTCGATCGCGCGCCGGCTCGGCAGCCTCATCACGCACGAGCGGCTGCTCGCGATGTCGGGCCCCATCGGCATGCGCATCCCGATGATCATGGCCGTGGCCTTCCGCGTCATGGGCAACCTCGTGACGCCCGAGGACCGCGACCTCGTCGCGCGCAGCTGGCGTACGGCGGGCAAGGCGTCGCTGCGGCTCGACCGTCGACGCCCCTTCCACTGATCTGCGGGCGTCACCGTACGTGGGTGGCGAACGCGTCGCAGAGCGCACGCTCGTTACCCACCCGGGGCGGTGTTCGCCTAGCTGGGTCGGAAAACCGTCGTGGAGCGCACGCTGGCTACCCGGCTAACGTGGGCGGCATGTCCTCGACCGCCGACAAGGCTGCCCGGCTCCAGCGTCTGCACTCCGACCCCGAGCTGCTCGTGCTCGTCAACGTGTGGGACGTCGTCACCGCCAAGGTCGTCGCGGCGAACTCCGACGTACGAGCCATCGCGACCGCGAGCCACTCGATCGCCGCTGCCCTCGGCTACCCGGACGGCGAGGTGATCCCCCGGGACGAGATGCTCGCGGTGGTCGCGCGCATCGTTGCTGCTGTCGACCTGCCCGTGACGGCCGACCTCGAGGCGGGGTACGGCGACGCCGGCGAAACCGCGCGCCGCGCGATCGACGTCGGTGTCGTGGGGATGAACCTCGAGGACGAGTGCAAGCCCCTGCCCGACGCGGTCGCCGCCGTGAAGGCGGTAGTGGCTGCTGGGGAGGCGGCCGGCGTGCCGTTCGTCCTCAATGCGCGGACCGACGCGTTCCTGCGCGCTGGCGACAAGGATCCCGACGCGGTCCTCGCTGATGCGATCGAACGGGGAAAGGCCTACCTGGACGCCGGTGCCTCGACCTTCTTCGCTCCCGGAAAGCTCGACGAGGCGCAGGTGGAGGCGATCGTCGCGGTCGTGGGGCGCCAGAAGCTCAACCTCATCGCCGTCCCCGGCGCGCTTCCGCTCGAGACCATGGCGCGCCTCGGCGTCGCGCGCGTGTCCTTCGGCCCGTGGAGCCAGAACGTCGCGCTCACGGCGTACGCCGATCTCGTGGCGTCGGCGGTTGCAGGCGGTGGTGTGCCTGACGGCACTCGCCGACTCAACTGACCTCGGTCTACAGGTCGATCCGCGTGCCGATCGCGATGACGCGGTCCGAGGGCAGGCCGAAGAACTGCGACGGCGCCTGGGAGTTGCGGTGGAGGAAGGCGAAGAACTTCTCGCGCCGCTCCGGAACCGATCCCGCGTCCGACCCGACGAACTTGCGCTCCGACAGGTAGTACGTGGCCACCGACTCGACACCGCCGAGCGCCGAGGCGCGGAGCGCGGCCGGGATGTCAGGAGTCTCCATGTAGCCGACGGGGATGATGACCCGCTTCACGCGCTTCATGACGTCGACCACCTCGGGAGGGGAGTCGGCGACGGGCATGCCGACCGTCTTCACCGTGACGACGAAGACCTCGGCCGGCATGGCGTGGAGCACCTTGATCTGGGAGCTCAGCGCGGCAGGGACGTCCTCGGCCGGCGACGCGAGGTAGACCCCCACGCCCGGCACCCGGGTGATGCTGCCGTGACGCAGCTCCTCCTCGATGCTGGGCCAGTGGACGGCGGTGCGCGCCATGTAGTTGTTGAGCGCGCGGTAGCCGTTGGACCAGCCGACCATCACGAGCATCACCACCGCGCCGAACGCGACGGGGACCCAACCTCCCCTGAGCAGGTTCGACAGCGTGCCGATCAGGAACGTGAAGTCGACCACGAGGAACACGGCCGTCAGCGGCCAGAGGCGGTACGCCGGCCAGTCCCATGTGCGGCTTGCGACGGCGTGGAACGCGATCGTGGTGATGAACATCGTGCCGGCGATGGCGAGGACGTACGCGTGCGCGAGTGCTGACGACGACTGGAACAGCAGCACCACGGCGACGCACAATGCGCCTACCGCGAAGTTCACGAACGGGACGTAGATCTGGCCCTCGTGGTCTGCGTGAGTGTGCTTGATGGTGAGGCGTGGCAGCACGCCGAGCTGGATCCCTTGGCGCGCAAGGGAGAACACGCCGGTGATGAGGGCCTGCGAGGCGACGACGGTCGCGGCGGTCGCGAGGATGACCAGCGGCAGGGTGCCCCCGTCGGGTGCGAGGCCGAAGAACGGGTTCTCTGCCTTGTCGGGCTGCTCGAGCACCAGGGCCGCCTGGCCGAGGTAGCACAGCACGAGCGAAGGACCGACGAGCAGCGCCCACGACAGGCGGATCGGGCGCCGACCGAAGTGGCCCATGTCGGCGTACAGCGCCTCCGCTCCGGTGACCGCGAGGATCACCGACGACGCGACCGCGAGCGACTGCCAGCCGTGCGCGGTGATGTAGCCGATTCCGTACGTCGGCGACAGCGCGAGCAGGGCGTCCGGGCGCGCCGCGAGGCGGAAGATGCCGAGGCCGGCGAGCACGAAGAACCACAGCACCATGACCGGCCCGAAGAACTGTCCGATGCGGTGGGTGCCGCGCGACTGCACCGAGAACAGCGCGACGAGGATCACGACGGCGATCTCGACGGCGTACTGGCCGAGCCCGGGCCTGACGAGCTCGAGGCCCTCGGTGGCAGACAGCACGCTGATCGCGGGCGTGAGCACGCCGTCGCCGAACAGCAGCGCCGTGCCGACCAGGACGAGCAGGAAGAGCACGCGCTCCCTGCCGGTCGAGCTCTCGCGGATTCGACGGGGCATCAGCGCGAGGAGGCTGAGGATGCCGCCCTCGCCGTGGTTGTCGGCGCGCATGACGACGAGCAGGTACTTGATCGTCACCACGATCATCAGCGCCCAGAAGATCAGCGAGACGAGCCCGAAGACGTCGTCGAGGTTGCGTCCGCTCGTGGCGTACGACTCCTTGAACGCGTACAGCGGGCTGGTGCCGATGTCGCCGAAGACGACGCCCGTGGCGCCGAGGGTGAGCGCGAGGACGCCGGTCCTGCTCTTCGGCTCGGCCACTGCGGAAGGGTATCCACCCCGGCAGGGCCCGGCCACGTCAGCAGGCATCCCGGTGGCACTGCGCGGCCACGGGGGTGAAGACTGGAGGGGAAGACGACCCTGGGAGTGCACCGTGGAAGACAAGACCGAGTCGGGCGCCAGCGCCGACACCAAGGCCAAGTACCTCGAGGCTCTCGAGCGCAAGAAGAAGGGTCACGCCAAGCCCGGCGAGCACAAGCACGACGGCGCTGACCATGCCCACGGCGAGCACGGGGCTGTCGGCGGCAAGCGTGAGTTCCGCCGCAAGTCCGGCGGCTGAGCCCCTCCGAGCCTGAAGAGGACCTGCTCTCCGTCACGTACCGGCTGCGTCAAACGGCTCTGCTCCGACCGCGCGCACCGGCACGATGGCCCCCATGACTGGGAACCCGGCTCAGACGATCGCCTACCCCGCACCCGGCTCCCGGCCGCGCAAGCAGAGCTCGGAGCGCACGCCGCCGCACGTCATCGTGCTGTTCGGCGCCACGGGTGACCTGTCGCGCCGCAAGCTGCTGCCCGGCCTCGCGCACCTCACCACCTCCGCGCTCGCGCCCGACATCCGTGTCGTGGCGACGTCCCTCGAGGACTACGACGACGAGTCGTTCCGTCGGTTCGCCAAGGAGGCGATCGAGGAGTTCGGCACCCACGGCCTCGCCGACGAGGCGTTGCAGGCGCTCTCCGACCAGCTCAGCTACGTCCCCACGGCCGCCGGGCCGGAGGCGCTCGCTGCCGTCGTCAACCGCGAGCGAGAGGCGCTGGGCGAGGACGCGCACCTCCTGCACTACCTGAGCGTGCCGCCGCGGTCCGCGTTCGAGGTGATCGCCATGCTTCGCGAGGCGAATCTCGTCGACGGTGCCCGCGTGGTGATGGAGAAGCCGTTCGGCACCGACCTCGAGAGCGCGATCCATCTCAACGATCACCTGCACGAGACGTTCAGCGAGGAGCAGATCTTCCGCATCGACCACTTCCTCGGGAAGGAGGCCGCGCAGAACATCCTCGCCTTCCGCTTCGCCAACGGGCTGTTCGAGCCGATCTGGAACCGCAACTTCATCGACCACGTGCAGATCGACATCCCGGAGACCCTCGACCTCGGCAAGCGGTCGGGGTTCTACGAGGCGACCGGTGCGTACAAGGACATGGTCGTCACCCACCTCTTCCAGGTGCTGGCGTTCGTGGCGATGGAGCCGCCGACCGCCCTCGAGCCGCGGGCGATCAGCGAGGAGAAGAACAAGGTCTTCCGGTCGCTGCTGCCGATCGATCCCGCGAACGTCGTACGCGGCCAGGTGGCCGGCTACAAGGACCAGCCGGGCGTGGCTCCCGACTCCGACACCGAGACCTTCATCGCGCTTCGCTGCGACATCGACAACTGGCGCTGGGCGGGCGTGCCGTTCTACCTGCGCACCGGCAAGCAGATGGCCGAGGGCCAGCGCATCATCTCGATCGCCTTCAAGGAGGCGCCGCGCACGATGTTCGCCGCCAACTCCGGCGTGGGTGCGGCCGGCCCGGACCACCTCACCTTCGACCTGGCCGACGCCTCGAAGGTGTCGCTGTCGTTCTACGGCAAGCGCCCCGGCCCGGGCATGCTCCTCGAGAAGCTGTCGATGCAGTTCTCCACCCAGGACACCGAGCGGGCCGGCGACGTGCTCGAGGCGTACGAGCGGCTCCTGCTCGATGCCATGCGCGGCGACCACACGCTGTTCACGACGTCCGAGGGCATCGAGAGCCTGTGGGCCCGGTCACAGGACCTGCTCGACGACCCGCCGCCGGTCAAGCCGTACGGGGCCGGCACCTGGGGGCCGAACGCCATCCACCAGCTCGTGGCCCCGCACGCCTGGCGCCTGCCGTTCGAACGGGTCTGGCGCGAGCAGAGGTAGAACGCTGCGAAACGGGGCATTCTTCGATACCCGGGTGGGTCTGGGACACTGCACGGCGGGAATCAACCCGTCCGGCAGCGTGGCCGGGCCGGAGACCGTGGAGTGAAGGAGCACCGTGAGCGGAACGTGGGTCGTCGTCCCGGCGCTCGACGAGGCCGAGAACCTCGAGGTGCTGGTGCCGCGCATCCTCGAGAACATCGCCCGGATCCCCGGCGGTGGGCACGTGCTCGTGGTCGACGACGGCTCCCGCGACAACACGCCTGAGGTCATGGCGGCGCTCGTCGCGGCTCACGCGTGCGTCCACGTCGACCGGTCGACCCGCAATCGCGGCAAGGCCGCCGCCATGCAGCGCGGCTTCGCCCAGGCCCTGGACGCCGGTGCCACAGCCATCGTGATGATGGACGCCGACGGCCAGGACGACCCCGAGGAGCTGCCCCGGCTCGTGGCCCGCCTCGACGAGGGCTTCGACCTCGTGACGGGTGCCCGCCTCGAGCGGCACGACCGCTTCATCAAGCGCCACACGTCCCGGCTGTACAACTGGGCGACCGGTCGGCTCTCCGGCGCGCCGGGCCGTGACTTCAACTCCGGCTTCAAGGCCATGCGTCCCGACGTCGCCCGCGACGTCAGCCCGATGCTGTACGGCGAGCTGCACCGCTACGTCACCGTCATCGCGCACTGGCTCGGCTACCGCATCACCGAGGAGCCGGTCGAGCACCACGAGCGCATGTTCGGAAAGTCGAAGTACGGCATCGCCCGCTTCTTCCGCGGGTTCATGGATCTCATGACCGTGCGCTTCCTCATGAGCTACGAGCACCGCCCGTCCCACCTGTTCGGCGGCATCGGCCTGGGTTCCCTGTTCCTCGGCGTCGTGGTCCTGGGCTACCTGACGGTCCTGCGCTTCATGGGCTCCGCGATCGGCGACCGCCCGGCGCTGATCGCAGGCGTGCTGCTCGTCGTCGTCGGTGTGCAGCTGCTGCTGTTCGGCCTGCTTGCCGAGCTCGTCGTCTACAACCGTCAGCGGGACGGGCGCGCCAAGTCGTGAGCACCAGGCTCGACGTCCGCCTTCGCGCCGACGCAGCGACCCGCCTCTCGGACCCACGTGTCCCGACGGCGCTGCTCGTGCTCGCCGGCGTCGTCGTGGCCGTGAACGTCGCGGTCCTGTTCCTCGGCGCCTGGGGGATCGGCGTCACGACCGACGAACCGATCCACGTCGACCGGCTCCAGCACTGGTTCGACCAGGGCTGGTACGCACCGGGAGACCAGCTCGCCGGCGGCGAGCCCGACCCGTCGGTCTCGGGCCTGTACGTCTACGGCCCCGTGGCTGCGCTGGTGGCCCACGTCGTCTCCGTGCTCGGGGGCACCGAGTCGTGGGGTGGCGTGTCCGGAGCGCCCGAGGCGTATGCGACACGGCACATCGCCGTCGCGCTGTTCAGCCTGCTCGGGGTCGCGGCCGTCGCGGCGACCGTGCGGCTCCTCGTGGGCTCCTGGCGGTGGGCACTGGTCGCAGCCGCCATCCTGACGGCGATCCCGACCTGGACCGGGCACGGGATGTTCAACATCAAGGACACCCCGGTCGCGGCCGGCTACACCGTGGTCACCCTCGGGCTCGTCGCCCTCGCACGGCCGTCGGCTCCGGGATCGCGGCGCCTGCGCGTGCTGGGCGGGTCCGCCGTCGCCCTCGGCTCGACCCTCCTGGTGGGGACCCGGCCGGGCACGTGGGTGGCGCTGCTGCTGAGCATCGCCTTCCTGCTCCTGCTCACCTGGGGCGTCGACCTGCTCGGCCCCGACCGGTCGGCGGCCGCGGGGCGTCTGCGGTCGAGGGCCGCCGCGGCGGTGCTCGGCCTCGCGGCGTCGTGGCTGGTGCTGCTGATCGTCTACCCCAAGCTGTTCGCCGTGCCGGGTCGGCTCGTGGCGGCGTTCGCCGACTCCGCGGACTATCCGTGGAAGGACACGATCCTCACCGCCGGCATGACCCTGTCGATGCCGCCGCCGCCTTACTACCTGCCGCTCTGGTTCGCCGCGCAGACCCCGGTCGTCGTGCTGCTGCTCGCACTCGTCGGCATCGTGAGCCCGGTCGTCCTGCTGCTGCGCCTCCGCGGCGGCGGCGCCCCGGCCGACGCCGCGCTCGCCACCGGGCAGGCGATGGTCTCGGCGCAGGCCCTTCTGCTGCCGCTCGGCGCGATCCTCACGTCCGCCGTCCTGTACGACGGGACCCGTCAGGTGCTGTTCGTGCTGCCGGCTCTTGCCGTGTCCGCGACCGTTGCCAGCTGGCTCGGGATGCGCCGGCTCGCGGAGACCGAGCGCCCTCGCCTGCGCACCTGGCTGGTGTGGGCGCTGGGCCTCTCACTGGTGGTGCCCACGGTGACCGCGGCACGGCTCTTCCCCTACAGCTACAGCTGGTTCAACGGCGCCGCGTCGGCCGTTCCCGTGGACGGCGCCTGGATGACCGACTACTGGTCGGCGAGCAATCGCGAGGCGATCCCGCTCCTTCCTGCGGGCTCGGAGCAGAGCTGCCACGAGTGGACGCCGGCGGCGCAGCTGCTGGCGTGCGACGACTTCGCCGAGCAGGCCGTCTTCTGGCCCACGCGCGGCACCGGGATCGACGCCTCGGCCCTCGGGGCGGGCGAGTACGCGCAGCTGTCGTTCAACCGGGGGAGCGTCGTGCCTCCGGACGGCTGCACCGAGGTCGCTGCCGTCAGTCGTCCGCTGTTCTTCCGCGAGATCACGATGAGCTTCACCATGCGCTGCGACGTCCCGCTGCTCCCGTATCCCACTGGTGGCCTCGACGCCGGCGTGGGCGGGCGGGGCTACCTCCTGTGGGGATGGCAGACGGAGAACGAGCCGGATGTCGCCTGGTCCGGCTCCCAGCACGCCGACCTCGGCTTCACCGTCCCGTCGTCCGTGGTGGCGAAGGACGCCGTCCTCAGGCTCGACGCCGCACCCGTGCTGCGCGACGGCGAGGCCGCGGCCACCCTCGAGGTGCTCGTGAACGGCGCCTCGGTAGGCCGCTTCTCGTACTCCGACGACGCCCTGCGCACCCTCAACGTCCGAGTGCCCGCGGACGTGCTCGGCGCCCTCGGCGGTGGTCGCGTGGTCGTCCGGGTGGCTGTCGACGACGCCGTGACCCCCGATCGCTCCGCACGCACGTTCCGGGTCGGCGGCGTCCGCCTGGCGACGGGAGAGTGACGGCGTGACCGCGGCGGGGACGTACGCGAGGCCGCACCTGGCAGACGCGGCGCCGGAGCCGCGTCGGTCGATCCAGGTGCCGAGCCTGGTCGTCATCGCGGCCGCAGTGCTCCTCGCCGTCAATGTGGTGGTGATGTTCGCCGGCGGGTGGCTGATCGGCGTCTCGATCGACGAGCCGGTCCACGTGCAGCGGCTCCAGACCTGGTTCGCCACCGGCTTCTACCTCCCGCCGTCGCAGATGGACGGCGCGGTGTCCGCCGGCATCCGCGGCGAGTACGTGTACGGCCCCGTCGCCGCGCTCATCTCGCACGCGGTCACGGTGGTCCTCGGCGCGGAGACGTGGGGCAACCCGTCGATGATGGCCGAGGCCTACGCGGCGCGGCACGTGGCGATCGGGCTCTTCGCAGCCGTGGGGCTCGCGGCCACAGCCGCGATCGTGCGCCTGCTGCTCGGATCCTGGCGTTGGGCGCTGGTCGCCGCTGCGGTGCTGTCGGCGATCCCGGCCTGGCCCGGGCACGCGATGTTCAACATCAAGGACATCCCGGTCGCCACGGGCTACACCATCGTGACCCTCGGCGTCGTCGCGCTCTCTCGACCGGGTGCGCTCGGGCCGACCCGCCTGCGGTTGTTCGGGGTCCTCTCGCTCGCCCTGGGTTCTCTGGTCGCGATCGGCACGCGCCCGGGCATGACGGCACCGGTCGTGGCGAGCGTGGTGGGAATGCTCGCGCTCACGTGGTGGGGTGACGGACGCGCGGCCGAGGCCGGGCGCCGTGGCCGTAATCTCTTGCAGCGACTGGCGGGAGCGGTGGTCGCCGGAGTCGTTGCCTACCTCGGTCTGCTGCTCGCCTACCCGAAGGTCTTCGCGTACCCCCGACGCGTGATCGAGGCCGTCGCAGACTCCTCGGACTACCCGTGGGACGGCGACGTCCTCACCAACGGCACGTTCATCACCATGCCGCCGCCGAAGTCCTACCTGCCGCTGTGGTTCGGGGCCCAGACGCCCTTGATCGTGATGGCGTTGGCGATCACGGGCCTCGCCGCTGCCACCGTGCTCGCTGTGCGCCTCCTTCGTCCGAAGGCGATGGTCGACGTCGCCCTCGCCGTCGGTGTGATCCTGGTGTCCCTGCAGGCGCTGCTCGTGCCGCTGCTCGCGGTCGCCCGCAGCGCCGTGCTGTACGACGCGACTCGGCAGGTGCTGTTCGTCCTCCCGGCCATGGCAGTGCTGGCGACCGTGGGCGCATGGGTCGTAGCAGCGCGCGTGCGGCGTACCAGTCGCGACCTCCTCGTCGTCGGCACCTGGGCGACCCTTGTCGTCGGCCTCCTCGTGCCCACGGTGACTGCCCTCGGCCTCTTTCCCTACTCGTTCACCTGGTTCAACGCCGTCACCGCGACCAAGCCGATCGACGGCCGCTGGATGACGGAGTACTGGCGCCCGAGCTTCCGCGAGCTGATCCCGCTCGTGCCCGCGGAGGGGCCAGACACCTGCTACCCGTTCCCCGCCGAGA
Source organism: Candidatus Nanopelagicales bacterium (assembly GCA_038316965.1). GTDB lineage: Bacteria > Actinomycetota > Actinomycetes > S36-B12 > CAIYMF01 > Longivirga. The sequence goes on from JBBQAY010000003.1 coordinate 45,304, forward strand.
CCGGGTTGAGGACCTGTTCGAACCAGCTGCAGCTCACGCCGTACTGGGACGACACACGCGGCACGAAGGCGGCGCCGGTGCGGTCGCTCGAGCTCGGTGAGTACTACCTGATGACGTTCAACCGCGGCGAGTACCGCGCGCCGGAGGGCTGCACCGAGGTCGGCGCCGTACGTCGGCCGCTGTTCTTCCAGCAGGTCACGATGTCGTTCGTCGCACGCTGCCAGGCGCCCTTCACGCCGTACCCCGACACGGGAATCGTCCGCACGGTGCGCGGCCAGGACCCCAGCTATCTCATGTGGGGCTGGTACCGGCGCGAGAAGAGCTGGGTCTGGTCGAAGATCCCCGACGCCGCGGTCGGCTTCGTGCTGCCGGAGCGGCTGCGAGCCAAGCCGGTGGTCCTCACGCTCGACATCGGGGCGTACGCCCCGCCCGGTGAGAATCGCACGTTCACGATCGCTGTCAACGGCACGCTGATGAGCACGAAGACGAACGACACCTCGCAGCCCAGCAAGGTGAGTCTGACGGTGCCCGCGGACCTCGCGTGGTCCGCCGACGGGAGGTTCTTGGTGGAGATGTCCGTGCCATCGGTGTTCTCGCCGAGGTCGGTCGGCGACGGCGATGACGTACGCACGATCGGCGTCATCCTCCGCTCGGTCGCCGTCAACGGTCAGGAGGATGCGTCGTGAAGGGCCTCTACGTGCGTGGTGCGCGCGGCGTGAAGTCCGGCCTCGACAAGGTCGGGCTCCTCGACCCGCTCGACAGCTGGGCCGGCCGCTCGCGCGCGGGTGAGTGGACCCGCTCTCTGCTCGCGGTCTACGACCTGCACGACCTCATCGCCCTCGACGTCCCGTGGTGGACCTACGACTCCGCAGGCAAGGTCGCACGCTTCCTGGCCGCACGCGACGACGCGCGCGTGCTCGAGTGGGGCTCGGGGGCGTCGTCGGTGTGGCTCGCGAAGCGCGCCGGCAGCGTGACGTCGATCGAGCACGACCTCGAGTGGGCAGAGGAGATCGCGCCCGTGCTGCCGGCCAACGCGCAGGTCGTGCCCGTCGCTCCGACGCTCGCATCCCAGAGCGACGACCCGATCCGCTCGCGCAAGAAGGGATTCGAGGGTCTGGACTTCCGCGACTACGTCGAAGCCGCCGACCGCCAGCACGGGGAGTTCGACCTCGTCGTCGTGGACGGCCGGGCGCGCGAAGCCTGCCTCGGGCGCGCCATCGAGCGGGTCGCGCCGGACGGTCTCATCGTGTTCGACAACGTCGAGCGCTCCCGCTACCGCGAGGCGATCGACAAGCTCGGCTCGCGGGTGACGGTCGACTGGACGAGCGGCCTCACCCCGTCCTTGCCCTACCCGACGCGTACCGCCCTGCTGAGGCCGCAGGCGTGAGCGATTCCGACTCCGAGCCGTCGGATTCGTCCGAGCCGTCCGGCTGGTCCGACGGGTCGCTCCGTGGTTCGTCGGCGCGCGGTCGCTGGCTCGTCGTCGCGCGCGTGGCCTTCCTCGCCGCGGCGCTGGGCTTCGGCTGGTTGTGGCTCCGTGACGACTGGCCCTCCGTCGTCGCGGCCATGGGAACGGTCGGTCCCGGAGCCTGGCTGCTCGCGATCGTGGCCGTCCTCGCGGGTCTCGTGTCGACCGGCTTCGTGTGGGCGCGGTGCCTGCGCCGATTCGGGCACGAGGTGCCGCTGCTGCCAGCGCTGTCGGTGTTCTTCGTGGGGCAGCTCGGCAAGTACATCCCCGGCTCGGTGTGGTCGCTCGGCGCGCAGGCGCAGATGGCCGTGCGGTACGGCGTACCCGCGCGGACGACCGTGGTGGCGGGCCTGGTCTTCCTCGGCTGGAACGTCGTGACAGCGGGCTTCGTGGCATGCGTCGGCGTGCTGGCCGGCTTGATCGGCGGCAGCGTCCCGACGTGGCTCGCCGTGCTGGGGCTGCTGGCCTCGGTGGTTGCGATGACGCCGCCGATCGTCAACGCGGCCGGCACCTGGGCGGCCGGCGACGGGCGTCGGCTGGCGCTGACGTGGGTCGACTGCGCGTCGGTCGTGGTGATGCTGCTCGTCACGTGGACGTGCTACGGCCTCGCCCTCGTCGCGGTGTCCCCCGCCCCGATCGACTCTGCATACGGCGCGGCCGCCGCGATGGTCGCGTTCACCGCGGCGTACGCGGTCGGCGTGGTGGTGATCCTCGCGCCGGCCGGGCTCGGAGCGCGCGAGGCGGTGCTGACCCTGCTGCTCACGCCGTACCTCGGCGTCGCGGGCGCGGCAGCGGCAGCCCTGCTGACGAGGGTCGTCCACACCGTTGCCGACTTCGCCATCGCGGGCGCCGCTTGGCTTCTCGGCCGCAGCAGGAGCTGACCGCAGAAGGACGAGCGACCTCAGGGTCGGGTCGTCCGCGAACCTGCCGCCGTGTCGGGTGGGTGACCGGAAAGCCCGCCTCCTGAGGGGAGCGCACTGGTACCGCGCCATGGCGGGACGGCCGTTCGGCGTCATGCGCAGCGGCGGTGCGACACTGCTCGCGCGGGCAGACAGCACCCGCAGGCACAGGGCTGTGCTGGAGCGCCGAGGAGGGAAGACGTGGCTGCGACGGAGACCGTGGTGGGACCTCGCCACAACGAGGCGATCGCTTCGCGGCGTCCGCGTGCTGAGGTGCCCAGCCTGATCGTGCTCGGGGCGGCACTGGTCCTGGTCGTGAACATCGTGGTCATGTTCCTCGGTGCGTGGCGCATCGGCATCTCCTGGGACGAGCCGATCCACGTCCAGCGACTCCAGTCCTGGTTCGACACCGAGTGGTATCTGCCGCCGTGGCAGATGTTCGGGAACCAGCCTGCTCCGGGAGTCGAGGGCCTGTACGTCTACGGCCCGGTGGCGGCTCTGGTAGCGCACGTCATGGCTGTGCTGCTCGGGACTGAGGGCCTCGACGAAAGCAGCCTGGCTGCGGAGGCATACGCGGCGCGGCACATGGCCGTTGCGCTGTTCGCCGTCGTCGGCCTTGGAGCCGTGGCCACGACCGCCCGGTTGCTCCTGCGCAGCTGGCGGTGGGGGCTCGTCGCCGCAGCCATGCTGTCGGCCATCCCCGCGTGGACTGGGCACGCGATGTTCAACATCAAGGACACCCCGGTCGCGGCCGGGTACGCGCTGGTGACCCTCGGCGTCGTGGCGCTGGCTCGCCCGGGCTCGGTAGGACGCGGGAGGCTGCGCTCGCTCGGCGTTGCCAGCCTCGCCCTCGGCACGATCGTCGCCGTCGGCACACGGCCGGGCATGTGGGTCCCGGTCCTCTTCAGCGTCGCGGGGATGTTGATCCTCACGTTCTGGGGCGAGTCCCGCGGGCGCAAGTCGGGGATGCGCGGTCCGAACCTCGTGTCTCGGGCAACGTCCGTCGGGACGGCGCTCGCGATCGGCTACGTCGTCCTCTTGGCCGTGTACCCCCAGCTGTTCGCGCATCCGGCGCGCCTGATGGACGCGGTCGCTGACTCGTCCGAATACCCGTGGAACGGGCTGGTACTGACCAACGGCAGCTTCGTGGCCATGCCGCCGCCGCCGTCGTACCTGCCGCTCTGGTTCGGGGCGCAGACGCCAGTCGTCATCCTTATCCTCGCGGTGACGGGCCTCATCGCGTCGGTGGTGCTCGGTGTCCGGCTTCTCCTTCCGCGATACGAGGTCGACCTCCCCCTCGCCGTCGGTTCCGCGCTGGTGACCCTGCAAGCGATGCTCATGCCGGTCGCGGGCGTGGTGACGAAGGCGGTCCTGTACGACGGCACCCGCCAGGTCCTGTTCGTGCTCCCCGCGCTGGCGGTTCTCGCCGCCGTCGGCGCGAGGCTCCTGGTCCGCCGTTCCCGGCAGACCGGTGGGAGTGTGCTGCCCGCCGGTGTGTGGACCGTCGTCGTCGTGGGCCTCGTCGTCCCGACCGTCTCGGCACTTGCTCTGTTCCCCTACTCCTTCACGTGGTTCAACGGGGTCACGGCCATCCGCCCTATCGACGGCCGATGGATGACCGAGTACTGGCGTACCAGTGCTCGTGAGCTCATCCCGGCGCTACCGTCGGAGGGACCTGAGAGCTGCGGACTCTGGGGTGTCGGGCAGGGCCTCAATACCTGCTCGACGCAGCCACAGTTCAAGCCCTACTGGGACACCCGTGGGAGTGCGGCCTCAGGCCAGTCGGTGCTCGGCCCGGGCGAGTACTACTACCTCGCGTTCAACCGTGGCGAGTACAAGGCCGCGGACGGGTGCACCGAGGTGGGCGCGGTACGTCGCCCGTTGTTCGGTCAGTCGGTGACCATGTCGCTGGTGTCGCGATGCGCCGTCCCGTTGGCGCCCTACCCGGCCGGGGGGATCAGAACCAACTCCGGTTCGGGTGACGATTTCCTCCTCTGGGGCTGGTATCCGTCGCAGGCGCTGGGTGTCTGGTCCCGGTCGAGCGACGCCCAGGTGGGGTTCGTGCTGCCTGAGTCGCTGCGTGACCGCGATGTCCGACTGAGCGTCGTGGCGGTCCCGTACGTGCCTGCTGGCGGCTCACAGACGGTCACGTTCACGGTGAATGGCGTGGAGATGCGCCGGAGCACATACAGCCAGAAGCAGAACGCGGGGACGGTCGAGATCGTGGTGCCCGGCCCGATCGCCTGGTCGGGTGATGGCAGGTTCGCGGTGACCGTGTCGGCGTCGATCATCGTCTCGCCCGTGTCTGTCGGCGACGGTGACGACGGCCGACCACTAGGTGTCGCTGTCGGCAGCGTGACGGTGGAGGGGGTCTCGTGAAGGACCCCGACACCGGGGGAGGGCGCGTGTCGGTGTGAGGTGCTGGTCGGTCTCCGGCGGGGCACCCCGTTTCGGTACGGCGCGCGGTGCGGCCACGGTCGCAGCTCTGCTGTCGAGCCCGCGTTGGGGGGCCGCGCTCGACCGGCTCTCCGCTGCCTGGGAAGCGGAGCTGGCGACCGCCCCCGAGGGCAGAGGCGAACGCGGGCACATCTACGTCGTCGAACCGACCGGCCCGTTCGAGGACGACCCGAACGTCACGAACAAGCGGTTCCCGGGCAGCATCACGCAGTCGTACCGGACCCGCGAGCCGCTGCGTGTCGTAGGCGAGGTGGAGGCCTGGGAGGGCCACGCGCCCGAGGTTCTGGCTGGAATGCTCGAGAGCGTCGCACGCCTCCGCGAGCAGGGCCTCGACGTCATCGAGTACTAGCGCCACCTGCGCCGGCGCCGCAGGGAACACTCTGCGTGCAGAGTGGCGTTGCGCTCACGACGTGAGGAGTCGGTGATGGAAGCGGTCGAGGTGCTCGACGGGCGCGAGGCACAGGTCGGGATGTTCACTGTGCGACGGGTCCTGCCCACCCGCGCACTGCGCACGGTGGGCGCCTGGTGCTTCGCCGACCACATGGGCCCGGCCGAGGTGACGGAGACGTCCGGGCTCGACGTCGGCCCGCACCCGCACACGGGCCTGCAGACGGTCACGTGGCTCATGCAGGGCGAGGCGCTGCACAAGGACTCCCTCGGCTCCGAGCAGCTGATCCGACCTGGGCAGCTCAACCTCATGACCGCCGGCCGCGGTGTCGTGCACGCGGAGGAGGCGACGGGCACGTATCGCGGCGGCCTGCACGGAGTGCAGCTGTGGGTCGCGCAGCCCGACGCGCAGCGTCACGGCGATCCGGGGTTCGCACATCACCCCGAGCTTCCCGTCGTCGAGCACGAGAGCGCGGTGGCGACAGTGCTGGCCGGAACGTTCCTCGGCACGACCTCGCCGGCCGCGTTCGTGACCGACCTGCTCGGTCTCGACGTCGTCGTGCGCCCCGGTTCGGTCGTCCTGCCGCTGCGGCCCGAGTTCGAGCATGCCGTCGTCGCGCTCGAGGGCGAGGTGATGGTCGACGGCGCGATCGCGCGCCCAGGTCAGATCGCGTCCCTCGGCGTCGGCCGGTCGGAGGTCAGGGTGGAGTCTCGCCCTGCCGCACGTGTCCTGGTGCTCGGTGGTGTGCCGTTCCCCGAGCGGCTCTACATGTGGTGGAACTTCGTGGCGCGCAGCGCGGACGAGGTGTCGGGCTTCTACGCCGATTGGCGAGATCGCGGCGAGCGCTTCGGCGACGTCGCGTCCGAGCTCGCCCGTATCCCCTCGCCGACGCCGCCCTGGGAGCCGATCCGGGTGAAGCCGTCCTGAGGTCGGGCAGAACCGCTAGGTCGACGGGAACCTGAAGCCGCGCGCAACCACGCGCTCGAATGCGTCGATCACGTCAGGGTCGAACAGCCGGCCGCGTCCCTCACTGAGCACGCTCCTGGCGCGCTGGGCTCCCGGCGCCGTGCGGTATGGGCGGTCGTTGGCCATCGCCTCGTAGGTGTCGGCGACGGCGATGATGCGCGACTCCACCAGGATCTGGTCACCGACCAGGCCGAGCGGGTAGCCGCTGCCGTCCATGCGCTCGTGGTGCTGGTGGATCATCTCGGCGATCGGCCACGGCCACGGGAAGCGGTTGGCGATCGTCCAGCCTGTGGCCGGGTGGGCCTTGAGCTCGTGCCACTCGGCGTCGGTCAGCTCGCCGGCCTTCCCGAGGGTGCTGTGGGAGACGGAGATCTTGCCGAGGTCATGGATGGAGGCGCCGAGGACCAGGCCCTGGATGCGGTCCTCGTCCAGGCCCAGCTCGCGCCCGATCGCCTCGGCGAGCACGCCGACGTGCGACTGGTGGCCGGCGGTGTAGGGGTCGCGCGACTCCACTGCTGCGGCGAGCACGAACACGCTGCTCTTGAGGGCCTCGGTGAGCCGCTCTGCGTCGCGCAGCCGCTCGATGCCGTAGCCGACGTCCGCCGCGAGGTCCTCGAGCAGGATGCGCGAGACGTCGTCGAACGCGCGGTCCTCCAGCGCGTAGACCATCAGCGCGCCGTCGGTCAGTCCGTCCACGATCACAGGGAGCGAGATGGACGACCGGAACCCGTGGCGGTGGGCGACGTCGCGCCACGGCTGGTAGTCGGCGTCCTCGAACGACTGCTTCACCTGCGTCGTCCGCGTGCGGATCGCGGTACCCGTCGGACCGAGCCCTGTCGGGTTGTCGTCCCACGTGATGGTGACCTCGTCGACGTAGTCCGACATCGCACCCGCGCTGGCGATCGGCTGCACGGTCCGGCGGTCGTCGGTCAGCGCCCTGCCGTACCAGGCGATGGCGTAACGACCTGCCTCGACCACGGTTCGGCACATCTCCTCGAGCAGCTCCTGCTCGTCGCGTGCCCGGACGAGCACGCCGTTGCCCCGCGAGAGCGTGGCCAGCGCGCGTATGGTCGCCGTCGCCTCGTGCGAGTCGCGGATCACGGCAAAGGCCCCGACCACCACCCCGTGCGTGTCGTGGAAGGGCCGGGCTCGGATCGTGACGTCGCGGTAGGACCCGTCGGCGCACCGGACCCGTGCTGCGAAGGCGTCGATGCTCTCGTTCGTGCCGTACAGCCGGGATCGTTCAGCCGCCACACGGGCCAGGTCGGCCTGATGGGTGATGCTGAGGATGGTCGTGCCCACGAGCTCGGCGGGCTGCCAGCCGAGCAGCTCGGTGACCTGGGGGGCGACCCACTCGATGACGCCGTCCCCCGTCGTCTGGTAGATGACGTCGCCCTGGTCGGCGATGGCCAGAAGGTCGTCCAGCACGCTGGTGCGCCGTGGGATGTGCGACGCCGCAGGTCGGGCACCCATCCGCTGCTCCCTCCCCCGAAGGATTCCATGATCGACTACAGAGGGGCCTGCTGGCGACTCTTCGGGTTCACAAGTTCACGCAGGGTGCTCGAGCAGGTCAGGCTCGGGGCGCGTGCTCGTCCTGGGCGTGGGCGCCGAGCACGGTGATCACCCGCTCCAGATAGTTCTCGACCGCGGCCCGCTCGCGGGCGGAGAGCTGGTCCTCGGCACTGACCAGGTCGACGATCAGGGGCACCACCTGCTCGAACACCGCCCGGGACCCCTGCTCGGTCGGCCGTACGACACGGCGGCGACGGTCCTCCGGGTCGGACTCGCGGGCCACGTGGCCGGCCTCCTCGAGCCGGTCGACGAGCACCGTGGCCGAGGCCGAGGTCATGTGCAGGCGGCGGGAGAGCTCGACCGGGCCCATGGGCTCGTCCATGAGGTGCTCCATGGCGTCGACCTCGCTCGGGTTGAGGCCGAGGCGGCGCGCCATCGCGAGGCGGGTCTCACCGGTCAGGTGCAGCACCTCGTAGAGGAGCGTGGCCACCCGGCTCGTGGGCCAGGCGGCCTCGGGGTGCGGTGTGGCCGCCATCGGTGTACGCTCCATTATCGCTAGACAGTCTAGTGATAAGCCTGTCACGTCATGTGATGTTCTCGGGAGATACTAGTGAACGTTCCAACCGGCCATCTCGCATCTCGAGGCCGTGCCCTCCTGGTGCTGCTGGCGGTCCTCGTCGTCGTCGGCGCGGTCTTCGCCATCCCCACGCCCACGAAGGTGTCTCCGCTAGTGGCCTCGGGGCTTCCGGCGTCGTACCAGTCGACCGAGGCGCAGCTCCGCCAGGACCAGCTGCCCGAGGAGGGCGTCGCTCCTGCCCTCGTGGTGGTGAGCCGGGAGGACGGCGGCGTGCTCACAGACGCCGACAAGGCCGCGGTCGACGCGCTTGCCGAGCGGGTCGCGCCGCTCGCCGTGGCGGGCCCGCCAGGGCCGCCCGTCGCGCCCACGTACTCCGAGGACGGCACCGTCGCGATCGTGCCCGTGCCGGTCGACACCTCGGTCGACATCCTCGAGGTGGCCGACGCCGTCACGGAGATCCGTGACGTGGCGCAGCAGGACGTGCCGGCAGGCCTCGTCGTGCAGGTGACCGGCGGGCCGGCGTTCCTGGCCGACATCGCCGCCGTCTTCGACGGTGCCAACGTCACGCTGCTCGCGGCGACCGCCGCGGTGGTCGCCGTGCTCCTGCTCATCACCTACCGCAGCCCGTGGCTCTGGATCGTGCCGCTGTTCGTGGTCGGCATCGCCGAGCAGCTCGTGACCAAGCTGGTCGCCCTCCTCGCGCCCCAGTTCGGCATCGTGGTCGACGAGTCGGCAGTGGGCATCACGAGCGTGCTGGTGTTCGGCGCCGCGACCGACTACGCACTGCTGCTCATCGCCCGCTATCGCGACCGGCTGCGCACCGACGAGAGCCGCTTCGACGCCATGCGTTTCGCGGTCCGGCGTACGGCCGAGCCCATCCTCGCGTCGGCGGCCACGGTCACCCTCGCGCTCCTCACGCTGCTGCTGGCGCAGCAGGAGACGCTGCGCGGGCTCGGCTTCTCCGCGGCAATCGGCGTCGTGGTCGCCGCGACCACGGGCCTGCTCGTGCTCCCGGCAGCCATGGTCGTCTTCGGGCGTGGACTCTTCTGGCCGTTCGTCCCGCGCGTCGGCGACGCCGCCCGCGAGGGCAAGGTCTGGGGTCGGATCGGCGAGGCGGTCAAGCGCCGTCCCCACGTCGTCGGCATCGGTGCGACGGTCTTCCTCCTCGTCCTCTCGCTCGGGTCCATCGGCATCTCGGTCGGGCTGAGCCAGAACGAGATCTTCCGCGTGAAGCCCGAGGCGGTCGCAGGCCAGGAGACGCTGGCGAAGGCGTTCCCCGCAGGGGCGACCGAGCCCGTGGCGGTCATGACCAACCCCGGCTCGGTCGATGCTGTCGTCGCCGCGGTCGAGACGGTGGACGGCGTGGTCTCGGTGGCCCCTGGCCGTGCCGACGGCGACATCGCCCAGGTCGACGTCATCCTCGACTCGGATCCGGGCAGCGCCGAGTCTTTCGACCAGGTCAGGGCGATCCGCGACGCGGTTGCCGGCGTGGACGGCGCCGACGCCGTCGTGGGCGGCTCCACAGCGACCTTGCTCGACTCGAACGAAGCCGCGATGCGCGATGCGACGGTGATCATCCCGATCGTGCTCGTGCTCGTCCTGCTGGTGCTCGTGCTGCTCCTGCGGTCGTTGCTGGCTCCGCTGCTGCTCGTGGGCACGGTGCTGCTCACGTTCTTCGCGGCGCTCGGCACGTCGTGGCTGATCTTCGACAACGTGCTCGGCTACCCGGCGCTCGACAACGGCGTGCTGCTGCTGTCGTTCCTGTTCCTCGTCGCTCTGGGCGTCGACTACAACATCTTCCTCGCCACCCGGGCGAGGGAGGAGGCGCTGACCAGCGACACCCGCAGCGGGATGCTGACTGCCCTCAAGGCGACGGGCGGCGTCATCACGAGCGCGGGCATCCTGCTCGCGGCCGTGTTCGCCGTGCTCGGGGTCCTGCCGCTCATCGCACTGGCGCAGATCGGCATCATCGTCGGGGTCGGCGTCCTGCTCGACACCCTGCTCGTGCGCACCGTGCTCGTCCCGGCCCTCGCCTTCGTGTTCGGCGAGACCTTCTGGTGGCCCGCCAAGGTCGACGGTCTCGAGCTCTCCAGCGGAGGTGAGGGCGACGGCGACGTCGACCTCGCGGAGTCCGCACCTGTCACGACCTGATCGACGACGAAGGCCCGCCACCGCTGCCGCGGTGGCGGGCCTTCGTCGCGTGGTGGGGCTGCGGACCGTCAGCCCTGGTCCTTGAGGAGTCGGCGCAGGATCTTGCCCGACGCCGACTTCGGGATCGCGTCGGTCACGACGACCTTGCGGATCTGCTTGTAGTGCGCGACGCGCTCGGCGACGTACGCCATGACCTCGTGCGGGTCGAGCTCGACGCCGGGGCGTGGCACTACGTGGGCCACCGGGATCTCGCCGTGCTCCTCGTCCGGAAGCCCGACCACAGCGGCGTCCGCGATTCCGGGGTGGGTGAGCAGCAGAGCCTCGAGCTCGGCGGGCGGCACCTGGAAGCCGCTGTACTTGATGAGCTCCTTGAGCCGGTCGACGATCCAGAGGTGACCGTCGGCATCGATGTGCCCGATGTCGCCGCTGTGCAGCCAACCGTCGGGGTCGATCGTCGACGCAGTGGCCGACGGGTTGCCGAGGTAGCCGTGCATGACCTGCGGGCCCTTCACGCAGACCTCGCCGTCCTCGTCGACGCCGAGGTCCTTCCCCGTGACGGGGTCGACGATCCTCGTGAGCGTGTTCGGTGCGGTGACGCCGACCGAGCCCGGCTTGTAGTTCCCGGGCGGGGTCAGGTGCGAGACGGGCGAGAGCTCGGTCATCCCGAAGCCCTGGACGACGTCGCAGCCGAGCCGGGCCCCGGCCTCGAGCGAGAGCTCGGCCGACAGCGGAGCCGCGCCCGAGAAGACCTGGCGCAGTGCCGACAGGTCGTAGTCGTCGACCATCGGGTGCTTGGCGAGAGCGACGACGATCGGAGGGGCCACGAACGACCGGGTGATCCCGTGCTGCTGGTGCAGCGACAGGAACTGCTCGAGGTCGAACCGCGGCATCGTGATGATCGTCAGGCCCGCCCGGAGGCCGGTGTTCATGAGCACCTGCATGCCGTAGATGTGGAAGAAGGGCAGGACGGCGATGAACTTCTCGTCCTCGCGGATGTCGGCGGCCGAGAGCACCTGGGCGACGTTGGCGACCAGGTTGCCGTGGCTGAGCATCACGCCCTTGTTCACGCCGGTGGTCCCCGACGAGTACGGCAGGACGACGAGCGTGTCGGACGTGACCGGCACCTGCTCGGCCAGCGGGGCGCCGAACAGCGCCGTGACGGGGGTGGCGCCCTCGGCCTCGCCGAGGACGAAGATCTCCGTGACGGCCGTGCCCGCGGCTCCCTTGGTGGCGACCTCGAGGAACATCGGGATCGTCACGAGGATCGTCGCCCTGGAGTCGATCAGCTGCTTGTTGACCTCGTACTCGGTGTACGTCGGGTTGATGGTGGTGATGACGCCGCCGGCCATCGCGACGCCGTGGAAGACCACGGCGTACTCGGGGATGTTGGGCGACATGAGGGCCAGGCACTCACCCGGTGCGAAGCCGCGTGCGACGAGGCCGCCGGCCAGCATCCTCACGGCCGTGTCGAGCCCGGCGTAGGTGATGGTGCGGCCGGTGGGCCCGTCGATGAGGGCGGGCTTGTCACCGAGCTCGGCGGCGCGGGCGAGCGTGTACTCGGTCAGGGGGAGATCGGGGATGTCGATGTCGGGCAGGGGCGAGGTGAACACCATGGCGGGCTCCGGTCCGGTGGGGCTGCTGGGTGAGGCGAAGCATGCCGCGACCCGGACGATCCCGCAGCGGAAAGACCCAGCCGGACTCCTCGGGGTCGGCCGGACGGGTCAGGCAGACGCCTCGATCGGGCTCAGGGCGCAGGCGCACCCTGCGGGCGAAGCGCAGGAGTAGCACGCCTGCTCGGCGCGCACCGCGAGCCGGGCGAGCACCAGCGAGGCGCCCACGACGGCGATGGCGGCGTACACCAGGTAGGCCGGCACGTCGGCGAGGACGCCGTACACCGTGCAGACCCCGGCCTCCACGAGCAGCAGCACCCAGGCGCCCGGCGCGATGCCGGACACGTCCGTGCTTCGCCACGCCGTCCAGGCTGCGGGGGCGACGTACCAGAGGATCGAGCACCCGAGGAGAAGGGTGAGGGGAGCAGCACTGACCGGGACGACACCGGCCGCGACGGCGATCGTGGCGATCCACGCCCAGGTCATCCAGAGGCCCTCGCGCGAGGCGTGGCTCCGCAGGAGCACCACCAGCGCAGCGGCGAGGCCGGGGATGGCCGCCCCTGAGGTGAGGACGACCCAGATGTCGTGCAGCCACCAGCCGTACAGGACCCAGGCGAACGCCGACACCAGGGCGCAGCTGATGCTGGGCACCGAGACTCCCGACACGACACCGGTGCGCCGAACCTTCAGCCACTGGGGCACGCCGTACCCGAGGGCCAGCAGGGTGGTGAGGACGCCGAAGACCGTGACGAGCGTGTCGTGCTGCACGGCCGGGCCTCCTGGGTCGTCCGGCGGCGACCGGTGTCGTACTGCGCTACTGACTCGCCAGTCAGGAGTGGCGAGGATAGCGGGGGTCGGCGGCCATCCGCGAATCCGTTCAGACGGACGGAGGAGGGCGCGACGGCGCGCGTGGGCCGATCTGTCGCGTCCGGACGCGGGTTCGTGGCAGCGTGGCCCCGACACCGCACCGACCCGGGGCGGCAGCGCAGGAGGACCCGTGAGCCGCACCGACGACGCCATTGCCTTCGAGCACGAGCACTGCGCGCACAACTACCACCCTCTCCCGGTCGTCATCACCGAGGCGGAGGGCGCGTGGGTCACCGACATCGAGGGCCGCCGCTACCTCGACATGCTGTCGGCGTACAGCGCCATCAACTTCGGCCACGGCCACCCCGACCTCGTCGCCGCCGCAGAGGATCAGCTGCATCGGCTCACACTGACGAGCCGCGCGTTCCACAACGACAAGCTCGGCGTCTTCTGCGCCGACCTCGCCCGGCTCGCCCGGCACGACGCCGTGCTCCCGATGAACAGCGGCGCCGAGGGAGTCGAGACGGCGCTCAAGGTCGCGCGCAAGTGGGGCTACCAGAAGAAGGGCGTGGCTCACGACCGCGCGCAGATCATCGTCTGCGACGGCAACTTCCACGGCCGCACGACGACGATCGTGTCGTTCTCCGACGACCCGGTGGCGCGCGACGACTACGGCCCGTACACCCCCGGGTTCACCGCTGTGCCCTACGGCGACATCGATGCGCTCGCTGCGGCGATCACCGACGACACAGTCGCGTTCCTGGTCGAGCCGATCCAGGGCGAGGCAGGCGTCATCCTGCCGCCGACCGGCTACCTCGAGGGAGTCCGCGACCTCTGCACCTCGCGCAACGTGCTGATGATCGCGGACGAGATCCAGGCGGGTATGGGCCGCGCCGGCGCGACCTTCGCCTGCGACCTCGTCGGCGTGCAGCCCGACATCCGCATCCTCGGCAAGGCCCTCGGTGGCGGCATCCTTCCGGTGTCGGCGATCACGGCCGACTGGGACGTGCTGGGCGTCATCAGGCCGGGGGAGCACGGCAGCACGTTCGGCGGCAACCCGATGGCCGCGGCGGTAGGCATCGCGGTCGTGAAGCTGCTCGAGACCGGGGTGATGCAGGAGCGATCGCTTCGTCTGGGCGAGCACGTCCTCGCCACCCTGCGTGGCGCAGCACTACCCGGCATCAAGGAGATCCGTGGCAGCGGGCTCTGGTGGGCAGTGGAGCTCGACGGCACCGCCCGCACCGGGCGCGAGGTGAGCCTCGAGCTCCTCGCGCGGGGCATCCTCGCCAAGGACACCCACACCTGGACGATCCGCTTCGCGCCGCCCCTGGTGGTCTCGGAGGCCGATCTCGACGCCGCCCTCGCGACGATCATCTCCGTCCTCGGCGACTCGGCCGCCGACACCACACCCTGACCTGATCGGCGCGCGGGGGGCGACCCTCGTCCGAAATCGGGGTGCGCAGTCGCGTGACTCGACGTACCTTCGGCGTACACGTGAGAGGAGGTGGTCCGTTTCATGCATGCACATCGGACTCGTGAGGTGGCTGCCCGATAGCCAGGACAGCCTGCTGACCGCGAGGTCGCGCCATCCCGGTAGCGACTCCACGGCAGTCACCGAGGCCCCCGGGTGCCGGCTCGTCCAGCCGGCCGTCGCGCACTCCAGCGCGACGCCAGCCCGGGGGTCTTTCCGTGCCCGCCCGGTCTCAGCGGGCGGTGGACCAGAGCTTCGCTGCGACGAGCTCGGCCATGAGCACCTCCGTCAGCAGGCGGACGTCGTCGTCGGTGTCGCCTTCGTACCGCAGCGAGTACGCCGCCCCCTCGACGTCGCCGCCGAGGGCCACGACCGTCGACCCGCGCTCGGCGCACCAACGCAGGAGCTCGTCCTCCCACCGCGAGCCGGCGAGCAGCAGCAGGCGGTAGTCGGTGGTCTTGGTGAGGTAGACGTCGACGTGGCTCCAGTCGCCGGTCTCGTGAGCGTGGGCGACCCTGCGCGGGCCCTCGCGCAGCATGAGCGCGGACTGCTGGGCCGACGACAGCCTGCTCACCGGCGCGACGACATGTGCACCGTCCGGCCCGTCGAGCAGCTCGACCACGCGAAGGAGCCACTCGGGCGCGCGTGCGGCGAGACCAGCACCGGCCTCAGCGCTGGCGCGGACGAGGTCGGGGAGGTCGCGCCCCGAGCCGACCAGGTGCCGCTCGAGAGCCAGGAGCTGGATGAGGGTGTGCTGGAACGAACGGCAGGCGACGCCGCCGCGCTCCTCACCCGCACGCATGTCGACCACGGTGGAGACCGACTGCGCCAGAGCGGATTCCGGCTTGTTGGTCAACAGCACGACCGGGGCGCGGTCGCGGTAGTGCTCCACCGCTGCGACCGTCTCGCGCGACCCGCCACCGGCGGAGACGGCCACGACCACGTCGCCCTCGCGCACCTCGGGCGGAACGTCGCTGCTCGCGATCTCGCTGACGGCGTCGAACCCCCTCGCGCGGAGCCGTGAGGAGACCGCACCGGAGGCGAACGCCGACGAGCCCATCCCGACGAAGATCACCCGCCGCACCGACGTCGGGAGGACCTCCCACGGGTCCTCGCTCGCGAGGACGTCGGCGAGAGCCGCGAGCCGCGCGGGCTTGTCGGCAAGGTCGGCGGCGAACAGTGCGGGGTCCACGGTCACTCCTCGTGGGACAGCAGGTCGGACAGGGCGAGGTCGGGCACGTACACCCAGTGCGGCAGATGCCGCACCGCGTAGAGGTACTCGCGGATCTCCTGGTGCAAGCGCAGCGGTGCGAGAAGGGCGTCGTCGAACAGGTCGGTGCTGCGCAGCCGAGCGAGCGTGTCGCGGTAGTCGTGCAGGAAGGCATGCTGCGACTGCGCGATCCAGGCGCGCACGATGCCGGCGTCGACGCCTTCGGTGCGGTGCAGCACGACTCGACCGACATGGTCGAGCGAGGCGAGCATCCCCGCGACGTCGAGGGCGGCAGGTCGTCGCTCGCAGCGCTCGACCGGCGTCAGCACGGGGTTGCCGTCGAAGTCGGTGACCGCGTACGCGTGCGGGTTCCCGTGGCGCAGCACCTGCCCGACATGGAAGTCGCCGTGGACGTCGATGAGAGCCGACCCGGTGGCCGTCGCGAGGACGTCGAGCTCGGCGTCGATGCGCGACGCCCAGCCGCGCAGCCGATCCCCCTCGGCGCCGATGACGGTCGCGACGGCGACCGCGAGGTCGTTGCGGGCGTCGGCCGCCCAGCGTGACGCCTGGGCAGCGTCCGCGACGCCGCGGCCGCCTTCGGCCAGTGCGGCGTGCATGCGGCCGGCGATCACGCCGAGCTGCATCGCTGGTGCCAGCGCGTCCTCCATCGCCAGCTCACCCCGCGCCAGCGCGCGCACGTCGTCGACCATCCAGTCCCATCCGTCGAGGGCGCCCGGGAGGAAGTCGACCACCGTCGCGAGCAGCACCTCGCGACCGTCCTGGACCCGCTCGAGCATCCCCCAGGGGCGAGGCATGTCGAGGAAGCCCGCTTGCGCCAGCGCCGAGAGTCGTTGAGGCGCGGGCGATCCTGGCTCGCTGGCGAGGGGCAGGTGGAGCGACCACTTCACCGCCGCGCGCCCGCCCACGACAACGGTCTCGTTGGTCTGGTCGACCGTCACCCCCCGCTCGCCGGTCACGGGCTCGTGATGCCAGGTGGTGGTGCGGAACGGTCCGTCGCCGGTAGGAGATGCGAGCAGGGACACGACGCGCTCGGCGGTTCCGTCACCGGGGAGCGATCGACGTACGACCTCGCCCTCGCGCACCAGAGGAACGGTCCACCGAGTGGCGTCGCCCGTCTCGATGACGCCGACGGCGTGCCCGGCACCGAGGTCGAGAACGTCGACGAGCTGGAGTGGTCCGGTGACGTCGACGACCGCGCCGCGTGGCCGCACGGGTAGGACCAGCGACGGCGAGGCTGCCGCCACGAGGTTCGCCCACGGCGAGCTCACGCGCCGGAGCCCTCCGTAGCGTCGACGTGGGCCCGACCGACCTGCTCGATGACCTCGGCGCCGCGGCGGAGGCCGTCGCGCGAGCGCACCGCGTCGCCGACTGCGGCCACGCGGGTCCGGAGCGCGGGATCGAGCACCGTCGCGATCGCGGCGTTCATCTCGTCGTCGGTGAAGGCGTACGTCGCCAGGCGCACGCCGAAGCCGGTCTCGTCCATCCGCTGAGCGTTGTCGTACTGGTCCCAGAACAGGGGCAGCAGGATCATCGGCTTGCCGAAGTGCACGGCCTCCGTGGTCGTGTTGTTTCCGCCGTGCGTGATGACGGCGTCCACCTGGGGGATGAGCGTGGTCTGAGGCAGGAACTCGGCCCCGACCATGTTGGCCGCGAGGTCGTAGTCGGCGTGCTGCGGGCCCTTGCTCACGATGAAACGGTGCGGCGTACGGCCGAGGACGTCGACGAGCCGCTTCATGAGGTCGACGTCGGCGCTGCCGAGCGACCCGAGGGAGAGGTAGATCAGCGCGCTGCCCTCGGGGCGATCGCGTACGGAGTCCGGGATCTCGTACTCCGCGTCGGTCTCGCGGACGCTGGAGTCCATCCGGTGCCAGGTGGAGTCGAGCGGGCGGGCGTCGGTGTAGTCGGCCTCCTGCGGGAAGACGTAGAGGTTGGCGGCGTCCGACTCGTGGATGAACTCCAGATCCGGCAGCGCGGGCGCGCCCTGCTCGAGCACCCAGGCGTTGAAGGCCTCCCACATCGGCCGGTGGGTTCGGTCGTACTCGGCCAGGAACGAGGCCCACTCGCTGCGGTCGTCGGCGGGAAGGCCGGAGTACGCCGGTGCGATGTCGGCGCCCTTGGCCTCGAGCGGGTTGCACGACATGATCCGCACGAACGGGACTCCGGCCGTGACCAGCGCGGGGAAGGCGATGACGTTGTCCTCGACGATGACGTCCGGCTTGACCCGGTCGATGATCGCCTTGAGCTGAGGCTCGCAGTAGAGGGCGCCGTCGATGAGTGCCTGCCAGGTCGGTGCCATGAAGGTCGCGAGCTGCTCGACGGTCGGCTTGCGGAACTCGGGCGAGGTGTCGCGGATGAAGTCCTTCCAGAACTGCCCGGCGTCCTGCTCGTCGGCGTCCTCCCCGGGCGGGGCGAGGTCGACGAGGTCCTCGCCGAAGCCGAGCGCCTCGAGCTTGCCCTTCCAGGACGCCTCAGCGGCGAACACCACGGTGTGGCCGCGGCGCCGCAGGACGTCGCCGATGCCGATGCACTGGTTGGTGGGGCCATAGGCCGACTCCGGCATGAACAGGATGGTGAGCGGACGGCTGCTCATCAGTGACTCTTCCTCGGCTCGTGGTTTCGGGGGCAGGTCGTACGTCGGTGCGGTGTGGTGCTCAGGCCTGCTCGACCGGAAGCGGGTGGCCGGTCGCAAGGCGGGCGTAGTCGAGGATCAAGCGGGTCGCGGCACCGTGGTCGATGCTCGAGTGCCGCGCCATCATGCGGTAGCCGTACGCATCCTCGAGCGCGACGAGGTTGCGCCCGATTGTCAGCGATGGGTGCGCGAGATGGAAGGCGCCCTGCGCCGCACCGGATTCGAGGATCACCTGGTACATCGCCACCTGGCGGTCATAGAGCGAGGTGAGGAGCGCGGCGTACACCGTGTTGCGGGCTGCGGCTCCGCCGAGCTCGCAGAGCAGGCGCACGTCAGGGTCGTCGGAGTCGACCGGCAGGCCCGAGGCGATGGTGACGACGAGCTTGCGCGCCGGGTCGTCGATCCCCTCGACGGCGCGCATGCGGTAGTCGTGGAACCGCTCCATGCCGGCGCGGTTGGCGTCGAGGAGGAGGTCCTGCAGGTCGGGATAGTGGTAGAGCACCGCCCCGGAGGTGAGGCCCGCCTGCTCGGCGACCTGGTTGAGTCGCACGGAGGTGCCGTGCTCGAGCATCGCGCGCCGCGCGGCCTCGACGAGGTCGGCGCGGCGCTCGGTGCGCGGCTTGGGTCTCGTCGCCACGTCTCACCTCCTCCGGACGCCGCACAGTACCCGCCCTGGCGGCCGTGGAGAAGGGCTCCGCGCGGGTGTTTCTGTTTGAATCCGGATTCAACGATTTGGTAAACCCCTTGTTACGACAACGGCTCTGACCCTTGCGCTCGTCTGAGTTCCGGTGCAACACTCCGGCCCACGCCGGGCGATGCCGGCGGTGAGCAGCGCCGGGGGCTGCGCGCTCGCACTCGACCCGACCGGGAGCCTGCACATGCGCCGAACTGCTCGCACGACCAGCCGCACGATGTGGCTGGCCACCGGGGCCGCCGCCTCGATGCTCGTCCTCGCCGCCTGCGGTGGCAGCGGCAGCGAAGGGACCGCCAGCGCGCTCCCCAGCGACTCGCTCGACCCGAACGCCGACCTGAAGGCTCAGTCCCTCGTGGTCTCCAACTGGGCCAGCTACATGCCCGAGGACCTGCCCACGAAGTTCGAGACCGCAGTCGGTCCCCAGGTCACGGTCACCAACCACGCGACCAACGAAGAGATCATGGCCAAGCTCACCGCCGGTGGTGACTCGGGCATCGACGTCGCCTTCGTCTCCGGGCAGTTCGCCCAGGCCCTGGCCGAGCAGGGCCTGGTCGAGCCCATCCATGCCGATCTCGTGCCGAACCTCAAGAACCTCTACCCCGAGGCCTCCCAGCTGTCGTACGACCTCGGCAACAAGTACTCCGTGCCGTACTCGTGGGGCACCACCGGCATCTGCTACCGCAGCGACCTCGTCAAGACCGCGCCGACGAGCTGGGGCGACATCCTCAACCCCGCGGCCGACGTCACCGGCAAGACCACAGCCCTCGCGACCGAGCGCTGGCTGATGCTCCCCGCCCAGAAGCTCCTCGGCTACTCGGCCAACACGACGAACCCCGACGAGATGGCCAAGGTCAAGGACCAGCTGCTCAAGACCAAGCCGAGCCTGCTGGCGTACGACGACACCACGTTCTACTCGCGCCTGGTGTCCGGCGAGGCCTCGATGGTCGTGGCGTGGGACGGCTGGTGCAACTACGGCATCACCGAGAACAAGGACATCAAGTTCGTCGTGCCCACGGAGGGAAGCGACCTCTGGGCCGACACGATGGTGGTCCTGAAGACGTCGAAGAACAAGGAGGCGGCGCACGCCTTCATCAACTACGTCCTCGACGCGGACAACGGTGCCTGGGTGATCGACAACATCCTCTACAAGGTTCCCAACAAGGCCGCGATGGACAAGGCCGCGGGCGCCCTGGTCGCCACCTACCCGAACATGGGCATGACGCCGGCTGAGCTCCTCAAGGGCGAGAGCCTCGTCGACCTCGGCGAGTTCGCACCCGAGTACACCAAGATCGCGACCGAGGTGACCGCGGGCTGATGTCCCAGGTCACCACTCGCCGGAGGCGGGGCTCGCGCCTCGCCTCCGGCGAGCGGCTCGCGCTCACCGGGCCCGGGCTGCTCTACCTCACCGTGTTCATGGCGGTGCCGCTCCTCCTCGTCCTCGTGTACGCGTTCTTCCAGCGAGGGCGCTTCGGCGGCATCGTGTGGAAGCCGACCCTCGACAACTTCGTCCGTGCCCTGGATCCGGTGTACGTCTCGGTCCTCGGCAACTCGCTCGTCATCGCGGGCATCACCACCCTGCTGGCCGTCCTGCTCGGCTACCCCGTCGCGTACGGGATCGCCAAGCTGCCGGCGAGATGGCGGACCATCGCTCTCGTGCTGGTCGTGCTGCCCTTCTGGACGAACTTCCTGATCCGTACGTATGCCTGGATCGTGCTGCTCAACTCCGAGGGCCCGTTCAACAAGGCTCTGCTCGGCCTCGGCATCATCGACGAGCCGCTGGGACTGCTCTACACACCCGGTGCCGTGATCGCCGGCCTGCTCTACGCCTACCTGCCGCTGATGATCCTGCCCCTCTACGCCTCGATCGAGCGCCTCGATCCGCAGCTGCGCGAGGCGGCGTCCAACCTCGGGGCGACGCCGTGGCGCACCTTCCGCGACGTCACGCTGCCGCTCACGCTCCCCGGCGTCCTCACCGGATGCCTCTTCGTGTTCGTCCCGAGCCTCGGCAACTTCGTGGTGCCCGAGCTGCTCGGCGGCGGCAAGACCGTGATGGTCGGCAACCTGATCCGCGACCAGTTCCTCAAGGCGCGCGACTGGCCGTTCGGGGCAACCCTCGCGATCGTCGTGATCGCGTTCCTGGTGCTGCTCTTCGTGCTGCAGTCGTGGGCGGCCCGACGGGTCTCGGGAGGCGGGCGTGATGCGTAGCCTCGGCTGGCTCCGGCTGCCCATGGCCGTGACGTACGTCTTCCTCTACCTGCCGATCCTCGTGCTCGTGGTGCTGTCGTTCAACGCGTCCAAGCAGCCGTTCACCTGGGGCGGGTTCAGCACGAAGTGGTACTCCGAGCTCGCCGGCAACGCCGAGGTGCTGCAGGGCCTCGGCAACACGCTCATCGTGGCCGTCGGGGCCACCGTGCTGTCGACGGCGCTCGGCACGCTCCTCGCCGTGGGGCTGCACAGGCACTCGAGGTCCAACCTGCTGGACGCGTACGCCCTCGTCCCAGCCATCCTGCCTGACCTGGTCCTCGGCATCGGCCTGCTCGTGCTCTTCACCCTGGTCTCGATGACCCTCGGGCTGTACTCCGTCCTGCTCGCCCACGTTGTGTTCGGCATGGCGTTCGTGACCGCCGTCGTCCGCGCGCGGCTCACCCAGGTGGACCCGTCGTTGGAGGAGGCCTCGCGCGACCTCGGGGCCGGTCAGGTGTCGACGTTCTTCCGCATCACCGTGCCCGGTCTGATGCCAGCGATCGTCGCGGGCGCGCTGCTCGTGTTCACCCTCTCGCTCGACGAGTTCGTGATCGCGTTCTTCACCAACGGCCCGAGCTCGCCGACGCTCCCGATCGTCATCTACTCGATGGTTCGGTTCGGCGTCACGCCCGAGATCAACGCCCTTGCCAGCATCCTCATGCTCGTCAGCTTCACCGCCGTCATCAGCGCGCAGCGGCTGACCCGACTCACGGACACCGTATGAATGACTCAGCCCTCGCGCCGCTCGTCAGCATCCGTGGCGTCTCCCGTTCCTTCGGTGACGTCGTGGCGCTCGACGACGTCAGCCTCGACATCCACGAGAACGAGTTCTTCGCGTTGCTCGGGCCGTCGGGCTGCGGCAAGACGACGCTGCTGCGCGTGCTCGCGGGCTTCGAGCACCCCGACTCGGGCGAGGTCCTGCTCACCGGCGAGGACCTCCTGGCGCAGCCGCCGCACCGTCGCCCCGTCAACCTCATGTTCCAGTCGTACGCGCTGTTCCCGCACATGAGCGTCGAGCGCAACGTCGCCTACGGTCTCGAGCGGGAGGGCCGACCCAAGGACGAGGTCGGCGATCGGGTGTCCGAGGTGCTCCGCACGGTTGGACTGTCCGACCTCGCGCGCCGCCGCCCGTCGCAGCTGTCCGGCGGCCAGCGCCAGCGCGTGGCTCTCGCCCGAGCGATCGTGAAGCGCCCGCGCCTCCTCCTGCTCGACGAGCCGCTGTCGGCTCTCGACCGCAAGGTGCGCGCCGAGATGCAGCTCGAGCTCAAGCGGCTCCAGCACGAGGTCGGCATCACCTTCGTGGTCGTCACCCACGACCAGGAGGAGGCCATGTCCATGGCCGACCGCATCGCCGTCATGGGGTCGGGCCGAGTGCAGCAGATCGATGCACCGATCGACCTGTACCAGCGTCCGGCGACGTTGTTCGTCGCGGGCTTCATCGGGACGAGCAACCAGTTCCAGGGCCAGGCCGTCGAGGGCGGCATCGCCCTGCACGACAAGGTCCTGCCGGGGACTGCCCACGGAGCCGCGGTGTCGGGCAACGCAGTTCTCGTCGTCCGCCCCGAGGACACGCGGCTCGTGGACGAGGCTGCGGCGTCGGTGAGCGGCACGGTCGTCGACACCCAGTTCTACGGCGGGGTCTCGACGGTGGCCGTCACCGTTCCCGGCCACGACGCTCCGGTCCTGCACACCCGACCAGGTGCCCCCGAGGTCGAGCGCGGCGCCGTCGTGCACCTGGCGTGGGACGCGGCCAAGGCCGTCGTGCTGGCCGGCTGACGGGACGACTCGTGACCATCACACCGTCCGACGCGAGCATCGCGTCGTCGCTCCGCGGCGCCGACCACCGCGTGCTGTGGACCGACCGTCCGGGTGCGCCCGACCCCACCCCTCCACTCGTCGGGCGCGTGCGCACGGACCTTCTCGTCATCGGCGGAGGCCTCACCGGGCTCTGGACCGCGGTCGAGGCGCTGCGGCGCGAGCCCTCGCGTGACGTGATGCTCCTCGAGGGCGACGTCGTCGCCTCCGGAGCCTCGGGCCGTAACGGCGGGTTCATCGCGGAGTCCCTCACGCACGGGATCGCACACGGGCGCGACGCCTGGCCGACGGAGATGCCCGACCTGCTGCGGCTCGGCCGCGAGAACCTGGCTGAGATCTCGGACTTCCTTGCGGCAGAAGGGATCGAGGCTCACCTTCGACTGGCCGGCAAGTCGGTGATGGCCACGCTCCCGCACCAGGTCGCCGGCTTGGCCGAGTCGCACCGGATGCATCTCGAGGCGGGCGAGGACTCCTCGCTGCTCGATGCCGAGCAGATGCAGGCCGACGTCAGCTCACCGACGTACCTCGGTGGCCTGCGAGTCCGGTCCGGAGGCGGCACAGTCGATCCGGCGCTGCTGTGCTGGGGGCTTCTGCGCGCCGCCCAGGCTCGTGGGGCCGTCGTGCACGAGCACACCCCCGTCACCTCCCTTGCACGCGCGGCCGACTGCATCGAGGTCACGACCGCCCACGGTGTGGTGGAGGCACGGCGCGTCGTCCTCGGCACGAACGCGTTCCCGCCGCTGCTCGCTCGACTGCGCAACTGGATCCTGCCGGTGTACGACCACGTCCTCGTGACCGAGCCCTTGACGCCGCACCAGCGCGAGTCGATCGGCTGGAGCGAGGAGCAGGGGCTCACCGACGCCGGCAACCAGTTCCACTACTACCGCCTCACCCCGGACGGCCGGATCCTGTGGGGCGGATACGACGCGATCTACCACTTCGGTGGGCGAGGGCCTGAGTCGGTGCAGGCACGCGACCAGTCGTTCCGCACCCTCGCCGCGCACTTCCTCGACACGTTCCCCCAGCTCGAGGGAGTGCACTTCACGCACCGCTGGTACGGCGCGATCGACACGACGTCGCGCTTCACTCCCCTGTTCGGCACGGCGTTCGGCGGGCGCCTCTCCTACGCCGTCGGCTACACCGGGCTCGGTGTGGGGGCGTCGCGCTTCGGTGCGCGTACGGCGCTCGACCTCGTCGACGACGTCACCAGCGAGCGCACGGCGCTCGAGCTCGTCCGGCGCCATCCGGTGCCGTTCCCGCCCGAGCCTGTCCGCTACCCGCTGATCCGGGTCACCCAGGCGGCTCTCGCCCGTGAGGACCGCACCGGGCACCGCGGTGCCTACCTCCGCCTGCTCGACCGCTTGGGAGTCGGCTTCAACAGCTGACGCTGCTCTGCTCCGCACCGCCTTCCACCCTGGAGTTGCCATGACCGCCGGCCTGCACATCGATGGCGTCACCCGCCCGGGCTCCGGTGGCGTGCGCGTCCTGCTCGACCCGGCCGACGGCACGGTCACGGCCGAGGTGCACGAGGCGTCCGTCGAGGAGGTCGGCGAGGCTGTGGCGTCCGCGCGTGCCGCTCAGGCCGCCTGGGCACGGCGTACTCCTGGCGAGCGGGCACGAGTGCTGCTGCGGCTGGCCGACCTCGTCGAGGACCGGGCTGCGCAGATCACCGAGCTCGAGGTGAGGGAGTCGGGCAAGCCCTGGGGAACCTTCCTCGACGGTGAGCTTCCCTTCGCGGCGGACAACCTGCGCTTCTTCGCCGGCTCCGCCCGCTCGCTCGAGGGCACTGGCGCCGGGGTGCTGTCGGACGGCTACACCTCGATGCTGCTGCGCCGACCCGTCGGGGTCGTGGGCAGCATTGCGCCCTGGAACTTCCCGTTCATCATGGGGATCTGGAAGATCGGCCCCGCCCTGGCCGCCGGCAACACTGTCGTGCTGAAGCCGGCTCCGGCCACACCCAGCTCCTCGATCCTGCTCGCCGAGCTCGCTGCCGAAGCGGGTCTTCCGGCGGGTGTGCTCAACGTCGTCACCGGCGGCGCCGACGTCGGCACCGCGCTCGTCGGCGACCCGGGCACCGACATGGTCTCGGTCACAGGGTCGTCGGCGACCGGCCGCGCTGTCATGGCCGCCGCGGCCGACACGGCCAAGCGCGTGCACCTCGAGCTCGGCGGCAAGGCACCCGCGCTGGTCTTCGCGGACGCCGACCTCGAGGCGATGGCACGTGCGGTCGCGCTGGGGGCGACGTACAACTCGGGTCAGGACTGCACGGCGGCCACGCGCGTGTACGTCGAGCGCTCGCGCTACGCCGACGCGGTCGACTCCCTGCGCGGCGTGATGGCCGGCATCAAGGTCGGTGCTCCGCGCGACGCCTCGACCGACATCGGCCCCCTCATCTCGATCGACCATCGTGACCGCGTGCACGGGTTCGTGACGCGTGCGGCCGAGGCTGGTGCCGAGATCGTCGTCGGTGGCGAGATGCCCGACGGCGCGGGTGCGTACTACGCCCCGACCTTGGTGGCTGGGCCCCGGCAGGACAGCGAGATCGTCCAGGGCGAGGTGTTCGGGCCCGTCCTCGTCGTGCTCCCCTTCGACGCGGAGGACGACGCCGTACGCCTCGCGAACGACTCGCGGTACGGCCTCGCGTCGTCGGTGTGGACCTCCGATGTCGGGCGCGCGCTCCGGGTGAGCCACAGGCTCGACGTCGGCGTCACCTGGGTCAACGACCACCTGCCGATCGCGTCCGAGGCGCCGCACGGAGGCGTGAAGGGCAGTGGCTTCGGCAAGGACATGAGCCACGAGGCGGTGCTGGAGTACACGGTGACTCGGCACCTCATGATCAAGCACGCGGCGACCGTGGCCGAGCCCGAGGGCTTCCGCCCCGCCTAGCCCTCCCCGTGACACTGATCAAACCGTCGTTTCCCAGCCCCGGAAACGACGGATTGATCAGGCTGAGCGAGGGGGTCAGGGGAGCCAGCTCACCTTGCCGCCGAGGAGCGCGTAGCCGATGAAGGCCACCGCGTCGATGAGGAAGTGCGCGATGACGAACGGCATCACTCGCCGCCAGCGCCGGAACAGCCAGCCGAAGACCAGGCCCATGGCGATGTTGCCGACGAAGCCGCCGAAGCCCTGGTAGAGGTGGTACGCGCCACGAAGGAATGCGCTGGTGCCCAAGGCCTTCCACGGCTTCCACCCGAGCTGGTCGGCGCGGTGCAGCAGGTAGGCGAGGACGATGACCTCTTCGACCACGGCGTTGTAGGCGGCGTACAGGATCGGGTAGGCCGCGTTCCACCAGCCGCCGGACAGCGTGACGGCGGCGATGCGCACGCTGAAGCCCATGTTGTACGCGGCGAGGTAGAACACGAGGCCCACGCCACCGATGCCGGCCGCGAGCGCAGCGCCGCGCAGGAGGTCGCGCTTCCACTCGCTCAGGTCGAAGCCGATCGTGCGCGCACCCTCGCCGCTGCGGCGCAGCAGGTGGATGACGAGCAGGACCGGGATCAGCGCGAGACCGATGCGCGTGGCCTGGTACATGAAGTCGAGCCACGGCCGGTCGACGACGTACGTGGTGATCAGGGTCGTCGTCTGCTGGCGAAGCGGAGTTCCCTTGGTGAGGGAGTCCACCAGCGACACGAACGACCTCAGTGCGGACGCCGCGATCGAGACCCACAGCACGAGCCAGACCTCGCTCCGGAGCATCCGGCGGTCCGGGAGCGTCCGCGGCGCGGTCTCGGGCGCGAGGGACGGCAGCCCCGGTCGGCCGCCAGCGACGGGCGCCACGGCAGCCGGTTCAGGCTGGTCGGGCGAGGCGTCGGGGTCGCTCATGCCCTTGACCGTACGGCGTGCGTGCCCAGGGGGCGGCGCGCGGCCCCGGCGGGCGTCCGCGCGGGTCTCGGTGCGGCGGGCACGGTGGCGGCTCCTGGCGTGGGATCGGCGGCGGAATGGAGCCGGGGGCGAAGGCGTTGCCAGGAGGATGACGTGCGCGGGAGCGCACAGGTTCCGACTGTTGGAGAATGAGCACCATGCGCCCCGAGAGTCTCTACGAGATCGTGACCGACGACGTCGAGGTCGACGCCCCGGTCCTCGTGCACGCGCTCGGCGGATTCCTCGACGCCGGTGCAGCCCGTCAGCTCGCCGTGGCACATCTGCTCGCGACGTACGAGCACCGAACGGTGGCCGAGTTCGACATCGATGCGCTCTACGACTACCGGGCCCGTCGGCCCCGGATGATCTTCGACACCGACCACTACGAGTCGATCGACTATCCCGAGCTGCTCCTGTCCGAGCTCAAGGACCAGAACGGCGCGGCGTTCTTCCTGCTGCACGGTCCCGAGCCCGACTTCGGGTGGCGCACGTTCAACTCCGCGGTGGTGCAGCTCGTCGAGCGCTACGGCGTACGCCGTTCCATCGGCCTCAACGCGATCCCGTGGGCGGCGCCGCACACGCGACCGATCGGGGTCACCGCGCACGCCACGAACCCGTCGATCGTGATCGGCCGCTCGAGCTTCGTCGGTGCGATCCAGGTGCCGGGCCACATGGCCGGAGCGCTCGAGATCGCCATCGGCGAGGCCGGTCACGAGGCCATGGGCTTCGCCGTGCACATCCCGCACTACCTCTCCCAGGTCGAGTACCCGCGCGCCGCCGTCCAGCTGCTGCAGGAGGTTGCCGTCGCGGGTGAGCTGTCGCTCGACTGGTCGGCGCTCGAGATCGCAGCCGACATCGCCGACCGCGAGATCAACGAGCAGGTTGCCGCCAACCCGGAGAACCTCGAAGCCGTGCACGCCCTCGAGGCGCAGTACGACGCGATGTCCCGCGGGGCTGCCGCGGCGCTCCAGATGGCCGACCTCGTCGAGGGCGAGGAGCTGCCAAGCGGCGACGAGATCGCCGCCCAGCTCGAGGACTTCCTCCGCGAGATGGACGAGGGCAAGCCCGAGGACCGCTCCTAGCTCCCTGGGTTTGCGATGAAGGCGACCTTCATCCAATAGAGCCGAACAATCCTTCCCATCATCGTTCGACTCTGCGTCGCGTTCCGCCTATGGGGAGCGCTGGCGCGCTCCGACAGCGCCAGCAGTCGCGAGCACGACGGTCGTGACCGCGAGCGTGAGCATCGCGGCGCTGGGGCTGCGGACGTCGACCAGCAGACCGGCGAGCAGCGTGCCCGCGGCCGTGCCCACGTTGAACGCCGCGGTGACCCACGCCGTCGACTCCGCGCTGGCGCCCTGCACGGCCTCGTCGGCCACGAGGTACGACGCCACCACGGCCGGGGCGACGAACAGGCCGGCGACGAGGAACGCCGCGAGCACCGCAGGGAGCACGCCCGCGACCCATGCGCCGACCGCGGCGGCGGCGGCCGCGCCGAGCACTGCGGCGACCGACTGCGCGGCCGCCGTGCCGGGCCAGCGCCGCCGTCCGTAGACCAGGCCGCCCACGATCGAGCCGATCGAGATGAGAGCCGCAGGCACGCCGGCCACGCCCTCGCCCGCGAGGGAGACGATCAGCGCCACGGCGGCGAGCTCGAGACCGCCGAGCAGCAGGCCGATCGCGATCGCAGGCAGCAGCCCGAGCAGGAATGTGAGGCTTCGCCACGGCACCCGCGGCCGAGGCGGCCGCTCCTCGGCGGACATGCGCATCCCGCGCAGCACCGTCGTCAACCCGATGGAGGCGATCACGAGCGCCGTCGCCGACGCGAGGATCACGGCGGGCGCGCCCCACACCGCGACCGCTGCGGCTGCGACGATGGGGCCGGCGACGTACAGCACCTCCTCGCTCACCGAGTCGAAGGAGTACGCGCGACGCAGTAGGTCGTCGTCGCCGTCGACGATGTCGTGCCAGGACGAGCGCACGACCGGGCCGACCGGCGCCGGCAGCGATCCGGCCACGAGCGACACGACGACGAGCAGCCACAGCGGACCGGCCGCCAGCGCCACCACGGCCGTGATGCCGAGCGCGTTCAGCAGCGAGAACGTGACCAGCACGCGGTCGTGACCCCACCTGTCCGCCGCGCGTGCGCGCAGCGGCATGAGCAGGCCGACCGTGAGGCCGTACGCCGCCGTCGCCGCACCGGCCTCGGCGTACGACCCGCGGGTCGAGGCGAGCAGCAGCAACGTGGCAATGGGCAGCACGCCGAACTGCAGCCGCGCGAGCGACGCCCAGGCCGCGAGCGGTGCCGCGTGCGGGCGCCGGAGCACGGCGAGATAACCGCGGTCAGCGGTGGGCATGGAGGACGACCTTCCGGCACGGGGCGCGACGGCACGACACGGTGCGGACGACGAGGTCCGCGGGCGGCGTGGCGTCAGGTCACGGCGGGGTGCAGGTCACGTCCCGAGGGTAGCGCCGTACGCCGTTCGATCCCCGCTCGTCGCCGTTCTGAATGAAGGCGACCTTCATCCACTGCGTGACGTCGTGGGAGGGATTGTTCGGCTCTATTGGATGAAGTCCCCTACCGGGCGAGGGCTTCGCCCATCGTCGCCCGGCGGGGGCCCAGCCTTCATCGCAAACCCGGCGGCGCTAGGGGAGGGTGATGGTGCTTCCGGCCGTGTGCTCCACGCGCTTTCCGTGGCCCAGCACCCAGACCGACTGCCTGCCCTGCACGGTCCACTCGTGCGGTCCTCCGACGAGGGCGGTGTCCTCGTCGATGCCGAGCAGCGTGACACCCTCGGGCAGACCGAGCAGCGCGTTGCGGAGCATGTCCGGCACCCAGGCGGCCATCTTGTCGAAGTGTGGGATCACGCGGACGTGCGGTACGAGCCCGAGGCCGGTCGGCTGCTCCGAGCGCATCGAGCGCATCCGGGGTGCCCAGCCCGACAGCGCCATCGCACCTGCGCTGCAGCCGGCGACGGCGGCACCCGCCTCGTGCGCGCGGACGATGGCCGCCCAGACCGCGGTGTCGCGCAGGGTGTCCGCGAGGTACGCCGGGTTGCCCCCGGAGAGGTAGATGAGACCGGCGCCGTCGATCAGAGCCGCGAGCGTCGGATCCTCGGCGTGCTCGCGGGTGCGGACGTCGACGATGACCTGCGCGACCCCGAGGCGCTCCGCCTGCTCGAGGCCGAGCCGGTGCCAACGGGTGATCGAGTCGTCGCCCTCGGGTGCGGCGGCTGTCGCCAGCTGCACGTAGGTCGGCCGCCGGCCTTGCAGCAGCGCGCCCTCGATCTCGGTCATGACCGTGAGGTACTCGCCGGATCCGACCAGCGCCACTGGTGCCGTGCTCATCGCCGTACCTCCCACTCGACCCCGTCGGCCGTGTCGCGCACCTCGATACCTGCACCGGCGAGGCCGTCACGGATGGCGTCGCTGTCGGCCCAGCGCTTCTCGGCACGGGCCGAGCTGCGCAGCACGAGCAGCACGTCGACGAGCGGACGCACCGTCTCGGTGACGTCGACGGGTTCGCCGACCGCCGCCCCCGCGCGGGCGAGCAGAGTGCGCACGACGTTGCGCTCGTCGTCGCTCGCGGCGGTGCGGTCGAGCTCGCCGACCAGGGCGAGGGCGCGGGCGACGTCGCCGTCCGCGAGTGCGGAGTCGACCGCCGAGGCATCGAGCGCAGTAGCTGCAGCAGGCACGACCGCTGCAGATGTGCCGGCGCCGGAACCTGAACCATGCGAGGCGATCTCGTCGATCGTGGTGGTCTCGCCGGCGGGGAGCACCCACTCCTGCCCGCCTACGCGCACGACGACGGTGCCCTTGCCGACGACCTCGCAGATGCGCGTGTCGAGGTCGATCACGAGACCCGTGTGCTCGTCGACGCCGAGCACGAAGGCGTCGTCCGGCAGCTCCGCCTCGAGGGCCACGAGCCGACGCTCGCCGAGCCAGCAGAAGCGGGTGTCGTGCGTGCCACCCTCAGCGTTGTTCCAGTGCGGTACGACGGCCGCCCGCAGACCCGTTGCTCGGCCCACGACGTCGAGACCGTCGAGCCAGCGCGGTGTCTCGCCGACCTTGTAGACCTCGTACACCGGGATCGTGAACAGCCCGAGAGTGAGCGCTGCGGCGCTCGCGAAGGTGACGGCGCCACCCTCGGCCAGCCGCGCGTGCAGGGCCTCGGGCACCGCGCTCCCTGCCCACGTGCGCAGGGCGTACGACGGCGAGCCGGGGCCGGCGAAGATCCAGTCGGCAGCGCGCAATCGCGCCATCTCCTGCGCGTGCAGCACGGGGTCGGGCGCCGGCGCCGAGCGGAAGGTGACTGCTTGCACCGGACGTCCGACGCTGTCACGGAAGTACTGCTGAGCCTTCTCCGTGAGCTCGTCGGCGTTCTCCTGGAAGCCGTACGGCGAATCCAGCAGCACGGCCCGAACGTCGGTGCCGAGGCGGGCGAACGTCTTCTGGTGGGGGGTGACCATCGTGGGGCTGGTCTCGCCCGAGCCGAGGATCGTCAGGACGCGGGTCACCGGCTGATCATCGCCCACGGCGGGCGATCGTGCGTACGTGCTCGTGCAGTGTTCACCGAGGGCGCAG
Source organism: Candidatus Nanopelagicales bacterium (assembly GCA_038316965.1). GTDB lineage: Bacteria > Actinomycetota > Actinomycetes > S36-B12 > CAIYMF01 > Longivirga. Next base: position 76,665 of record JBBQAY010000003.1, read on the forward strand.
CCCGGGGTGCTCGCTCAGGCAAGTGCGAGAGCTTCGCCGGTGACCCGCATGACGTGGTCGAACATGGTGTCGAGGTCGTTGATCGTGTTGGTGAACTGACCGTCGAGCTCGAGGCTGATGTGGCCGAAGAGCTGGGTGCGCGCCATGACGCCGCCGACCAGCATGGAGTCGGGGATGGAGTACGGCAGGAAGTCCTTGAGGCCCTGCATCGCGCTGGACACCTCGGGGGGAACCTCGGTGATCGGGGGCGCGTATCCCCTGCGCAGCGAGTCGCCCAGCACCTCGATGAGGGTGATGGACACCCGCGTGCCGGGGCCGATGGTGTCCTGCGGCGCCTGGTAGCCCGGTACGGGGGAGCCGTAGATCAAAGCCCATTCCTGTGGGTGCGCCAGCGCCCAGGTGCGTGTCGCGTGGCACACGGCCATCCAGCGGCCGAGGTAGTCGTCACGCGCTACCGCAGCGTCGGCAGTCTCTGCGGCGTCCCCGACGGCGTTGTACGCGTCGATGATCAGGTGCGTGAGCAGGTCGTCACGGCTCGGGAAGTAGCGGTAGATCGCGCTGCTGACCATGCCGAGGTCGCGAGCCACCGCACGGAGGCTCAGGCCGGCGGGGCCGCTGGTGACGAGGTGCGCCCGCGCGGTGGCCACGATCTCGCGGGTGAGTTCGGCCCGTGCCCGCTCACGCGCCGTGCGCGGTGCGGTCCCGAGCGGGAGGGCGGCAGTCTCGGTCACGACGCCGATGATGCCATACGACGAGAGCGGTGGACACTATTGTGAGCACTGCTCTTGACAAGTCTCGGTGCACCGCTCCATAGTGTGAGCAGTGCTCTCGACCACCGGGGGCAACGAGACCTGGGAGTCCCTCATGAGCCGCACGCACCTCGTCGTCGGGGCCGGTCCGATCGGGTCGGCCGTGACCCGCCGCCTGCTCGCCTCCGGCGACACCGTCCGCGTCGTGACCCGCTCGGGCAGCGGGCCCGAGGGCGCCGAGCGCATCGCGGCGGACGCCGCCGATGCCGATCGCCTCGCCGATCTCGCGACCGGGGCCGACGTCATCTACAACTGCGTGAACCCGCCGTACCACCGCTGGGCGACTGACTGGCCGCCGGTCGCGAACGCCCTGCTCGCTGCCGCGGAGAAGTCCGGCGCCGTGCTCGTGACCACGGCCAACCTGTACGGCTACGGCCCGGTGGACCGGCCGATGACCGAGGACCTCCCCCTGGCGGGCTCGTACTCCAAGGCCCAGGTGCGCAACCGGATGTGGCTCGACGCTCTCGCCGCCCATGAGTCCGGTCGCGTGCGGGTCACCGAGGCTCGCGGTGCCGACTACATCGGGCCCGGTGCCGAGAGCCACCTCGGCGACCGCGTGATGCCGAAGCTGCTCGCGGGCAAGAAGGTCACCGTGAGCCAGAGCCTCGACTCGCGGCACACGTGGACCTACACCGAGGACATGGCCGCGACGCTCGTGGCCATCGGCTCCGACGAGCGCGCATGGGGCCGTCCGTGGCACGTGCCGAGCGCGCTCACGATGAGCCAGCGCGAAGCCATCACCGAGCTCGCGCGCCTAGCCGGCGTCCCGGCGCCGAAGATGGGCGAGTACGCGCCGTGGATGATGCGGGCGCTCGGCGTCTTCAGCCCGCTCATCCGCGAGCTGCCCGATGTCGCGTACCAGATGCGCGACGACTTCGTCCTCGACTCGAGCGCCGCCCAGCGCGAGCTCGGCCTCGTGCCGACCCCGGCCGCGGACGTCCTCGCCGCCCACCTCGCGCCGTACCTCGCAAGCGCCGCGGCAGCCAAGCACGCCGCCTGACAGACGCGAGTTACTGCCCAAAGTGGGGTGATGGCGGCGGCCAAAGCCCCACTTTGGGCAGTAACTCCGACGATCTGAGCGCGCGTTAGGAACTCGTGCGGCGGCTCGGTGTGGGAGCGTGCGCGCGTGAGCATGCCGAGTACTACGCCGCAGCAGCCGATCGAGCTGACACGGGCGCGCCTTGCGGTCACCGTGGCGTTCATCGTGCAGGGGATCTGCTTCGCGGCTCTCGTGACGCGCATCCCCACGCTGCAGTCGCGCTTCGACCTGTCGGACGGCGAGCTCGGCCTCATGGTCGGTCTCGTGCCGATCATCGCCGGCGTCGGCAGCGTCGTGGCCGGTGCGCTGGCACCCAAGCACGGGAGCAGGGTGGTGCTGCGGGCGATGGGCCCGGTCGTGCCCCTCGGGCTCGTGGTGATCGGCTTCGCCGAGAGCGTCCCGCTGCTCATCGTCGGCATGGCGGTCGTCGGCTTCGGCCTCGGCTCGGTGGACGCCTCGATGAACATCCAGGGCGTGCGCATCCAGGACGACATCGGGCACAGCGTCGTGGCGTCGTACTACGCCGCGTTCAGCCTCGCGGGCCTGGTCGGGGCGATCCTCGCGTCGCTCGCCGCCGACTCCTCGGTCTCGCTCGGCGTCTTCTTCGCCGCGATCGCCGTCGCCGTCATCCCGTTCCAGCTGCTGGCCGGACGGCACCTGCTGCCGGGGCACCCCACCCCCGACGTCGTGCACTCGGACAAGGGGCACATCAACTGGCGCCCGGTGATTCTCGTCGGCATCGCGCTCATGTGCGTCTACATCGCCGACTCGGGCGCCTCGAACTGGAGCGCGGTCTACCTCAACGACGGCCTCGGCAGCAGCGAGAGCACCGCGGCCCTGGCGTACGGCGTCTACGCGTTCATGACCATGGTCGGGCGCATCGTCGTCGACCGGTACGTCGACCGCATCGGCCCGGTGCCGCTCGTACGCGTAGGCGGGTTCATCGCCGTGGGGGCCGCGGTGCTGCTCGCGCTGGCTCCGTCACCGGCGCTGGCGCTCGTCGCGTTCGGCATCCTCGGCCTGGGCATCTGCCCGGCGATCCCGCTCGCGTTCTCCGCCGCCGCCTCGCACGACAAGGCCGCGAGCGGCTTGGCCGTCGCCCGCGTCAACGTGTTCAACTACGCCGGCTTCGTGATCGGCGCGCCGCTGATCGGCGGCATCGCCGAGGGGGTCGGGCTGCGCTGGGCGTTCGCCGCGCTGGTGCCCGTGCTGCTCGTCGTACCGCTCTTGGCGGGTTGGTTCCGCATCGCACCCCATGAGGCACCCGACACCGTGGTCGACGGCGCCGTCACCACCTGACCCCCGAGACGCGGCTGCCCGCACTGCCCCTTCGCGTGCGGATGAAGGGGCCGTGCGGGCAGCGAAGCGGGGATCAGGACTGGCGGGACTCGCGAGCGGTGCGCGAACCGGTGAGCTCGGCGAGCTTCTCCGAGCCGGGACCGACCTCGTGCTCCTCGGCGGAGACGCCGGCCGCCTGGTGCAGACGCTGCATCCCCTTGCGCTGGTTGCGCAGAACGAGGGTGACGACGCGTCCCTCGGCACCGGCACGCGCCGTACGACCGGCGCGGTGCAGGTAAGCCTTCGGGTCCTCGGGCGGGTCGACGTGGACGACCAGCGAGATGTCGTCGACGTGGATGCCGCGCGCGGCGACGTCGGTCGCGACGAGGACCGCGATGCGACCTTCCTTGAACTCCGCCATGGTGCGGGTGCGGGCGTTCTGGCTCATGCCACCGTGCAGCGCGCGCGCATTGACGCCACGGTCGGCGATGTTGCCGGCCACGCGCTCGGCGCCGAGCTGCGAGCGGACGAACATGATCGTGCGGCCGTCACGGCGGGCGATCTCGGTGGCCACGACGGCCTTGTCCTCGCGGTTCACGACGAGCACGTGGTGCTCCATCGTGTCGACCGGCGAGGTCTCGGCGTCGAGCTCGTGGCGGACGGGCTCGTGCATGTGCTCGCGGACGATGGTGTCGACGTCGCCGTCGAGCGTCGCGGAGAACAGCAGGGTCTGGGCGGCGGGCGAGCAGAGCTCGAGCAGCGCGGTGACCTCGGGCAGGAAGCCCATGTCGCACATCTGGTCGGCCTCGTCGAGGACCACCATCTCGACATCGTCGAGGATGCACTCGCCCTGGCGGATCAGGTCGGCGATGCGGCCCGGGGTGGCGACGAGGACGTCGACGCCGCGACGCAACGCGTAGATCTGCTTCTCCATCGAGGTGCCACCGACGACGGTCTTGAAGTGCAGGCCGAGCGACCGGCCGAGCGGCTCGAGCGCGTCGTTGACCTGCATCGCGAGCTCGCGGGTCGGCACCAGGATGATGGCGCGGGGGTGCTTCGGCTGGGCGGGCATGCCGGCGATGCGTGCGATCAGCGGGAGGCCGAAGGCGAGGGTCTTGCCCGAGCCGGTGCTGCCGCGACCGAGCAGGTCGTTGCCGGCAAGCGCGTCCGGGATCGTCTCGGCCTGGATCGGGAACGGCGAGGCGATGCCGGAGCGCAGCAGCGCGGCGACGAGCGGCGCCGGCAGGCCCAGCGACGCGAACGTCGGGGCCGCGGGGCTCGCGGCATCGGGGGTGATGTCGGTGGTCTCGGGGATCACGACGGCATGCGTCGTACGGTCGAGCAGGGTGGTCACGGGGTATCCAGACGGGTTCATCGAGCGCGGTCGCGTCAATGAAAGTCTTCCCAGGTGACGCGGAGTAACCACCACGGTAGCGGGTGACCCCCGGATCGACCGAATCGTGAGGGCGGTCGGGGCCGCCCCGAGCACCGCGCGTGAGCACGGTTCCCGGCCTCGGAGGAGATCGACATCACCCCTCCTGCGGCTCCGCGGAGGAGGAGGCTGGGGGCATGGCGAAGAACAACTCAGGCACGGGCGTCGGCGGCGACGCGGTCTACGGGATCGGGCTCATCGGGGCCGCGGTCTGGTACTGGCAGCAGGCGGACGGCTTCTTCCCGCACATCGTGGGCCTGCTCAAGGCATTGGTCTGGCCTGCGTTCGTCGTCTACGACCTGCTCGCCCACCTGGCGTCCTAGGTCGGCCGACCGGGCGCGACGCAACCGGGCACGGACTCGTCGTCGGGCCCGGCGCGGCCGCCGGCTAGTCGCTCGCCGCGTCGTCGGGCACGAACTCCAGGATGTCGCCGGGCTGGCACTGGAGGACGTCGCAGATCGCCTCGAGCGTGGTGAACCGGATGGCGCGCGCCTTGCCGGTCTTGAGGTTGCTCAGGTTCGTGACGCTGATGTCGACGCGGCTGCTCAGCTCGGTGAGCCGCATCTTGCGGCGCGCGAGCATGACGTCGAGGTTGACGATGATCGCCACGTCAGACCGTCAGCTCGTGCTCGTGGCGGGTCGCCGTCGCGTTGTCGAACAGGCCGACCATCACTGCGGAGTAGGTGAAGAGGAACAGCGCGACCACCTCGGCCACGGACCAGGCGAGGAAGACCTGAGGGCTCTGGCCGGGGGCCATGGCCACGGTGATGGCGATGAAGGCGACGAGCAGGTACGCCGCCATCACGGCGAAGGAGTTCCGCATGACGCGCAAGAGCCGCACCGTGCCGGGGGAGAACCCCTCGTCCTGGGCGACGAGCGACGAGAACGACCACAGCGACACGAGCGCGACCACCGCCGGGATGCCGGCGCCGACCGCCACGAGGTAGAGCGGCAGGCGCAGGTGCGCCAGAGGGGGGAACTCGGCGGCCAGGTCGAGGCTGATGACGTAGAGCAGCAGGTAGGCGAGAACCGCGCCGATGGCCAGGGCCACCAGCAGACCGCGCAGCGCGACGGTGTAGAACCTCATGATGACCACCGTACGGTTCTTGTCGATAAACGACAAGTAGTTGGCGCAGATCAACAAACCGGGTGCTGACCACGACTTACCCGGGTAAGGAGCGTGCGGTAGAGCGCACGGTGGCTACCCGGGTAACCGACGGAGCAATCAGCTGCGGGTGAGGACGCCGAGAGCGGCTGCGATCCCGAGCACCGACCGCGGGGCGTACGCCGAGCGCCACAGGCCGCCGTGCGCGGCCTGACGCGACCAGGCGTCGTCCGGGTGGGCCAGCACGGCGACGGGCCGTGCGAGGGACTCGCTCGAACGCAGGTCGTGCACCAGCAGAGCGGCCATGAGCGTGTTGGACGTCGCCGGCTCGAAGATCTCGACGCCGAAGCGGTGCGCACCGGCGTACGCCGCGGCGAGCGCGCGGTTCTTCACCACCGACCGGGTGCGGGTGGCCGGCGCGATGTTGAGCGAGGTCCAGACCCCGTCGCGCCTCGACTGCGTCGCCCGCCACCGCTGCAGCCGCTTGGCCAGCGCGTAGTTGGGGCCCTGCTGGGGCACGAGGCAGTCGGCGATGCCGACCTCGCCGCGGTCGGTCGTGACGGTCTCCGGATAGTTCGGCGCGAACCGGCCGACCGCGCGCAGCGGCAGCTGCGCGATCCCCGACAGACCGCGGCCCTCCCACCGGCGGCGCGACTCCTCGACCGCGGTGAGCGGCACGGCGTAGACGTCGGTCGGGGTCGCGAGGAACGCCAGGCCCACGTCCGACCGGGACGCCGTCAGCGCGGCGCCGAGGGCGTCCGCGGCGAGCGCCACGCGGAGGTGGGTCGCGCCGTCGGCGTACATGGCGGTGCCGAGCGTGAACGGCCCGTCGATCTCGCCGAGCCACGTACGCACCTCAGGAATCCGACGGATGAGGTCGGCCCCCGCGACGGCTGCGATCTCCTCGTCCGAGGACGGCGCGGCCCCGAGTGGGACGGGGATCGTGAGCGAGCCCGCGGAGGACCGGGCGGTTGCGATCACGCGCTGCCAGATGTCGGGTCGCGGCAGGTCGACCGCGACCACGTGCGCGCCCCAGCGCAGCAGCGAGCGCAGCGGCCCCATCTCCGCGCCGGCGCCGAGGACGACGACGGTGATGCCCGACAGGTCGAGCCAGTCGGGATGGTCGATCACGGTGTGCACCGAGGTCGCGAGCCCGCGTTCGACGATGCCCTCGTGCACCCAGGAGTCGAGCTGGCGGCGCACGTCGGCGCCGAAGAGACGCCTGCCGTGCAGCGGCAGCGTGAGGCCGGTGTCGAGCGCGGCGTCGCCGCGGATGGTCACCGACGAGTACGCCGGCGCCGTCCAGCGGTCGGCCGCCTCGAGCAGGGGCACCTCGTCTCCGTCGCGACGGAACACCGTGCGCTCGTGCAGGGCCGCGAGCCCAGCACGGGCGACCGCATCCGCCGCCGAGGCGGAGCGGGAGCCGGCGACGACGAGGTCGCGGTACGGGGTCAAGTAGTCCTTGCGCCACTCGCGGACCGAACTGCTCCGCGCGGCGGCGCCCGGGTCGACCGACGAGAGCGCGGAGCCGACCACGGCCTTGGCCACGGCCGAGGTGCTCACGCGCCCGTCCGGTCCGGCCGCGAGGTCGACGCCGTCGTCGAGATCGGTCATGACCCGATCCAACCAGCCGCGCGACAGCGGCGGGGGCGGGTCAGCGCGACGTCTCCGCGAGCAATACGCCGGTGAGCACGACGGCGCCACCGAGGATCTGCACCGGCGTCAGCACCTCGCCGAGCAGCACGAAGGCGATGAGCGAGGCGATGAGCGGCTCGGTCATGCCGACGACCGAGGCCTGGGTGGCCCGCAGATGACGCAATGACTGCAGCACGAGGGCGAAGGGCACCACGGTGCCGGGCACGACCATCCAGGCGATGAGCGCCCAGCCGGGCACGTCCGGGCCGGCTGGGCCGAAGACCTCGGCGGTGATGTCGAGGGTGTCCCACGGGAACGACCACCACGGCTGGACGACCGCCCAGAACGCCGTCGCGAACGCGAACCCCCACATCGTGAGCGAGACCGGGTCGCGGTCGACGACCAGCTTCTCGCCGAGCACGTAGTAGAGCGCCAGGGCAACGGCGGCGCCGACCGAGGCGACGACACCGATGGTGTCGAGGGAGAAGCCGGCCCAGACCTGCGCCACCATCGCGAGGCCGACGAGGGCGAGCAGCAGGGCGAGGAAGACGCGGTCGCGCACCGGCTCGCGCATGACGAAGCGGAACCACAGCGCGACCATGATCGGCGCGGTGAACTCGATGAGGAGAGCCACACCGACGGCGAGCCTCTGGATGCCGAGGAAGTAGAGCGACTGCGTCGCCGCGATGCCGAGGATGCCGTAGACCGCAATCCTGCCGACCTCGGACCGCCGCAGCCGCAGTCCGCTGCGGCGTACGAGCAGCACGACGACGAAGAGGATGAGGAACGCGAGCGTGACCCGCAGCTGGGACAGCCGCTGCCAGGGCACGCCGCCGAGGAGCAGGAACTTGCTCACCGACCCGTTGAGGGCGAACAGCGTGGCGGCGACGAGGTAGGTGGCGTAGCCGAGCACCGGCCGCCGGTCGACCTGCTCGACCGGCGGTGTCTCGAACACGGTCACGGCGTGGGGGCTCCCGGCACAGCACCGGCCTGGAGGTAGACCTCGACGGTCTGCTGGGCGATGACGTGCCAGCCGAACTCCGCGATGACGCGGGTGCGGCCCTTCACGCCCATGGCGCGGGCGCGGGCGCGGTCGGCCACGAGGGAGTTGACGGCGTCGGCGAAACGCCGGCGGAAGTCCTCCTCGTCGTCGGCGTCGAAGTGCACGAGGATCCCGGTCTCGCCGTCGACGACGACCTCGGGGATGCCGCCGACATCCGAGGCCACCACAGCGGTCTCGCAGGCCATGGCCTCGAGATTGACGATGCCGAGCGGCTCGTACACCGACGGGCAGAGGAACGCGACTGCGTGGGTGAGCAGCTGCTGCACCACCGGCCGCGCTGCGTGCTCCTGGATCCAGACGACGTCGCGCGTCTCGCGCAGCACCTCGACGGCGGCGGCGGTCTCGTGGCCGATCTCGGGGGTGTCCGGCGCGGAGGCGCAGAAGACGAGCTGCACCTCGGGGTCGAAGCGGGCGGCCGCTGCGAGCAGGTGCTTGATGCCCTTCTGCCGCGTGATGCGTCCGACGAACACCACGAAGGGCCGGCTCATGTCGATGCCGTAGGTCTCGATCAGGTCGCTGGACTCCCGGGGCTGCCACGCCACGGTGTCGATGCCGTTGCGCACCACATGGACACGCTCGGGCTCGACGAACGGGTAGGCGTCCAGGACGTCGAGGCGCATGCCCTCGGAGACGGCGATGATCGCGCCTGCCTCGCGGTACGCCGACGCCTCGACCCAGGACGACATGCGGTATCCGCCGCCGAGCTGCTCCTCCTTCCACGGCCTGCGCGGCTCGAGGGAGTGGGCGGTGACGACGTGCGGCACCTTCCAGAGCTCTGCGGCGAGGTGGCCGGCGAGGTTGGTGTACCAGGTGTGCGAGTGGACGACGTCGACCTGGTCGAGCACCCGGACCATGTCGAGGTCGACGGCGAGGGTCTGCAGCGCCGGGTTGGCGTCGGCGAAGGCGGCCGGCACCTGGTGCCCGATGGCGCCGGTGCGCGAGGCCCCGAACGCGTGCACGCGGACATCGGCGAGCGGTCGGAGCTCACGGACGAGCTCCTCCACGTGGACGCCTGCACCGCCGTAGACGTCGGGCGGCCATTCACGGGTGAGGATCCCTACGCGCAGCACGTGCGTCAGCCTAGGGGTGACCGACATCCCCCGGGGCGTGGGTCGGGCAAGCACGTCGACCCGCCCCCGGCAACGCCGTACACGCCCCGTGGTCCCGGTCTACTGTGAGCGCGTGGCCAACCGTGACGTCCTGGGAATCGTGCTCGCCGGCGGCGAGGGCAAGCGGCTCATGCCCTTGACGGCCGACCGCGCCAAACCGGCCGTGCCCTTCGGCGGCGCCTACCGCCTGGTCGACTTCGTCCTGTCGAACCTGGTCAACGCCGGCTACCTGCGCATCTGCGTGCTGACGCAGTACAAGAGCCACTCCCTCGACCGTCACATCACCACCACCTGGCGGATGTCGACGCTGCTGGGCAACTACATCACCCCCGTGCCCGCACAGCAGCGCCTCGGCCCGCGCTGGTTCACCGGCTCGGCCGACGCCATCTTCCAGAGCCTCAACCTCGTGTACGACGAGAGCCCGAAGTACGTCGTCGTCTTCGGTGCCGACCACGTCTACCGCATGGACCCGCAGCAGATGCTCGACCAGCACATCGCGTCCGGGGCGGGCGTAACAGTGGCCGGGATCCGCGTGCCCAAGGAGCAGGCGAACCAGTTCGGCGTCATCGAGACGACGGCGGACGGCCGCGGCATCAGCCGCTTCGTCGAGAAGCCGCTCGACCCCGTCACGATCCCCGGCGACCCCGACCACGTGTACGCGTCGATGGGCAACTACATCTTCACGACCGACGTCCTGGTCGAGGCGCTGCGCATCGATGCCAGCGACGAGGGATCCGTTCACGACATGGGCGGCAACATCATCCCGATGCTCGTGTCCCAGGGCATGGCCAACGTCTACGACTTCGACGAGAACGAGGTGCCGGGCTCGACCGACCGCGACCGCGGCTACTGGCGCGACGTCGGGACGCTCGACGCGTATCACGACGCGCACATGGACCTCGTGTCCGTGCACCCGATCTTCAACCTCTACAACCGCAAGTGGCCGATCCTGACGCACCTCCCACCACTGCCCCCGGCCAAGTTCGTCGAGGGCGGCAACTCGCACGAGTCGATGGTCGGCGCAGGTTCGATCGTCGCCGGCGCCCACGTGCGCAACTCCGTGCTGTCGTACGACGTCAACATCCGCGAGGGTGCCTACGTCGAGGGCACCGTCGTCATGAACGGCGTCAAGATCGGTCGCGGCGCCGTCATCCGTCGCGCGATCCTGGACAAGAACGTGATCGTGCCCGACGGCGCCCAGATCGGCGTCAACCTCGAGACCGACCGCCAGCGCTACACCGTGAGCGACAGCGGGATCGTCGTGGTCGGCAAGGGTCAGAAGGTCGAACTCGGGTGAGGGCGGGCGACGGTCGTACCGCCGTCGTCACCGGCGCCGCCGGGGGTCTGGGGCGCGTGCTCGTCGAGAGGCTCGCTCGTGAGGGCTACGACGTCGTGGGTGTCGACCTGCAGGGTGCTGACCGTGTTCTCGACGTCACCGATGCTGCTGCCTGCCGTGCGCTGGCCGACGAGCTGCGTCCTCGGGTCTGGGTCAACAATGCCGGAGTCCTGGGGGCGGGCGACGCCGCCACCCAGCCCGACGACGTCGTCGACCGCGTCGTGCGGGTCAACCTGCTCGGAGTCGTGCACGGCACCCGTGCGGCGGTGGCGTCCATGCGCGCCCACGGGGGCGGCCACGTGGTGCAGATCGCCTCGCTGGCGTCCTGGGTCCCCGTGCCTGGCGAGGCGCTGTACGCCGCGACCAAGGCGGGGGTGCTGTCGTTCACCCTCGGCCTGCAGGCCGAGCTCAGGGCCCAGGGCGTACGCGAGGTCAACCTCACCGCGGTCTGCCCCGACGGCATGCTCACCCCGATGCTCACCGACGTTCTCCACGACGACGCGCTCGCACTGTCGTTCTCCGCACCGCGGCTCGTCACGAGCGTGCCGCACTGGCGTGGCGCGCAGGTACGGCTGATGGCAGGCATGCCCGACGTCGTGCTCAGGGCGGCACCGGTGTTCTGGGAGCAGGGCCTGCGCAACCTGCGCAAGGCCAGGGCTCGGGCGCAGGAGGCGCAGCCGCCGGCCTAGGAGGCGGAGCGGGTGCGCGGACGCGTGGCCGGATCCGAGATGTCGACGGACTCGTTGATCGTGGTCTGACCCGCGTACAGCAGCGCGTGGTCACGGGCTTCCGCGCGCACGATCCGACGGTCGCGCCGAGCGGCTGTGCGCCAGCCGCAGCTGCACGTCGCATGGGCGAAGCGACCGTCCTCGATGTGCACCTCGTGCGCACAAGGGCGGCCGTCCTGGGGAAGTCGGGCGGTCACGAGCCACACGGTAGCCGAGGCCGCCGGGCGACGCGCCCGGAACCCCCCAAAGGGTGGCTGCCCACGGTGCGACCTCCACGGGCGGCTCGGCCCGCGGCTCAGGACACGAAGTCGACCACGGTCTTGGCGGCGATGCGGGGGGCGACCCAGGCGCCGAACTCCTGATGGACCGGGTGCTCCTGGTAGGCGCGCAGGCCGTCGACGTCGTCGTGGGTGGAGATGAGCACGACGTGGGCGGCACCGGGGTCGCCGAGGATGTCGACGCCGGACGTGATCGAGCCGATGGCCCCGATCTGGGGCCCGAGCGCCTCGATGCGGGCCGCGGTCTCCGCGGCGTCGGAGGGGTCGGTGAGGGTGAAGGACACGACGTGGGTCAGCACGGGGGCTCCTGGGAAGCGTCGACGGGGCCCCCCCCCAGTAGGCGGGGCCCCGTCGCAGGCGTGGAGCGGCTCAGCCGAAGCGGCCGGAGATGTAGTCCTCGGTCGCCTGCTGGGTGGGGTTGCTGAACATCGCCTCGGTCGTAGCCATCTCGACCAGGCGACCGGGCTTGCCGACGCCCGACAGGTTGAAGAAGGCCGTGGTGTCCGAGACGCGGGCAGCCTGCTGCATGTTGTGGGTGACGATGACGATGGTGAAGCGCTCCTTGAGCTCCTCCATCAGGTCCTCGATCGCCAAGGTCGAGATCGGGTCCAGGGCCGAGCACGGCTCGTCCATGAGGAGCACCTGGGGCTCGACGGCGATCGCGCGGGCGATGCACAGACGCTGCTGCTGACCGCCGGAAAGGCTGGAGCCCGGACGGTCGAGACGGTCCTTCACCTCTTCCCAGAGGTTCGCACCGCGCAGCGACTTCTCCACCATGTCGTCCAGGTCGGCCTTGCGGCGCTTGCCTCCCTCCAGGCGGAGGCCGGCCACGACGTTGTCGTAGATCGACATCGTGGGGAAGGGGTTCGGCCGCTGGAAGACCATGCCGATCGTGCGGCGAACGTTGACCGGGTCGATGTCAGCCCCGTAGATGTCCTCGCCGTCGAGCAGGACGTCCCCGTCGACGTAGGCGCCCGGGATCACCTCGTGCATGCGGTTGAGCGAGCGCAGGACCGTGGACTTGCCGCACCCCGACGGGCCGATGAAGGCGGTGATCGAGCGCGGCTCCACCGAGAACGTCGCACCTTCGACGGCCTTGAACGAGCCGTAGTAGATGTCGAGGTCGGTGACGTCGATGCGCTTTGCCATGGTGAGGGTTCCTCGGTCGGAGGGTCGGGACTACTTCTTCACGCCGGTGTACCGGGCGATGAGCTTCGCGCCCGCGTACAGCAGCATGACGATGACGATGAGGACGAGCGCGCCGCCCCAGGCACGGGACCGTGAGGGGTCGGTGCCGCTGTTGAACTGGTCCCAGATGAACGTCGGCAGCGCCGCCTGGGGGCCGTTGAACGGGTTGACGTTGATCGAGTTCGTGAAGAACGTGGTGAGCAGCAGCGGTGCCGTCTCACCCGCGACACGGGCGATCGCGAGCATCGCACCAGTGATGATGCCGCTGAGCGCTGTCGGCAGCACGACCTTGAGGATCGTGCGCCACTTGGGGATGCCCAGGGCGAACGACGCCTCCCGCAGCTCGTTCGGGACGATCCGCAGCATCTCTTCGGTCGAGCGCACGATCACCGGCAGCATGAGGATCGTGAGGGCGAGCGAGGCGGCGAAGCCCGAGCGCTGCATGCCGAGGGTGAGCACGAAGGCCGTGTAGATGAAGAGGCCGACGACGACCGACGGCACGCCCGTCATCACGTCGACGAAGAAGCTGACCGCGCGGGCCAGCCGCCGGTTCTTCGCGCTGGGGGCGTACTCGACCAGGTAGATCGCGGTGAGGACGCCGAGGGGCACTCCGAACAGGGTGGCGATGCCGACCTGCTGGAGCGTGCCGATGAGCGCGTGATAGAGCCCGCCGCCCTCGGCGCGGGGCGAGACGCCACGCATCGAGGTGGTGAGGAACTCGGCCGAGATCACCTGGAAGCCCTGGACGATCACGGTCAGGAGGACGGCGACCAGCGGCGCCAGAGCGATCACGAAGGTTGCGTAGACGGCGGTGGTGGCGAGCCGGTCCACGGCGTGGCGACGGCCCTCGACGCGGAAGCTCCACAGGGTCTGGAACGCGACGAAGAGCAGCACCGCGACGACCAGGGTGCCGGCGACTCCGTCCACCGAGGTCAGCAGGTTGAGGACGATCGCGACGACGAGGGCGGCTGCGGCCACAGCGGCGGTGGCCCAGCGCGGGAGCTTGCCCCCGGTGAGGGCATCGTGGAGCAGGCGGTCGGACTCGACGCGGTCGTCGTCGCTCAGGTTGCGCGGGTTCGTGGTGTCAGACATCAGTTCGCCCCCGAGAAATCGGAGCGGCGCGCGATGACTATGCGGGCGGCCATGTTGACCGCGAGAGTGATGAAGAAGAGCACGAGACCGCTGGCGATCAGCGCCGAGAGGCCGATCGTGCCGGCCTCGTTCCACTTCAGCGCGATGTTGGCCGCGAACGTCGTGCCGCCCGGCTCGGTGATGTGCCAGTTGATGTCGAACGACGCCGACAGGATCAGCGCCACCGCGATCGTCTCACCCAGTGCGCGGCCGAGCCCGAGCATGGAGGCGGAGATCATGCCCGGCTTGGCGAAGGGGAAGATCGCCATCCGCACCATCTCCCAGCGCGTCGCGCCGAGGGCGAGCGAGGCCTCGATGTGCTCCCGCGGCGTCTGCACGAAGACCTCGCGGCTGATCGCCGAGATGGTGGGCAGGATCATGATCGCCAGGACGGTGCCGGCGATCGCGAGCGAGCGGGTGTACTGCTCGAGGTCGTTCTGGAAGAGCGGGATGAAGCCGAGATAGGTGCTGAGCCAGACCAGGAGCCCCTCCATCTGCGGCATGAGGAACGCGAGCCCCCACATGCCGAAGATGATCGACGGGACGGCCGCGAGCAGGTCGGTGACGAACCCGAGGACCGCAGCCAGCCGCCGGCCGGCGTAGTGCGCGATGAACAGCGCGATGCCGATCCCGACGGGCACTGCGAGGAGCATGGCGATGATCGAGGTCATCAGCGTGCCGAAGGCCAGGGCTGCGATGCCGAAGAACGCGGGCTCGGCGTCCGGCGACCACTGGGTCTCGGTGAAGAAGTTGGCCGTGTTGGCCTGGAGGCTGGGGATCGCCCGCCAGACGAGGAAGGCCGCGATGGACGCCATGATCGCGAGGATCATGACGCCGGCGCCGCGCGAGAGCCCGAGGAAGACGCGGTCGCCGCGGCGCACCGCCTGTCCCTTGATGCCGTCGGCCGTAGGGGCCGACGACGGGGCGCCGGGGGGCTCGACTGTCGTGCTCATCGGTTGACCGCCGTGTTCGTCAGGAGTGGATGCGCTCCAGGGGTGGCGGGCCGCAGCCTGCCACCCCTGGAGACACTAGCCGGGTCAGGCGATGGCCGAGACCGCAGTGCGGACCTTCGTGATCAGGTCGCCGGAGATCGGGACGTAGCCGATCTCGGTGAGCTTGGACTGGCCGTCCTCGCTGGCGGCGAAGGTGAGGAACGCCTTCGTCAGGTCGAGGTCGACGCCGGTGAGGCCCTTCTCGCAGGTGATCTCGTAGGTCAGCAGCACGATCGGGTAGCTGTCCTTGACGCCGTAGTCGATCGACAGGGCGAGGTTGTTGCCGGTGCCCTTGATGGTCGCGCCCGAGATCGTCTTGGCCGCGTTCTCCGAGGTCGCGTCGATCGCGCCGGCGCCGTTGTCGACCGCAGCGGTCTTGAGGCTGCCGTCCAGGGCGAAGGAGAGCTCGACGTAGCCGATCGAGTTCTTGGTGTCCTTCACGGCGGTGGCGACGCCGTCAGAGCCCTTGGCACCCTGGCCGCCGGGGGCGCTCCAGGCCTTGCCGCCCTCGTAGGTCCAGATCGTGGCGGACTGCGCCTTGAGGAACTTGGTGAAGTTGTCGGTCGTGCCCGACTCGTCGCTGCGGTGGAACTGCGCGATGGTGGCGTCAGGCAGCGTCACGCCGGCGTTCGCCGCGGCGATCTTCGGGTCGTTCCACTTGGTGATGCTGCTGTTGAAGATGCCCGCGATCAGGTCGGGGGTCAGCGTGAGCGTGTCGACGTCCTCGACGTTGAAGGCGAGCACGATCGCGCCGCCCACCATGGGGATGTTGATCGCCGAGCCGGTCTTGCAGCGGGCGTCGGCCTTGGGCTGCTCCTCCTCCTTGAGGGCGGAGTCCGAGCCCGCGAACGCGGTCTGGCCGTTGATGAAGTCGGTGATGCCGGCGCCGGAGCCCGTCGCCTGGTAGTCGATGGTCGAGTCGGGGCAGGCCGCCTGGTAGGCGTTGATCCACTCGGCCATGGCGTTCTTCTGGGCGCTGGAGCCCGAGGCCTTGATCGAGCCCTTGACGCAGGTGATGTTGCCGGCGCCGCCGGTGCCGGAGTCGGTGGCGGAGCCGCCGTCCGAGCCGCAGGCGGTAAGGGCGAGGGCGCCGGCGATCATGACGGCCGCGAGGCCGCGGGTGCGGTTGATGGACACGCTGTCCTCCGTATATCCGAGAGTCTTCTGACTCTTCGACGCTAGGGAGGTCACCTGACCGGTTGGGCGTCCCAAGGTGAACGACGGGTGAACGGAAGCAGTCCAGACGGGGCAGGCGGGGCGACGAGCGTCACGTCTCGAACCGGTCGATGGCGACCACCCGGCCGTCGGCGGCACGGTGCACCACGATCCCGCTGCCCGGCCTCATGCGGGGGTTGAGCCGGGCCGGGAGCTTGCCGTTGTCGTGCCGAAGGCCGAGGAGGTCGGCCACGGTACCGAGCAGCGTCCCCATCACCGGCCGGTGCGTGCACCAGACAGCCGGCACGTCGAGCCCGAGCAGGTCGCGGACCACGCCCGCTGTGGCGTCCGGGAAGTCGCGCCAGCCCTCCTCGGACAGCTCGGGCGCGAGACGGGCGCCGATCCCGAGGCTCTGGGTATACGGCGACACGGTGTCGCGGCAGCGCCGGGAGGTCGACGACACGACGTGCACCGGCGCGTACGCCGCCAGCACGGGCACGAGCCGCTGGGCCTGCTCGACTCCGTACGGGTTCAGCGTGCGCTCGCTGTCGACCTCGGCGAGCGGGTCGCCCGAGGCCTTCCAGAACGCCCGCTTGGTCGCCCGCGCGTGGCGCAGCACGATCGTGGGGTAGGTGTCCGGGAGGGCGAGGGCGATGTCGACCAGCGAACGGTCGTCGGCGTACGTCAGGAGGTCGTGGGCGGAGTCACGGTCGAGCCAGCGGAACTCGTCGATCTCCGACGACGCGTCGAGCGGGTGCTCCTCGAGCACCGTGGCCCGCCAGTAGCGCACCCGCTTGGGTTCCCCGGCCACGAGGTAGCTGCGGCTCCCGAGGGACGGCCCGAGTGCGCAGCGGACGCCCGTCTCCTCCCGGGTCTCGCGGACCGCGGCGACGTCGTGCCGCTCGGCAGGATCGAGCTTGCCCTTGGGCAGCGACCAGTCGGACCGGTGCGGTCGGTGCACGACCGCCACCTCGGGCCCGTCGTTGCCCTGGCGCACGAGCACGACGCCGGCGGCCTCGATCCGGTCGGGGTTCTTCTTCGCCACGGCGGCTCAGCCCCCCAGCGCTCGACGCAGGTCCTTGTGCCGCCCGCGGCTCCGCGCCCATCCCTCGCGCGCGAGGTCCTGGGCCACGAGCTCGCGATCGTGGGTCGAGGCCACGAAGACGCCGCAGGTGAATGCCTCGCCCGCGGTCAGCGGAGCCGCGGGGTCGGAGATCCTGGCCAGCACGAGCTCGCGCTGGACCGCTGCGTCCTGCGCGTGCCCGAGCGGCTCGGTGACGTCGATCCACAGCCGCGCCAGTCGCTCGGCAGGACGGCCGAGCGGGCCGATCCCTACCTCCGCGGCGTACCTCGCGCGCTTGGCCGCGATCCGCGCCAGGTGCCAGAGATCGGCATGTGACGACGAGTCGAGCGCCTCGAACCACCGAGCGGCGCGACGGTCGGCTTCGAGCACGCGTGGCGCCAGCACACCGCCGGCCGGCCTGGCGGCCCGCCGTTCGAAGAGCGGCTCGCGGGCGGTGCGCGCCAGGTCGCGGCGCAGTGCCGCGGCACGCGCCGAGCGCAGGTCGACCAGGGCGGCCGCGTGGCTCCTGGTGCGCTGTGCCATCAGCCAGGGCGAGAGCGTTGCCGCGAGAGCCGTGACGTCGGTCGCCGGGTCGAACCCCGCCGGCACCTCATCGGCGACGGCCAGGTCGTCGAGCGTGGCCGCGAACACCTCGTAGTCGCGCGAGGGCGAGAGAAGACCGGCGTACCAGCCCAGCTCATCGCGGAGCCGGGTCGGTGTGCTGCCGCGCAGCAGGTCGCCGTACACCTTCAGCCCCGAGCGCAGGCGGCGGGCGGAGACACGTGCCTGATGGACGGCGTCGGGCAGATCATCGTCGAGGCCGCGGTCGGCGTCGAGCAGAGCGCCGACATGGCGGCGGAGGTGGGCCATGACCGCGACGCCGGCCGTGGAGTGCGGGCCCACGGGCACCGGCGGCGGCAGGACCAGGTCGGGGTCAGGCCGCTGAGCGCCCTGACCGGCGTCGTTCATGGTCACGACCCGCCTCTCACGCGCTCATGGTCGTTCGCGGTGCGGTTGTCAGCCGCTGGGGAGGGGCACGACGGCCGGGCGCACGTGCCTGCGCGCGATGAGCGCGGCCTGCACGTCGACCAGCCGGGCGCCGTCGGGGGCGGTAGCCACTCTGTCCCAGCGCCCGTCGGCGCGGAGGTGCCAGGTGCTCGTGCCTTCGTCGAACGCGAGCTCGAGCAGCGTGCTCAGGCCTGCCACGTGCTTCGGGCTGCCGAGGCGGACGATCGCCTCGATACGACGGTCGAGGTTGCGGTGCATGAGGTCGGCGGAGCCGATCCACACCTCGGGCTCGCCGCCGTTCTCGAACCGGTAGATGCGCGAGTGCTCGAGGAAGCGACCGAGGACGCTGCGCACCCGGATGTTGTCGGACAGCCCGGGGACGCCGGGGCGCAGGGCGCAGATCCCACGAACCCAGACGTCGACCGCCACGCCGGCCTGCGATGCGCGGTAGAGCGCATCGATCGTCGCCTCGTCGACGATCGAGTTGCACTTGAAGGTGATGTGCGCGGGCTGGCCGTTGCGGTGGTGCTCGACCTCGCGCTCGATCCGTTCGAGCAGTCCCGAGCGCAGCGAGTGCGGAGCAACCAGCAGCCGGCGGTACTCGGTCTCCATCGAGTAGCCCGACAGCACGTTGAACAGCCGCGCGACGTCGTCACCGACCTCGGCATCTGTGGTGAG